>NZ_JAELTI010000112.1 GCF_016428755.1 Allobosea sp. ASV33
TGTCGGAGCCCATGATCCAGACGAAGTTCACGCCGGGGCAGCGCCGCTTCAGTGCGCGCAGCGTGTCGGCGGTGTAGCGGGTGCGCAGCATCGCCTCGACGCCGGTGACGTCGATGCGGGCATGGCCGGCTACGGCTTCGGCCTGGCGGATGCGCTCGGCGAGCGAAGGGAGTGCTGCGTTGTCCTTCAGCGGGTTGCCGGGCGTGACCAGCCACCAGACTCGGTCGAGCTGGAGGCGGCGCAAGGCGGTCAGGCTCGACAGCCGGTGTCCCTCATGGGCCGGGTTGAAGCTGCCGCCGAACAGGCCGATCCGCAGGCCGGGCGCGAAGGGGGGCAGCCGGGACGGCACGCGCTGCAACTCGCTCGTCATAGGCCGGGTTTCGCCTCAGGGCCGGGTCTGGCCCGCGCCATGGACGCGGTATTTGAAGGAGCAGAGCTGCTCGACGCCGACCGGGCCGCGCGCATGCATGCGGCCGGTGGCGATGCCGATCTCGGCGCCGAAGCCGAATTCGCCGCCATCGGCGAATTGGGTCGAAGCATTGTGGATGACGATGGCCGAATCGACCTCGGCCAGGAAGCGGGCGGCGGCGGCTTCGTCCGCGGTGACGATCGCGTCGGTATGGTGCGAGCCGTAGCGCTCGATATGGTCGATCGCGGCATCGAGGCCATTAACGGTCTTCACCGCGATGATCCGGTCGAGATATTCGGTTGCCCAGTCTTCTGCGGTGGCGGCCGTGACGCGCACGTCGGCCGCCCTTGCGGCTTCATCGCCGCGTACGGCGCAGCCGGCGTCGAGCAGGGCGGTGACGAGCGGGGCGAGATGGCTCGCGGCGCAGGCATCGTCGACGAGTAGCGTCTCGGCGGCGCCGCAGACACCGGTACGGCGGAGCTTAGCGTTGAGCAGGATGTCGCGGGCCATGGCGAGATCGGCCTCGGCACCGACATAGACATGGCAGTTGCCGTCGAGATGGGCGAAGACCGGCACGCGCGCCTCGCTCTGGACGCGGGCGACGAGGCTTTTCCCGCCACGCGGCACGACGACGTCGATATTGCCGTTCAGCCCCGAGAGGATTTCGCCGACCGCGGCGCGGTCGCGCGTCGGGACGAGCTGGATCGCGTCGCCGGGCAGGCCGGCGGCTTCCAGGCCCTCGCGCATCGCGGCGGCGATCTCGGTCGAGGAGCGGAAGGAATCGGAGCCGGCGCGCAGGATCGCGGCATTGCCGCTCTTCAGGCAGAGCGCTCCCGCATCGGCCGTGACATTGGGGCGGCTCTCGAAGATCACGGCGATGACGCCGAGCGGCGTCGCGACGCGTTCGAAGCGCAGGCCGTTCGGCCGGGTCCATTCCGCCAGCACGCGGCCGAGCGGATCGGGCAGGTCGGCGACCTCGGCGACGGCGTCGGCCATGGCGGAGAGGCGCTTTTCGTCGAGGGCGAGGCGATCCATGAAGGAGGCGCTTAAGGACGCGGCCTTGCCGTCAACGAGGTCCTGCGCGTTGGCGGCGAGGATCCTGGCGCTGCGGGCGCGCAGCGCATTGGCCATGCCGAGAAGGGCGGCGTTGCGCTGTTCGGCCGGGCTGAGCGCGACCTTGCGTGCGGCGGCGCGGGCGCGACGGCCGAGTTCCTGCATGACGCTGCCGATATCGGCCGCTTCGTTCGTCGCGATGATGCGCAATGCGCTGTCGCCGGTCATCTCGTTCAGCCCAAAAGACATTCGTTCGACCACAGCATATCAGCGTTCCCGAAAAACGCGCCGTCATTCCGGGCTTGACCCGGAATCCATCGGAGAGCGCCGAGCCTTACGATGGATGCCGGATCGGCGCCGCTATCGCGGCTTGTCCGGAATGACAGCGCATTTTTGGATGTCGGCAATGCCCTAGCCCAGCCCGAGCGCCATGTCGTCCCGATGGATCATCTCGGCGCGGCCGGGATAGCCGAGAGCACTCTCGATATCGCGGGAGGCCTTGCCGAGCACCAGCACCGCCTCGGAGGCGTCGTAGGCGACGAGGCCGCGGCCGAGCAATTGACCCTCGGGGTCGCGGATCAGCACGGCGTCGCCGCGCGCGAACTCGCCCTCGATCCTGACAACGCCAACCGGCAGCAGGCTCGCGCCACCGCGCAGCGCACGGGCCGCGCCGGCATCGAGATGCAGCGTGCCGCGGGGCTCCAGCGAGCCGGCGATCCAGGTCTTGCGGGCGGTGGCGGGCGTCGAGGCCGTGAGGAACCAGGTGCAGCGGCCGCCCTCGGCGACGCTGGCGAGCGGGTTCTTAGCGCGCCCGTCGGCGATCAGCATATGGGTGCCGCCGGCCGCGGCGATCTTGCCGGCTTCGATCTTGGTGCGCATGCCGCCGCGCGAGAGTTCGGAAGCTGCCCCGCCGGCCATAGCGTCGATCTCGGGCGTGATGCGCTCGACCACGGGGATATGCTGCGCGCTCGGGTCCTTCGCGGGCGGGGCGGTATAGAGCCCGTCGATATCGGAGAAGAGCACCAGGAGGTCGGCGCCGGCCATGGTCGCGACCCGCGCCGCGAGCCGGTCGTTGTCGCCATAACGGATCTCGGTGGTGGCGACGGTGTCGTTCTCGTTGATGACGGGGATGGCACGCAGGTCGAGCAGGCGGCCGAGCGTCGCGCGCGCGTTGAGATAGCGGCGGCGCTGCTCGGTATCGGCGAGCGTCAGCAGCACCTGGCCGGCGGTGAGGCCATGGGCGCCGAGCGCCTCGGCCCAGTTGCGGGCGAGCGCGATCTGGCCGACCGCGGCGGCGGCCTGGCTCTCCTCCAGCCTCAAAGGTCCGGAAGGCAGGCCGAGCACGGTGCGCCCCAAGGCGATCGCGCCGGAGGAGACGACGAGCACGTCGGCGCCGCGCTGGTGCAGGTCGGCAAGATCCTCGGCCAATGCCGCGAGCCAGGCATGGCGCAGGCGGCCGCGCTCGCGGTCGACCAGCAGGCTGGAGCCGACCTTGACGACGATGCGGCGGAAATCGGAAAGCAGGGGCGTCTTCACGGGAGCACGGCGTTGTTGCGGCGGTTATCCTGCCTGTTGGCGAAAATGCCACGCTTGTAAAGCATAGAGGTGTTTTTCGGGGCGTCGGGCGGGCTGGAAAGGCCGCAGCGCATTGACAGGATGGGGCTTGCCGCCCATATGCAAGGGCCGGCCCGCCCGTCTTATCGGGTGCTGCTCCTGCCGTTCTCATGCGTTTTCGGCGTGCAGCATACAGGATTTGCCGCCCGTTAAGCGCTGGAAGCGGGGCTGCCGCGCGTCGATTTCGATACCAATCCAACGCGATCTGGATTATCTCGCCCGCGCGGGCTGATGAATGTCCGTAACAACCCGAGAGAAGATCACCCTTGAAGAACCCGAACGACCGCAGCTTTACCGACCGCCAGTCCAATTCCGCCAATGCCAAGAAGGCGCTGCTCGAGCGTTTCCAGGCCCGGCCGAAGGCCGACGACCCGGTGATGGTGCAGCGACGCGAGGAGCGGGAAGCCATCGCCCAGGCGCGCGCCGAGCGCGAAGCCGAGAAGGCGAAGATCCGGGCCGAGAAGGAGCGTCTGGAAGCGATCGAGCGTGCGCGCATCGAAGAAGAGAAGCGCCAGGAAGAGATCGCTCGCGAAGCCGCCCGCAAGGCCGAGCAGGCCAAGCGCGACGCCGAGCGTCCGCGCAAGGTGCTGCTCGAAGCCGTGCAGTACATGCAGATGCGCACGGCCGGCAAGCGCCGCTGACGCCTTTGCAGTTCGGCCGATAGAGGCCGGATGCCAGGACTTTCCGCATCTCCTGAGAATGCGATTTGGGGCGCCGCGAGCGCCCCTTTTCATATCCGCTTAACCGCGATGGCAGTGCCTGCCCCGGCCAAAGGCTGATTTTCGGGCAAAAAACACCTATCCGTTTCGTATCCGCCTATCGGCAAATCCGAACGTGCAGATTAATGTGCGCGCCGGGTTGAACCTTTTCCCCGCTCGCCGCGACAACCTGATGCGAGCCGGGATGCCTGGCCTTCGAGGGGCAATGCATACGGAATCGGACGAGGATCTCGTCAAACGGATCGCCTCTGGTGACCGGCTCGCGATGAAGGTGCTGTTTTCGCGGCATCAGGTGCGGGTCTACCGTTTCGTGCTGCGGCTCGTCCGTGACGAGACGCTTGCCGAGGATGTGATCAGTGACGTGTTCATGGATCTGTGGCGACAGGCTGATCGGTTCGAGGCGCGTGCCTCGGTCTCGACCTGGCTGCTCGCCATCGCCCGGAACAAGGCCTGGTCGCTCTTGCGCAAGCGCCGCGATGCCGAGCTGGACGAGGATTATGCCGAAAGCATCGAGGACGAGACCGACGGCCCGGAAGTTGTCCTGCAGAAGCAGGACAAGGGTCTCGCCATCCGCGCCTGCCTCGGACGCCTTTCGGCGGAGCATCGCGAGGTCATCGATCTCGTCTATTACCATGAGACCTCTGTCGAGGAGGTCGCGCGGATCGTCGGTATCCCCGAGAACACCGTCAAGACGCGGCTTTTCCATGCCCGCAAGAAGCTGGGCGAGATGCTCAAGGCCGCGGGCATCGACCGCGGCTGGCCGTAGGATTTTCGTTTTTATAAGGCGCGGCCCGGCTGCGCAGGGAGTGGCGTGATGAACGACAGCATCGCCAGCGATCCGAAGCGCCGCGAGCTCGAGGAGCTGCTGCCCTTCTACGCCAATGGCCGCATCTCGGATGCCGACAAGCGCCGCGTCGAGACGGCGCTCGCCGCCGATGCCGAGCTTGCCGCCCGGCTCGACCTCATTCGCGACGACATGGCCGAGACGGTGCTGCTTAACGAGAGCCTCGGCGCGCCCTCCCACAACGCGCTCGAAAAGCTGATGGCCGGCATCGAGGCCGAAGCCCGTCCGGTGCCTCTTCTAGCCCGCGCCCAGGAGAACGGTCGCGGCCTGCTCGGTTGGCTCGGTGGCCTCCTGGCCGCGCAGACGCCGCGCCGTCTCGCCTATGCCAGTGCCGCTGCGCTCGCGCTGATCGTTCTGCAGGGCGTGGCGATCACCGGGCTTGCCCTGCGCGACGGCGGGCCCGGCTTCCAGACGGCCTCCGCGCCGGGCACGCGCGCGTCGGAAAGCTATGTGCTGCTGAGCTTCTCGCCCGAGGCGAAGGCCGGCGAGATCGCCTCCTTCTTCAAGCGCTTCGACGCCTCGGTCGTCGACGGCCCCCGTGCCAACGGCTTCTTCAAGGTGCGCGTCGGCGATGCCTCCCTCTCCACCGCCCAGGTCGATGCGATCGCGGCGCGGATGAAGGGCGAGAGTGCCATCGTCAGCTTCGTCGCGCCGGCGCCGTAATCCCGGCTGGCGCGGTTGTCGGGCGCCATGGCATGATGTCGTCGTCGCAGGAGGATCCGGCCATGCTGCCGTCCCCGTTCGCCCGCCGTAAATCCAGGGTTCGGTGCCTCGCCGGCGCCGGCCTTCTCGCATGCGCGCTCGCGCTCGTGCCTGGCTCGGTCTTCGCCCAGCCCGCCGGAGGGACCGGCGACGGCAGGCGCGTCGCGCCGACGACGAGCCCGCAGCAGCCCTCGGCCGGGGGGACCAACCGCTCGATGCGCGTGCCGCCCGGTTCCTGGCTGCAGACGCGGACCCAGCGCAGCATCGTGCCGGCGCTCGACGAGACCCGCTTCGTGCCCGACGAAGTGCTGTTCGAGCTCGCGCCCAATGTCGAGGCCGAAGCCGTGCTGCGCCGCTATGGCGCGACATTGATCGCGCGTCAGCGCTTCGATCTCGCGGGGGTCACCATCATCCGGGCCAAGCTCGAGGCCGGACGAGACCTGCGCGCCGTGCTGACCGAGATGGGCGACGACACCAATATCGCCGGGGCTCAGCCGAATTTCCTCTTCGAATTGCAGCAGGATTCCCTCTCCCGTGCCGACGGGCCGGCGGGGACGACCACGGCTTCTTCCGATTCCACGCAAGCAGCGCCGGCACCGGGCCTGCGGCTGGCCGATCCCGCGACGGCGGCGCGCGGCACGGCCGCCGTGCGGCGCATGCTGCCGCCGCAATATGTCGTCGACAAGCTGCGCCTGAGCGAGGCGCGCAAGCTGGCGCAGGGCCGCAATATCCGGGTCGGGATCATCGATTCCGGCGTCGACATGGACCATCCCGAGATCCAGGGGTCGGTCGTGGGCTATCTCGACGCGATCGACGGTCTGGCGACGCCGCATGCCCACGGCACGTCGATGGCCGCGGCGATCGTCGCGCATGGCGAATTGCAGGGCATTGCGCCTGCGGCCCGCCTCGTCGTCGCGCGGGCCTTCGGCGGCCCGCAAGCCGTCTCCGCCAACGGCAAGTCGTTCCAGATCCTGACGGCGCTCGAATGGGTCGTCCAGCAGCGCGCCAAGGTGATCAACCTGAGCTTCGCCGGCCCTCAGGACCGCTTGCTGTCCAAGGCACTGGCCGGTGCGAAGGAGCGCGGCGTCATCACCGTCGCGGCCGCCGGCAATGGCGGCGCCCGCTCGGCGCCGCTCTATCCCGGCGCCGATCCGAGCGTAATCGCGGTGACCGCGACCGATGCCGAGGACAAGGTCTTCAGCGAGGCCAATCGGGGCTCTTATGTCGCGATCGCGGCACCCGGCGTCGACGTGCTGACGGCCGAACCGGGTGGGCGCTATGTCTTCACCTCGGGTACCTCGATCGCCGCCGCCCATGTCACGGCGCTGGTTGCTCTCCTGCTCGAAAAGCAGCCGGAGCTCGATTCCGACAGCGCCCGCCGGGTGCTCGCCGACAGCGCGATCGATCTCGGCTCGCGCGGCCGGGATCCGGTCTATGGCGCCGGCCGGATCGATCCGCCGACAGCGCTGGCGCGGGTTCTGCCGGTCGCGACGGCGCGGCCCTGAGGCGCAAGCGGGCTTGACCTTCGCCACCGCATCGGCCTGATGGCGCCATGCCGCGCCCGAAACTCCTTTTCGTCGCCACCGAGGACTGGTTCTTCGCCTCGCATTTCCTGCCGATGGCGCGGGCGGCGCGCGAACTCGGTTTCGACGTCGCGGTGATCGCGCGGGAGCGCAACCACCGGCGCGTCATCGAGGCGACCGGCGCTCGTTTGATCGGGCTGGAGGCGGAGCGGCGCAGCCTCGATCCGCGCGCGCTGTTCCGGCAGGTCGCGGCGTTGAAGCGCCTGATCGCGGCCGAGAAGCCCGATATCCTCCATTGCATCGCGCTGAAGCCGATCGCGCTCGCCGGGCTGGCCGGCAAGCTCGCCGGTGTCGAGCGCCGCGTCTATGCGCTGACCGGGCTCGGCTTTCTCGGCGCCAAGCAGGGCGCGCTCGCGGCGGCTGCGCGCTTCGCCGCGATCACCTGGCTGCGCGGCGCGATTGACGGGCCGCAGGTGCGGTTCCTGTTCGAGAACCCCGACGATCCCGTGACGCTCGGGCTCGATCCGCAGGACGGCGCGAAGGTCGCGATCGTCGGCGGGGCCGGGGTCGATCCGTTGATCCTGATGCCCTCGCCGATGCCGCCGGCGCCGCCGCTCAAGGTCGCGCTGGTCGCGCGCATGCTCTGGTCCAAAGGCGTCGATCTTGCCGTGGAGGCGGTGAGACTGGCGCGAGCCGAGGGCGCGAAGGTCACGCTCACCATCCATGGCGCGCCCGACCCCTCCAATCCCAAGGCAATCCCTGAGACGACGCTGAAGGAATGGGCGGCGCGGCCGGGCATCACCTGGGCCGGGCCGACGCGGGATATCGAGGGCGTCTGGAAGGCGCATCATCTCTGCATCCTGCCGTCGCGCGGCGGCGAGGGCCTGCCGCGCACGATCCTGGAGGCGGCGGCCTGCGGCCGGGCGATCCTGACCACGGACGTGCCGGGCTGCCGCAGCTTCGTCCGCGACGGACAGGACGGCATGGTGGTTCCGGCCGATGACGCCGTAGCGCTGGCCAAGGCGCTGATCGCGCTTGCCGGCACGCCGCGCCTCGCCGAGCGCATGGGCGAGAATGCCCGCGCCCGCCTGCTCGACGGCCATACCGAGCGCGACGTGATGAACGGCGTGAAGGCGCTCTATCTTAGCCTGCTCGGCCGCATCGCGCCGGACGCTGCGGCATGAGCGGCGAGGCCGTCCTCGACCGCGAGGCCTTCATCCGCGCCCATACGCGGCTGCTCCCGGTGCCGCATGCGCCGGAGATCGCGCTGCATGTCGCCGAGGAGGCGACGGAACTCTGGCAGAAGACCGAGGACGAGCTTGCGGTGATCGGCCTGCCGCCGCCGTTCTGGGCCTTCGCCTGGGCGGGCGGGCAAGCGCTCGCGCGGTATCTGCTGGATCATCCCGAGATCGTCGCGGGGCGGCGGATGCTGGATTTCGCCTCCGGCTCCGGGTTGGTGGGGATCGCGGCGGCGAAGGCCGGAGCGGCGCCGGTCGAGGCCTGCGATATCGATGCCTTTGCGGCGGCGGCGATCGGCATCAACGCGGCGGCCAATGGCGTCGCGGTGACGGCGCGCTGCGAGGATCTGATCGGCCTTGACGAGGGCTGGGATGTGATCTGCGCGGGGGACGTCTGCTACGAGCGCGCGATGGCCGGGCGCGTCATCGACTGGCTGTCCGGGCTGTCGGCACGCGGCGCGACGGTGCTGATCGGCGATCCCGGCCGTAGCTATCTGCCGCGCGAAAGGTTGGAAGCGCTCGCGACCTATGAGGTGCCCGTGACGCGCGCTTTGGAGGATGCCGAGGTCAAGCGCAGTTCGGTCTGGCGGCTCGCCGGGTAGGGCATCAGGCGCGGCCGATATCCACGGACGTCATCCCGGACAAGCTGACCTCGGGTCCGACCTTCGGCCGGCTCAAGGATAAACTCCGCTGCGCCGATCCGGGATCCGGCGTAGAGCTCCGGAGACCTCCGATGGATCCCGGGTCAAGCCCGGGATGACGGCGTGGTTTGGAGCAAAGTCAGCACGCTCCAGGATCGGCTCAGGCCGCGCGCCGACGGGCCGCTCCGGCATTGCCTGCCGCTCCGCCCTGTTCGGTCCGGAAGGCCGCGACCAGCCGGTTCAGCTGGCCGATCTGGTCGAGCAGCACGCGGGCCGAGGCCGCGCTTTCCTCGGCCAGGGCCGCGTTTTGCTGGGTGATCTCGTCCATGTGGCTGACGGTCTGGCTCATCTCGTCGATGCCGTTGGCCTGCTCGCTGGAGGCCGAGGCGATCTCTTCGACGGTGCTGGAGACCTTGGCGGAAGCGGCGACGATGCGGTCCAGCGTCTCGCCGGCCTGACGCACCAGCTTGACGCCGTCGGCGACCTCCGCGTCCGAGGACGAGATCAGCCCTGTGATGTCCTTGGCCGCGCCTGCCGAGCGCTGCGCCAATGCCCGGACCTCGGCCGCGACGACGGCGAAGCCACGGCCGGCATCGCCGGCACGCGCGGCCTCGACGGCGGCATTGAGCGCCAGCAGGTTGGTCTGGAAGGCGATGCCGTCGATCACGTCAGTGATCTCCGAGATGCGTTTCGAAGCGCCTTCGATCCGCGCCATCGCCTCGACGGCCTCGCGGACGATATCGCCGCCGGTGCGCGCGACATTGGCGGCCTCGTCGGCCAGCGAGACGGATTCGCGCGAGGCCTGGGTCGAGGTCTTCACGGAGGCCGCGAGCTGTTCGGTCGTCGCCGCGCTCTCCTCCAGCGCCGAGGCCTGCTGCTCGGTGCGCATCGAGAGATCCTGGGCGCCAGTGCTGATCTCCTGCGAGGAGGAGGCGATCGCGGCCGAGGTCGCCTTGATCGTGCCGACCATCTCCTGGAGGCGCGCCATCGCGCCGTTGAAATGGTCGCGGATCTCCGCGTACTCGGCCGGGATCTCGGCGCTCATGCGATAGGTCAGGTCGCCCTCGGCGAGCGCGGCCATGCTCTGGCTGACGCAGGCGATCGCCTTGTCGCGCTCGGCCGCCTTGGCCTGCTCGATGGCGCGGGCCTCGGCCTCGGCCTTCAGCCGGGCTTCCTCGGAGGCTTCGAGATAGACGGTGATCGCGTAATCCATGTCGAGCAGCGCTGCCTTGACGATGGCGCCGATCTCGGCCGAGCGCTCGGCCGCGCCGGCCATGCGCTTGCCCAGCGCGTTCTTCGGCCAGCGCGCTTCCAGCACGCCGGTGAGCAGCTTCTCAAGGATCAGCGCGTAGCCGCCGATATACCAGCGAGGCTCCAGGCCGATGCGGGCATGGACTTTCCCGACCTGGGTGACGGCGCCGATATAATTCTCGTCGAACTTGCCGGTGGCGATGCCGCCCCAGTGCCTGGCCTGGCGCTGCTTGGCGCCCTCGATATGCTGCTCGTTGCTGAAGAACGCCTTCGTTTCCGGGAAGGCGCGCAATTGTGCGTAGAAAGCGTCGAGCGCGGCTGGAATGGACGGGCCCAAAGCGTCGCCGACATCGCGAATGCGCGCCTGCGCCTCCGGGCCGAGTTGCATGAAGGCAAGCCGCTTGCCGAGATGATCCAGTGCCGACATCAGGAGGTCCCCAGCCTCGGGCGGAACCCGTTTCCGCCGGAGACCGACCATGGCCCCACAAGGTTAACAACCTATGAGGGTATGTCTTGATCTGGGTCAATTTCTACAAGGTCCAGCCGTATTATCGCGAAATTTGAACCTTCCACGAATGTTATTTGATCGGAATAACGTAGCCATACCAATAGGATGGATTCTCTCTCATTCGGTTTCGTATCGGTCCAAGAAATCCTCAACGGAGAGGTTGCGGAAATCGTCAAGGGCGGCACGCAGGCGCGCATGCTCCCAGTCCCACCAGGCGAGGTTCTGCAATCTTTCCGCGATATCCTCGGCAAACCGGCGCCGCACCGGGCGGGCCGGGTTGCCGGCGACGATGGTGTAGGGCGCCACGTCCTTGGTGACGATGGCGCCGCCCGCGACCACCGCGCCGGTGCCGATATTGCGGCCGGCGAGAACGATCGCGCCATGGCCGATCCAGACATCGTGGCCGATCGTCACGGCATGCGCCCGGCGCCAGTCGAAGAAGGCTTCGTCATCCTCCGCATCGTCGAAATAGGCGGCGGCGCGATAGGTGAAATGCGACTGGCTGGCGCGATGCATCGGGTGGTTGCCCGGGTTGATCCGGGTCATCGCCGCGATCGAGCAGAACTTGCCGATTGTCGTGTAAATGACATTCGCGTCGTTCACGACATAGGAGTAGTCACCCATCGTCGACTCGGCGAAGATGGTGCGCGCACCGATGGCGGTGTAGCGGCCGAGCGTCGCCTGCCTCACCTGGGCGGTCGGGTCGATCAGCGGTTCGAGTCCAAGCTTCTTCGCGGCCATGTCCTTATCCTCTCCTGATATCGCGATCCCCGCCGTGCAGACGGGCGTGCTCGTTCTCGTGGTAGGTCCCTCCGGGGCAGGGAAGGACACGCTGATGGATGCGGCGCGGGCAGGGCTTTCCGGCGATCCCGGCTATCGCTTCGCGCGGCGCCTGATCACCCGGCCAGCCATGGCCGGGGCCGAGGATCACGATTCCTGCGACGAGGCCGCTTTTCGCGCGTTCAAGGCCGATGGCGGGCTGGCGCTGAGCTGGCAGGCGCATGGGCTGAGCTACGGCATTCCAGTCGCCGAGCTTTCCGGTATCGATGCGGGCGACGTCGTGATCGTCAATGTTTCGCGCGCGGCCATTGCGACGGCCGAGCAGCTCGCCGAGCGTGTCGTCGTGCTCAACATCACCGCGCCGGTCGCGGTGCTGGCGCAGCGTCTGGCGGCGCGCGGGCGCGAGACCGAGGCCGATATCGCGGCCCGTTTGAAGCGCGAGGCGCCGCTGACGGCGCAGCGCGCCGAGATCGTCACGATCCTGAACGATCGCAGCGTCGCCGAGGCGGCGGAGGAGTTGCTGGCGGTGCTGCGAGGGTTGGGGCGGTAGTCGTCGTGAATGCCGCAGCGCAGGCATTTCTCCGCCGTCATGCTCGGGCTTGACCCGAGCATCTTCTGAAAGAGATTCTCGGGTCTGCGCTACGCTTCGCCCGAGAATGACGCCCCGGTTCGGCAAGGAGAGCTCACCCGAAAGCGTAGGAATCGAGCAGGCGGAAGCGGCCGGCTCGGTCGTCCTGCCTGAACAGCGCGAAGCGATCGATCCTGACCGGACCGGCTGGCAGCGCCGCCGCATAGGCGGTCTCAAGCGCCTGCTTCACCGGTCCCGCCTGCTCGCTTGGCAGGGAGCCGGTCAGCGTCATGTGGAAGCGGAAGGCGTCGCCGACATAGGGATAGCCATAGGCTTCGAGATAGGCGTGCTGGGCCGGCGTCAGCGGGCTCTTGAGGCGACGCGCCTTGTCCGCTTCGGAGAGCGGCGCGCGGAAGAGCTCGAAGGCCTGCACGGCCGAGAAGGCGAAGCGCTGCAAGGCCTCGCTCGGCTCGGACGGTGTCAGTGCCACGAAGGAGCCGAGCGCGGTGACGCTCAAGCCCGCCAGTTCCACAGCGTCGAGCCCGGCGGCATGGTTGCGGGCGAAGGCGCGCAACTGCTCCTCGCTGCGGCCGTCGGCGAGCTCGAAAGGCGCCTTCAGCGTGGCGTGGAAACCGTAGCGGCGGGGTTCCTCGGTGAGGGCAGGCCACAGGGCCGGATCGCATCCGGGCGGGACGGCGAAGGGCAGGTCTTCGCCGGTCAAGGCGTCATAGCCGAGCACCGCCGAACCGAAGCGCCAGAGGGCGCTTTCAGCGGCGGGGGCGTAATAGACGGCGTAGCGCGGCTTGCTCAAAATGCGCGCTCGCCCTGCGACCAGACGGCGGAAAGCACCGGCGTCGCGCCCAGCACCTTGAAGCGCACGAGATCGGCGCGCAGTCCGGTCTTGAGATGGCCGCGGTCCCGGAGGCCGAGGATGTCGGCGACCTTCCAGGTCACCATGCCCATCGCCTCGGGCAGCGCGATGCCATGGTCGGCATTGAGCTTGACCACAGCCTGCAGCAGGCTCGCCGGCACATAGTCCGAGGAGAGGCCGTCGAGCAGGCCTTTCTCGGCGAGCTCGGAGACCGAGACGCCGCCGGAATGCGAGCCGCCGCGCACGACGTTCGGGGCACCGGCAACCGTGGCAAGGCCGGCCTGCTTGGCGGCGGCGGCGGCCTCGACCGTCGTCGGGAATTCCGAGATCACCGCGCCGGAGGCGACGCCTTCCTCGACATGCTCGGGGATCGTGTCGTCATGGGTCGCGAGCGGGATGCCGCGCGCGCGGAAGATGTCGACCACGGCCTGCCAGTTCTTGGCAACATTGGCTGCGCCTTCGCGCTGCCGGACCTCGACGTCCTCCTCGAACTCAGCGACCGTCTTGCCGTTGCCGACAGCATAGGTCTTGAGATGCTGGAGATCGCGCCACTGGCGCTGGCCGGGGGTGTGGTCCATCAGCGAGACGAGCTGGACCAGTTCGTCGTCCTGATAGGGCGCGATATCCTCGAGCAGGTGCGGGCTCGTCAACTCGCAGCGCATGTGGATGCGGTGGTCGATGCGGAAGACGTTCTCGCTCTTGCCATAGGCCAGCGACTTCATCACGTCGGCGAAGATGTCCTTGCGGTAGTCCTTGGCCGAGAAGGGCGTGCCGGCGCAGACGGCGTCGTAGACCGTGGTGACGCCGGCCGCGGCCATCTGCGCGTCATGGACCAGCGCGGCGGCCAGCCCGTTCGGCCAGAAGACCTTCGGGCGCGGCATGAAATGCTTTTCCATGTTGTCGGTGTGCATCTCGACGAGGCCGGGCGCGACATAGTCGCCGCCGACATCGATCGCGCCAGGCAGGGACGACTTGCCCTGGTCGACGGCGGTGATGCCGTTCGCGCCGAAGGCGATGGTGCCGGTGACGACCTCGTTCTCGAGGATCAGCTTGGCATTGGTGAGAACGGTTTGCATCATCAGGCCTTCCGGAAAGCGGTGATGTCGAGATAGCGCGTCGCGACGCGTTCGCGAACCGCCTCGTCATGGAAAATGCCGACGATGGCGGAGCCGGCGGCGCGCGCCTCGGCAATGAGCTCGACGACGACGTCGCGATTGGCGGCATCGAGTGAGGCGGTGGGCTCGTCGATCAGCATGATCGCCGAGGGGTCGACGAAGGAGCGGGCGATGTTGACGCGCTGCTGCTCGCCGCCGGAGAAGGTGGCGGGCGCGAGGTTCCAGAGGCGTTCCGGCAGGTTGAGCCGGGCGAGCATGGCCTTGGCGCGCTCGGTCGCGGTGTCCGGCGTGGCGCCGCGCGCCAGCAGCGGGTCGCGGACGATATCGAGCGTCGAGACGCGCGGGATCACCCGCAGGAACTGCGAAACGAAGCCGAGCGTGCGGCGACGGATGTCGAGCACGGTGCGCGGCACGGCGGCGACGATATCGACGGGCCGGCCGCCATGGGTGATGCGGATCGCGCCGCTCGTGGGCCTGTAATTGCCGTAGAGGATGCGCAGCAGGCTCGACTTGCCGGCGCCGGACGCGCCGGCCAGCACCAGCGCTTCGCCGGAATCGACGTGGAAATTGACGTTGTCGAAGACGGGCAAACGCGCTCCGCCCTGATTGTGCAGGGTGAAGGTCTTGGCGACGTTCTCGACCTGAATCATCGTGGTCATGGGGTCAGTGCCTTGTGCCGGCGAGGTGACGAGGGTGTGACGGGAGCGCCGTTGTCATTCCGGGGCGGGCCGTCAGGCCCGAACCCGGAAACCACGACTGGGTGAGCGAGCCTGATCGCCATTGGCAAAGGTCTCGCCCGGTCGTGGGTTCCGGGTTCTTCGCTGCGCGAAGCCCCGGAATGACAAAGGTTCGGCTCACACACTCAGCACCGCCGAGGTGAGAAGCTGCGTATAGGCGTGGTGCGGATCGTCGAGGACCTGATCGGTCAGACCCTGCTCGACGACGCGGCCATCCTTCATCACCATCAAACGGTCGGTCAGGAGACGCGCCACGGCGAGGTCGTGGGTGACGATGATCGCGGCGAGGCCGAGATCGCGCACCAGCACGCGCAGCAGGTCGAGCAGGCGGGCCTGTACGGAAACGTCGAGACCGCCGGTCGGCTCGTCCATGAAGACGAGGCGCGGCTCGGAGACCAGCACGCGGGCGATCTGCAGGCGCTGCTGCATGCCGCCGGAAAACTGGCGCGGCCGGTCGTCGATGCGGGCGCTGGCGATCTCGACGCGCTGGAGCCAGTCCAGCGCGCGCTCGCGGATCTGGCCATAATGCCGGTCGCCGCGATCCATCAGGCGCTCGCCGACATTGCCGCCGGCGGTGACATCCATGCGCAGGCCGTCGCGCGGGTTCTGGTGGACGATGCCCCAGGCCGTGCGCATCAGGCGGCGACGCTCCTGCTCGGAGACCGAGTAGATGTCGAGCGGCTCGGTGCCACCCCGGAACAGCACCTCGCCCGCGTCGGGCTTGTCAATGCCGGCGAGGCAACGCAGCAGGGTCGACTTGCCCGAGCCGGATTCGCCGACGATGCCGAGCACCTCGCCCGGCCAGAGGTCGAAGGAGACATCGGCGCAGCCGATGCGCTCGCCATAGAAGCGGCTGACGCCGTCGACGGAAAGCAGGGGGGCGGGTTCGAGCGCGAGCTCGGCCGCGGCGACTTGCAGGGTCATGGGGTGGTCTCCTCGACCAGGCCGCTCGCGGCCGCGTCGCCGAGCATCGTGCCGCGATGGCCTTCCGCCCGGCGGGTCTCGCAATAATGGCTGTCGGAGCAGACGAACATGCGCCCGCCCTGGTCGTCGATCACGACCTCGTCGAGATAGCTGTCGGCCGCGCCGCAGAGCCCGCAAGGCTGGGTCCAGCTCTGGATGCGGAAGGCATGGTCCTCGAAATCGAGACTCCGCACGCTGGTATAGGGCGGCAGCGCGTAGATGCGCTTCTCCCGGCCGGCGCCGAACAATTGCAGCGACGGCGACATGTGCATCTTCGGGTTGTCGAATTTCGGGATGGGCGAGGGCGCCATCACGTAGCGGCCATTGACCATGACCGGGTAGTCATAGGTCTTGGTGATCTCGCCATAGCGGGCGATGTCCTCGTAGAGCTTGACCTGCATCAGCCCGTATTCGGCCCAGGCGTGCATCTTGCGGGTTTCGGCCTCGCGCGGCTCCAGACGGCGTAAGGGTTCCGGCGTCGGCACCTGATAGACCATGACCTGTCGGGGCTTCAGCGGTGCCTCGGGAATGCGGTGGCGGGTCTGGATGATCGTCGCCTCGTCCGTCGCCTCGCAGG
>NZ_JAELTI010000113.1 GCF_016428755.1 Allobosea sp. ASV33
GGCCCAGGCCTTTGCGGCACGCTGGTGCGAGCGCACGGCGAAGGCGTCGACATCGTCGCGCGAGAAGCCGTACTTGGTGGCGATCAGGTCTGCGGCGACGCCCTGCGGCATGAAATAGGTATCGATCGCGACCGACGGATCGACCGCGATACCGAAGCCCGAGGCACCCATGCCGACGCGCGACATCGACTCGACGCCGCCGCCGATCGCCATCTCCTTCTGACCGGACATGACCTGCGCCGCGGCGAGGTTCACCGCATCGAGGCCCGAGGCGCAGAAGCGGTTGATCTGGACGCCCGGCACTTCCTTGCCGTAGCCGGCCTTGAGCGCGACGGTGCGGGCGATATCGGCGCCGGCCTCGCCGACCGGATCGACGCAGCCCATCACCACGTCCTCGACGAGGAGCGGATCGAGACCGTTGCGGTCCTTGATCGCGCGCAGAGCCTGGGTGCCGAGCTCGATAGCCGTGACTTCGTGGAGCGAGCCGTCGGCCTTGCCCTTGCCGCGCGGCGTCCGGACGTGGTCGTAGATGAATGCGTCTGCCATTTGGTGGCCTCCCGGGGCGCCGTCGGACGGCGCGTTCTGGTGCCGGACGTCATGGTCGGGCTTGACCCGACCATCTCGTCATCCAGCAAGTTCTGCAAGAGATGCCCGGGTCAAGCCCGGGCATGACGGCGTTTTCGTCAGAACTGCTCGACGCTCAGCGCCATGGTCGTATCCGAACCGGAGGTGATCCGCGCCAGATGGGCGGCGGTTTCCGGCAAGGTGCGCTCCATGAAGAAGCGGGCCGTGACCAGCTTGGCGCTCATCCGCTCGTCGGCACCGGCCTTGAGCTTCTCCTGCGCGGCCTTGGCCATCTTCACCCACATGTAGCCGAGCGAGACGAGGCCGAGCAGGTGCATGAAGTCGCTGGCGCCGGCGCCGGCATTGTCGGGCTTGGCGAGCGCATTGTTCATGAACCACATCGCCGCCTGCTGGAGATGGCCCAGTGAAACCTGCAAAGGCCCGAGCAGCGGCTTGAGCGCCTCGTCCTCGGCATTCTCCTTCAGGAAACCACCGACCTCGTTGAAGAAGGCCATGATGCCGCGGCCGCCGTCGCGGCCGAGCTTGCGGCCGACGAGGTCCATGGCCTGCACGCCGTTGGCGCCCTCGTAAATCATGGCGATGCGGGCATCGCGGACGAACTGCTCGACGCCGGTCTCGGCGATGTAGCCATGGCCGCCGAACATCTGCTGCGCCTTCACGGCGTTGTCGAAGCCGATATCGGTGAGCACGCCCTTGAGTACCGGGGTCATCAGGCCGAGCTGGTCGTCGGCCGCCTGACGCTCGGCCGCGTCGCCGGAGCGATGGGCGATGTCCGACTTCAGCGCGTTCCAGAGCACGAAGGCGCGGGCCGCCTCGTTGAAGGCCTTAATCGACATCAGCGTGCGGCGCACGTCGGGATGGACGATGATCGGATCGGCCGGCTTGGCGGGCTCCTTGGCGCCGGTCAGCGCGCGGCCCTGCAGGCGCTCCTTGGCATAGGCGACGGCGTTCTGATAGGCGACCTCGGACTGGGCGAGGCCCTGGATCGCGACGCCGAGGCGGGCCTCGTTCATCATCACGAACATGGCGTTGAGGCCCTTGTTCTCCGCCCCGACCAGCCAGCCCTGCGCGCCGTCATAGTTCATGACACAGGTGGCATTGCCGTGGATGCCCATCTTGTGCTCGATCGAGCCGCAGGACACGCCGTTATTCGCGCCGACCGAGCCGTCCGCGCCCAGCTTGTTGCGCGGCACCACGAAGAGCGAGATGCCCTTCACGCCGGCCGGCGCGCCTTCGATGCGGGCGAGCACGAGATGGACGATGTTCTCGGTGATGTCCTGCTCGCCGGCGGAGATGAAGATCTTGGTGCCGGAGATGGCGTAGGAGCCGTCGCTGTTCGGCACGGCCTTGGTCTTGAGCAGGCCGAGATCGGTGCCGCAATGCGGTTCGGTCAGGTTCATGGTGCCCGACCAGGTGCCGTCGATCATCTTCGGCAGATAGGTGCGCTTGATCTCGTCGGAGCCGTGGACATAGAGCGCGGCGATCGCGCCCATGGTCAGGCCCGGATACATGGCGAAGGCCATGTTCGCGGCCGAGGCGTATTCGTTCATCACGGCGCCGAGCGTGTAGGGCAGGCCCTGGCCGCCATATTCGGGGTCCATGGCAAGGCCGATCCAGCCGCCGCCGGCATAGGCCTCATAGGCCTCCTTGAAGCCCTTCGGCGTGGTGACGCGACCATCGGCATGGCGGGTGCAGCCTTCCTGGTCGCCGGACCAGTTGATCGGCTGAAGGACTTCCTCGCAGAGCTTGGCACCCTCGCCGAGCACGGCCTCGATCACGTCCGCGGACGCGTCGGCGAAGCCCGGCAGGTTGTTGTAGCGCTCGATGTTGAAGACGTCGTTGAGCAGGAAAAGCGTGTCGTCGACGGGTGCCTTGTAGACCGGCATCTGATCCTCCCTCTCGTCGCAAAGGCGGCGCCTGATCGCTGTCGCCGCATCAAGATAGTTCATATATAAACAATCTCGGCGAAGTTGCAACTGTGACGATGCGATTTTGTCGTCGCCCGGATGGCGGGAGCGTGACGCGACCATAAAAAAAGCCCCGGCGGAGCCGGGGCTTTGAGGATGCTGGCGTCATCCCGTGCGCGCTGCGGCGCGCAGTGCCGCTGCGCAGACACGGGACCGTCCTCAGAAAAGAGGCCCTTCGTCATGCGATCCCGCATCTGCGCAGCAGCGTTTCACGCTACGGCGCGTGCGGGATGACCCACCTCGGAAAGCGCCGCTCATGCCTTCGGCATACGCGAGAGCGAAGCTTCGAGCTCGGCGATCGCGCCCTCGATCTCGCTGCGCTGGCTGCGCAGCAGGTCAAGCTGCTCGACGATCTGGTCGCGGCTGAGCTGGAGGCCGCCGACGGAAGCGGCCGTGTCGCCGGCCGTCCCCTTCTTGTCCTCGTTGGCCAGCATGGCGCGGATTTCGACGAGCGTGAAACCAAGCTGCTTGCCCTTGAGGATCAGGGCGAGGCGAGCGCGGTCACGCGCCGAATAGATGCGCGTCATGCCGGAACGGCTCGGCGCGATCAGGCCCCGCGACTCGTAGAAGCGGAGCGTGCGCAACGTCACGCCGAAGTCGCGGGCGAGATCGCTGATGGTGAAATCGCCGGCCTGGTCGGCATCGGCGGAGTCGGCGGGGGAGCGGGTTTCATGAATCGAGGAACCCGCCATAGCCAAGCTTTGGCGTGACATGAAAGCTGCAATCCTTGCGATTGGATCGAATCGCCGGCCCATATGGCGGCACCGATCGAGACCCAGTGATAGGGTCGCAGCTCTCGCTGCGTCAGGTAATACGTCGTTCCGGCGGGGTAAGTTACCGTTACATGCCCGGAAAACACGGCTGCCAAACGGCATTCGGAGAAAATTAACGATCCAGCCGCGGTTGTTAACCCGCTGTTTACCATGCCGGCCAAATGTCGGGAACGCGCATCGGCGTCGTGGCTTCGTCAACGGTATCTTCACGATCTGCCAAGGTTCGCGCGGAAGGCGACGGCATCAGGGGGCCTCGCCTGCCGCTGACAAGGTTCCCCTTAGGCGAGCGAGATCATGGCCAATAGCTTGCCCTGGAGCGTGAAGGGCGTCGACCCCCGGACACGCGATGCGGCGAAGGCAGCGGCGCGCCGGGCTGGCATGACGCTGGGCGAATGGCTCGACCACAAGATCCGCGACGAGAGCGACGAGGGGAGCGCCCCGGAGGCGCCGGAACAGCTCGACATCGCCGCACTGTCCGAGCGGCTCGCCCGCCTGTCGCAGGGCCGGACCGATACCGCGCCGCGTCAGCCGGCGCCGGGCCCGTCGCGCGAGGCGATCGACGGCCTCGTGAGCCACGCCGCCGCGCTCGAAAGCCTGACCCGCGAAGCCAATGCCCGCACCGCAGGCGCCCTGGATTCGATCACCCGCTGGATCGAGAAGACGGAAGACCGCCTGTCGTCGAGCGAGCGCGGCTCCGCCGAGCGCCAGGAGCGCGCGACCAACGTCATCGCCGACGCGATCAAGACGATGGGCGAGCGCATCGCCGAAATCGAGCGCCGCAACCTCGAGGCGCAGCAGCCCCGCGCGGAACAGGCGCCCCGCCTCGCCTTCAGCCGCGAGGGCCTCGCCGCCGCCGTCACGGATATCCGCACGCGCCAGCGCTTCCTCGATACCGACGAGGCCATGGCCTCCCGGCCGGCTGCGGTCGCACCGGAGCGCATTTCGGCGCTGCGCGAGGATCTGCGCGAGATCGGCTCCCGCCTCTCCCATGAAAGCCGCCGGCCCATCCCGCCGCAGCGGCCAGCCGCCCCGATGCGCGTCGACACGAGCGCGATCGAGGCCAAGATCGGCCTCCTGGCCGAGCGCCTCGACCAATTGGACCGGCACGACCAGTTCGAACCCCTGCTGAAGCCGCTCACCCGGATCGAGGCGGAAGTCTCGCGGCTGTCGCAGGACCGGGCCGGCGAGAGCTACCAGCGCTTCCAGCTCGAGATCGCGCATCTCGCCGCCAAGGTCGACGCGCTGGCGACCCGTGGCGGCCAGGTCACCAACCTTGATCCGATTCGGCGCGATATCGCGGAACTCCGCGACATCCTCGGCGCCGGCGGCCAGGACCACAAGCTCGACGAGCTTTCCCAGCAGGTCGCGACGCTCGGTTTCGAGATCGGCCGGCTACGCGACGTCCGCCCCGACATGGGCGAGATGCGCAGCCTGGCGAACGCCATTGACGACGTGCGCGGCGTGGTGCTGTCGCAGCGCGGCGAGTTCCCCGGTGCGGGCCTGCTGACCTCGCTTTCCACCCAGATCGACGCACTGACGCGTAAGTTCGACGAGGTCGCCACCCAGAAGCTGGACGAGGGCAACGCCTCCCGGCAGAGCGACTACCTCGCCAGCCGCATCGACTCGCTGCAACAGCGCATCGACCTGCTTGCCGAGCAGGGGCCGTCCGCCGTCACGCGCCAGATCGAAGCTCTGTCCGACCGGATCGAAAGCCTCGCCGCTTCGAGCCAGTTGACCCGGATGGTGGGCGAAGGCGCGGCGCCGATCGATCTCAACCCGATCGAGCAGATGCTGAAGCATCTCGCCGAGAAGATCGACGAAGCCGGCGCGCCCGGTGCGAACGCCGAATCCTTCGATGCCCTCGAACGGCAGATCTCCGGCATCGCCAGCCGCCTCGACGAGGCGTCCGCGACCCGCTCGGCCGAGAACGGCATGGAGCGCACGCTGCAGGACCTCGTGGTGCACCTGCGCTCGATGCGCGAGGAGACGGCCGCCGAGCGCGCCGCCCTCGTCCAGGCGGCGAACACGGCGGCGTCCGGCAAGGGCATCGCCGAGCTGTCGAGCCTGGTCACCGGTCTGCGCGACACGCATGTCTCCTCGGACAGCCAGACGCGCGATGCCATCGGCGCCGTCCACGGCTCGCTCGACCTGATCATGTCGCGGCTCGCGAGCCTCGAGGCCGAACTGCAGGGCGAGCGCCGCCCTCCGGCCGGCACCCTGGCTGCGGCCATGCGCGGCGAAGCCCCGCGTGCCGGCGCCGTGCCTGCCTCCACGCGCGAGATCCCCGGCCTGTCGGTCGGTGCTGCCGCGCAGGATCGTTTCGCCGGATCGGCCGGGGAGCCCGCCCGCACCGAGCCGAGCCTCTCGGCCAGCACGGCCTTCGACATGCCGCTGGAGCCCGGCTCCGGCCGTCCGCGCCCGGAGGCCGCCGCCACTGTCGGCCAGGATGCGCAATCGGTCCGCCAGAGCCTCATCGCCGCCGCGCGCCGCTCGGCCAAGGCCGCCAGCGAGGCCGCCGCCTCCGCGCCCTCCCCCACGGCCGAGCCCGCGACCAAGAGCCCCGGCCGGATCAAGGAGATCCTGGAGAAGCGCAAGCGCCCGCTGCTGCTCGGCCTTGCCGCGCTGATCCTCGCCATGGGCACCGCGCATCTCGTCACGACCTCGCTGCGCGGCGACGGCAACAAGGCCGCCAATAACGAGGCGCGCAGCCTGATCGCGCCGCCCGCCGCCCAGCCCGAAGCGCCGGCCGCACCGGTGCAGCCCCCCGCCAAGGACCAGTCCTCCGCGCTGCCCGCCGCCCCGCAGGACGCCCCCGTCCAACCGGCTGCGAACAATGCCGCGCCCGAACGGTCCGTCACCGCGGCCGCCGCCCCCACTACCCCGCCTGCTGCCGAAGCCGCTCCTGTCGCGGCGCCGGCCGCTCCGGCGGAACAGATCCAGGTCGTGACCGGGATCGGCGACCTGCCGGCCGGGTTCGGCAGCGCCGGGCTGCGCAAGGCGGCTCAGGACGGCGATGCGCGCGCGGTCTACGAGCTGGCGAGCAAGGCCGCCGACGGTCCGGCCAACCAGCGCGACCCCAAGCTGGCGCTGCGCCTGTTCGAGCGTGCCGCGGTCGCGGGTCTTGCGCCGGCCCAGTTCCGCGTCGGCAACATGTTCGAGAAGGGCATCGGCACGCAGCGCGACCTCGGCCTCGCCCGGATCTGGTACCAGCGCGCGGCCGAGCGCGGCAACGCCAAGGCGATGCACAACCTCGCCGTGCTCCATGCCGAGGGGGTCTCCGGCAAGCCGGACTACGCCCTGGCGACGGAGTGGTTCCGCCGCGCCGCCGAGTTCGGCGTTCGCGACAGCCAGTACAACCTCGCCGTGCTGCTCGGACGCGGCCTCGGCGCGCCGACCGACCTCGCCCAGTCCTTCGTCTGGTTCTCGGTCGCGGCGATCCAGGGCGACGAGGATGCCGGCCGCAAGCGCGACGAGGTGGCCCAGCGCCTGAAGCCGGAAGATCTCGCCGCCGCCAAGGGGCTGGCGGCCAACTGGAAGCCGAAGACGCTCGACGCCGCCGCCAACGAAGTCACCCCGCCGGCCAAGGGTTGGGACCCGCAGCCGACCGCAGCGGTGGCGAAGCCCGCCAAGCCGTCCCGAAGCTGAGCGGCGTTGCGCGACGTCATGCTTTCGACGTGTTGACGCGAGACCAAGAACAATCGTTTCCTAGGGCGGGCCGGAAGCGGCCCGTCTTTCCTTTTCAGGAACCTGCCTTTTTCAGGACCTTGTCCAAGAGCCTCTGCCAAAACCCGGAGGGATCTCGATGGGCTTTGGAGGAGCCGCATGCCAGGAGGAGCGCGCAGCCGATATCCTTCGATATCGGCAAGTCGGTCCGACGCCGCAGGCGGTCCACCAAAGCCCACCTCCGGCGCCGGGAATTCGACCGTCCACGGCGTCGCGGCGCTTGCCGATACCAACGGTATCGGCTTCACCCCGCTCCTGGCGGAGCGGACGAATTGCCGGCGTCGAGACCCCTCCGGGTTTTGGCAGAGGCTCTTAACCCGGACAGCCTAGTCTGGGACCCATCAGGCGCAGGCCAGCGGCCAAGCGCCCGCCTTGCGAGGGGTAAGCGTGCAGATCTACCTGCCGATCGCCGAGCTGCCGATCAGCGTGCTGATGGTTCTCGGCCTGAGTGGTGCGGTGGGCTTCATCTCCGGCCTGTTCGGCGTCGGCGGCGGCTTCCTGCTGACGCCGCTGCTGATCTTCCTCGACATTCCGCCGGCCGTGGCGGTCGCGACCGTCGCGGCACAGGTCGCGGGCTCCTCGATGACCGGCGTGCTGACCTATCTCCGGCGCAGGGCGCTCGACCTCAAGCTCGGCAGCGTGCTGGTCAGCGGCGGCATCCTCGGAACCGTGCTGGGCGTGCTGTTTTTCAACACGATGAAGCGGCTCGGCCAGCTCGAGCTCGTGATCACGCTGTCCTATGTCACGCTGTTCTCGATCATCGGCGGGCTGATGCTCTACGACGCGCTGCGGGCCATGCTGCGCGTCCGGGCCGGCAAGCCGGCGCGCCTGAAGCGGCGCGGCGGCATGCATCCCTGGTGGATGGGGCTGCCCTTCCGCGTGCGCTTCTACCGCTCCGGCCTGTATTGCAGCGTCATTCCCATCGCACTGCTCGCGGTGATCATCGGCTTCATCGGCGCCGTACTCGGCGTCGGCGGCGGCTTCATCCTTGTGCCCGGCCTGATCTATTTCTTCCGGATTCCGCCTGCGGTCGTGGTCGGAACCTCGCTGTTCCAGATCCTGGTGACGATGACGGGTGCCACGCTGCTGCACGCGGTCACCAACCAGTCGGTCGATATCGTGCTGGCCGTGTTGCTGCTGGTCGGCGGCGTGATCGGCGCGCAGTTCGGCGGCCGCGCGGCACGCAACCTCAATGTCGAATCCTTCCGCCTGCTATTGGCCCTGCTGATCCTGTCGGTCGGCCTGCGCTTCGCCATCGAGCTCTTCATTCCGCCCAGCGAGCCCTTCTCGGTCGTCCTGCCGGAGAGTTCGCGATGAGACGGCTCGCCATACTCCTCGCCGCCCTCGCCATCGGACTTACGGTTTCGGACGCGCGAGCCGAGACGCTGATCGCGGCGATGTCGAGCCACCAGATCCAGATCACCTCGAACTATACCGGCAGCCAGCTCACCGTGTTCGGGCTGGTCGAGCGCGACGGCCGGACGGTGGCGCGCGGCGATCCCTACGACATCATCGTCACCGTGCGCGGGCCGCGCCGCATGCTGCTGGTGCGCGAGAAGGAGCGGCTCGGCCCGATCTGGATCAACCGGACGCAGCGGCGTTTCCCGGACAACCCGGTCTTCCTGCATGTCGCCAGCAACCGGCCGATCGCGGAGATGATGTCGAACGAGACGGCGCAGCGCGAGCGCATCGGCCTCGCCAATGCCGAGCGGCCCGCCGGCACCTGGGTCGATCTCGATCCCGGCGCGCGCCGCTTCCGCGACAGCCTTGTCCGCATCATGCAGGCCAAGGACCTCTACGGCTACGAGGAGCGCGGCGTCACCTTCCTGTCGAGCGCGCTGTTCAGCGCGCCGGTCGACATCCCCGCGACGGCGCCGACCGGATCCTACACCGTCGACATCGTGCTCTATTCCGGCGGCGTGCCATTGGCGCGACAGCAGACGAATTTCGAGGTGATCAAGTCCGGGATCGAGCAACGGCTGGCCTCCGGCGCCTATGACTGGGCCGTGCTGTACGGCCTCGCCACGGTGCTGCTGGCGCTCTTCCTCGGCTGGGGCGCGAGCGTGATCTTCCGGCGCGACTAGAGAAGCTCGGCGTAGGGAAGGAAGGGGGCTAAATCGCCCGCTTTCACCTGCGTGATATCCTCGGCCAGAACGACGAGCCCGTCCGATTGCGCGAGCGACGCGAGTGAACCGGCACCCTCGCCGGGGTGTCTGCGCGCAACGATGCCGTCAGCATCCCGCTCCAGCGACACCCGCAGGAACTCGCGACGACCCGGTTTCCGGGCGTGCGTGAAGCCCAGCCTGACCGGCCAGGCGGCCGGAGAAACATAGGTTTCACCCGCCAGCCGGGCGAGCAGCGGACGGGCGACGAAGGCGAAACCGACGAAGACCGCGACAGGATTGCCGGGCAAGCCGACGAAAGGCGTGCCGGCAACGCTGCCGATCGCGATCGGCTTGCCGGGCTTGATCGCCACGCGCCAGAGATCGAGCCCGCCACAGGCCAGCACCGCATCCCTGACATGATCGGCCTCGCCGACCGAGACGCCGCCCGAGGTCAGGACGAGATCGCAACCGGTCGCAGCCTCGCGCAGCCGTTGCTCCAGGCCTTCGGCATCGTCGCGCAGGATGCCGAGGTCGACGATCTCTGCGCCGGCACGCACCAGCATGGCGTGCAGCATCGCCCGGTTGGCGTCGTAGATCGCGCCGGGGCCGAGCGGCCGGCCGGGCTCGGTGAGCTCGTCGCCGGTCGAGAACAGCGCCACGCGCGGGCGGCGGCGCACGGGGACCTCAGCCAATCCGAGCGCGGCCAGCAGGCCGAGGTCCGGCGGGCGCAGACGCCGCCCGGCCGGGAGGGCCTCCTGCCCGCACGCGACATCCTCGCCGGCCAGGCGCAGATTTGCGCCGCGTCGGAGGCCTGCCGGCATAGTGACCACGCCGTCGCTCGCGACGACATCCTCCTGCATCACGATGGTGTCCGCCCCCTCGGGGACCGGTGCGCCGGTGAAGATGCGCCAGGCGCCGTGATCCAGGCGCGCCGGAGCCTCGCCGGCCAGCGTTCGGCCCTGGACCGGCAGGCTGGTCGCGCCCGCGGCGGCGAGATCGGCGAAGCGGATGGCATAGCCGTCCACTGCGGAATTGGCGAAGGGAGGCAGGTCGAGCCTGGCAACGACCGCCTCAGCCAGGACATGGCCGTCGGCGGCGGCGAGAGGCAATTTCAAGGTCTCTGCGACGGGGTCCACGCGCGAGACCGCGCCGGCTGCCGCCTCGTCGAGCGTGACGAGCCCGGAATCGGTGCGGCCGTCGCCCAACCGCGCCATCACGCCCCTCGCCTGTTTCGGCCGCCTGATCGCATCGCCGCCCGCTTCCTCCCGATCGATGGCTCTTCATCGTCGCCGCCGCAGATGGGGTCAAGCATGCTGCGGCAAGGCGGCGGTTGCAGCGCGCCGAACAGCCGTCCTATGAAGCAGCATGACGATGATGGCCCCAGCCGGCACGACCCTCGCTCCGATCCCGCTCGATCTGCGCGGGCTTAAATGCCCGCTCCCGGTGCTGCGCGTCCGCAAGGCCCTGATCGCCGCGCCGGCCGGCAGCCTCATTATCGTGCAATGCACCGACCCGATGGCGGCGATCGACCTGCCGAACCTCGCGCGGGAAACCGGCGACAGCATCGAGCGGCAGGGGGATGCGGATGGCGCCCTCGTCTTCCATATCCGCAAGGCGGCCTGAGACCGCGAGCCAACGGAGTCCAGCGACGTGACCGTATCCCAAGCCGATGTCCTGCGGGCGCTCGAACTGGTGAAGCTGCCGGCGAGCGGGCAATCGCTCGCCGCCTCCGGCCGGATCGGCGACATCCTCGTCGATGGCAGCAAGGTGATCTTCGCGATCCGCATCGACGCGACCGAAGCGGCGGCGATGGAGCCTGTGCGCAAGGCGGCCGAGAGCGCCGTCGGAGGCCTGCCCGGCGTGACGCAGGTGCTGGTCGGGCTGACCGCGGACAAGGCCGGCCCATCGGCCGGCATGCAAGCACGCCAGCAGGCGCAGCGCCCCGGGCCGGGCGGCGCGCCGAGACCCGCCGGCGTGCCGGGCGTGAAGCAGATCATCGCCGTCGCCAGCGGCAAGGGCGGCGTCGGCAAGTCGACGACCGCGGCCAATCTCGCCGTGGCGCTCTCGACGCTCGGCCTCAAGGTCGGCGTGCTCGATTCCGACATTTACGGGCCGTCCATGCCGAAGATCTTCGGCATCACCGGCAAACCGCAGATCGTCTCGGGCCGGACGCTCGCGCCGATGGAGGCCTATGGGCTCAAGGTCATGTCGATCGGCTTCCTCGTCGACGAGGAAACGCCGATGATCTGGCGCGGGCCGATGGTGATCTCGGCGATCACCCAGATGCTGCGCGAGGTCGCCTGGGGCGATCTCGACGTGCTCGTCGTCGACATGCCGCCCGGTACCGGCGACGCTCAGCTTACGCTGGCGCAGCAGGTGCCGCTCGCGGGGGCCGTCATCGTCTCCACGCCGCAGGACCTCGCCTTGCTCGATGCGCGCCGCGGCGTCGCGATGTTCCGGAAGGTCGCGGTGCCGATCCTCGGCCTCGTCGAGAACATGAGCTATTTCACCTGCCCGGCCTGCGGGCACCGCTCCGACATCTTCGCCCATGGCGGCGCCCGGCACGAGGCCGAGCGGCTCGGCATCCCCTTCCTCGGCGAAATCCCGCTCGCCATGCCGATCCGCGAGACCTCGGACGGCGGCCGGCCGATCGTAGCGAGCGATCCGCAAAGCGCGCATGCCAAGGCTTATGTCGCGCTGGCCCGGCAGGTGCAGGTCGGCCTCGGCGGCGCCACACGGGCTGCTCCGCGCATCGTCATCGAATAGGGCGCAAGGTGCCGGCTGCTTGACACGCTCAATATTTTGTTCTTCTTTTGTTCTAAACAAAAGAAGGATGCAGCCATGGCCGTCCATCGTGCCCGCCATATCGGGATCGGCATCGACCGCCCGGCAGAGGAGGTCTATGCCTTCCTCGCCGAGCCCGCGAATTTCCCGCGCTGGGCGGAGGGTCTCGGCCATAGCTTCGTGCCGGTCGAAGGCATGACCTGGCGGGCGGAGACGCCGATGGGGCCGATGCGCATCCTGTTCAGCGAGCCCAACAATCACGGGGTGCTCGACCATGCCGTGATCCCCGAGCATGGACCGGTCATGCACAACCCGATGCGCGTCGTCGCCAATGGCGACGGAGCCGAGGTCGTCTTCACGCTGTTCCAGCGCGACGGCATGTCCGACGACGAGATGGCGCGCGACGCGGCCATGGTCAGCCGAGACCTCGCGGCGCTGAAGGTGCTTCTGGAGGGGTAAGGCGCCGGTCAGGCGCGACTCGCCGCCAGCCGCTCCGCTTCGGCGAGGTCCTCGGGCGTGTTGACGTTGAAGAAGGGGTCGATCGGCTTGGCCGGCCATTCCGCGACCGCAACGCCGTAGCCTTCCGTCCAGCGGCCGATCTTTCGTTCGCCCGCGGCCAAGGCCCGGCGCAGATCCTGCCGCAGCGCGAGAGGCCAAAGACCGATGGCGTGATGCTGCCGCCCTCCCGAGGCGGCGCAGGCGAGCGGCGTCCCCGCCGCGACGCGCGCCTGATGCAGGCGGGAGGCGAGATTGTCCGGAATGAAGGGCGTATCGGCGGCGACGCTGAGCAGCCAATCGATCTGCGGCCGATGCGCCGCGATCCAGTCGAGCCCTGCGAGGATGCCCGCGAGCGGCCCCGCGAAATCCGGCACGCTATCGGCGACGACCGGCAGGCCGAACCCGGCGAGGCGCGCGGGATCGCCATTGGCATTGAGCAGGAGGTCGTCGCACGGACCCTGCAGGCGCTCGACGACGTGGCTCAGGATCGGCCGGCCGGCGAGCGGCTTCAGCGCCTTGTCGCCGCCGCCCATCCGCCGGGCAAGACCGCCCGCGAGGATCAGGCCGATGGTCGGCGGCTGCGTCATACCCCGATCGGTCTCAGGCCGCGACGGCGGTCACGGCCAGCGCCCAGCGCTCGACCGCTTCCTCATCGGGCGGCAACTCCAGCCAGTCGTCGCCGGCGAAATCGCGCCAGGCCAGCAGGAAGTCGCTGCGCACCGCGATCAGCAGCGGCAGGCCCGCGAGCAGCGCGCCGGCGATCTCCTGGCGCAGCCCCTCGCCCAGGGCCTCCTGCTTGCCGAAGCGGTTGACGATCACGAGATCGGCGCGCCCGGCCGATGCCTCGGAGAACGCCGCCGCCGCGGCGGCGAGCCCGGCCGCATCGAGATGGCAGCCCGCGGCGCCGGAGCCGAGATCCTGGCTGATCGGGAAACGTCGGCCGGTCGCGACATCTTCCAGCGACATCGCCATGCAGCGGTCGTCGCAGCCGTCGTCATGATGCTGGACCACGCCGGCCAGGCGCAGGCCCCGCCGCTTCAGCCTGTCGACGAGGACGTGCATAACGGCATCGATCGCAAAGCCGCTCGCAAAGGGGATGGCTGCCAGCATGGTCATGCCGGTTTCTCTCACGAACACCGGCGCTTCGCCAGAGCCGCGGTGCCGCACGCGTCGTAGGGCAGCCGCAAGCACCTGCGCGGAGCCGGCACGGCCGCAGGCCCATCAGATGCCATCAAAACAGCCTCCCACTGTTGCGCCGCACCTACAGTCGAGCGCGCTTGCGCCCGCTAGGGTGGCAGCGGCTCATCCCGGGCGGCCGGGCAGGCCGAGAGGCTGTCAGGACCCGCCGGAACGCATGATCCGCAACAACGCCCAAACACCGCTCGATCCGGCGACCGACGCCGCGCTGCTGCTGCGTCGCATCGGCTTCGGCACGCTGGCGCTCGTCCTGCCGCTCGCCGCACTGGTCTCGCGCCGCGCCGCCGTCGTGCTGGTGCCGATCGGCGTCGCCCTGCTGATCATCGCGACCCTGGTCCAGGAGCCGCGCAAATTCGTGGCGACCCTGCGGGCGCTTCTGGTCAGCCGTCCCGGCCTGATCCTGATCGGCCTGATCGCCTGGGCCTTCCTGTCGCTGGTCTGGAGTCCCTATCCGGCCGCGGCCGTGGAGAAGGCCAGCAATCTGATGCTCGCCGCCATTCTCGGCTTCGTCGGCCTCTCCGCCCTGCCCGAGCGGATGCGCTCGTCGAACCTCAATCTCGTCGCGCTCGGCACCGGCAGCGCTGGCATCTTCGCGCTCGGGCTGATTGCGGTGGCGGCGCTGCGCCATGCCGAGACGCCGCCCGGCGCCGTCGAACGCGGCGTGTCGATCGTGCTCATCATGGCCTGGCCGGCCCTGGCCTGGCTGCTCTCGCGCGAACGCGGCCTGAGCGCGCTGGGCCTCGCCGTCGTCGTGACGCTGCTGGCCCTGACGCGCTTCGAGGACGGCGAGACGATCGCCATGATCTTCGGCGCCGTCGCCTTCGGTGCGGTCACGGCCAATCCCGAGCGCGCCACGAAGATCATCGCGGCGATCGTCGCCGGGCTGATGCTGTTCGCGCCGATCCTGCCCTTCCTGATGGCGCCGCTCGTGCCGATCCTGCCCGACAGCGCCGATGATTTCGCGCAGATGCTTTCGATCTGGGCCGACGTGATCCGGCAATCGCCGATCGAGCTGATCACCGGACATGGCCTCGATACCGTGCTGCGCGGCCAGATGAATGGCATGCTGCCTCAGCCCGCCCCGGCGACGCTGCTGTTCGAAACCTGGTACGAGCTCGGGCTGGTCGGGGCCGCGGCCGGCGCCGCCTGCCTGTATTTCGCGATCCGCGCCGCCGGGCGCATGACCGGCGCGCTCGCCGCAGGCGGCGTCGCCGCCTTCACCACGGCCTTCGCGCTCAGCGTCTTCGGCTTCGCGCCGCTGCTGCCCTGGTGGCTGATGACCTTGACCGCCGTGATGCTGCTCTTCGGCGCCATCGCGCGCGGCCAGTACCGCACCGATCGCCCCGCCGTGCCGCTGCCGACGCGTGCCCCCAATCATACGCGCCCCAAGGCCGGGCAGCCGCCTGCTCCTTAAAAAATGCCGGCGCTTGACGCCCCGGTATCCGGCGCGCTCTCGTGCCGCGGATCAGAATCGCCGCGGTAGAGGATAAGCGCACCATGTCATTCGACGTCACCGCCTTCGACGTCACCCTTGCCGATGTCCAGGCCGCCGCGGCGCGCATCGCCGGCAAAGTCCGCCGCACGCCGACCTTTCACAGCGCGGGGCTGTCCGCGCGGCTCGGCGTCGAAACCTGGGTGAAGGTCGAGAGCCTACAGCTCGGCGGCTCGTTCAAGGTCCGCGGCTGCTACAACAAGATGATGGGGCTGAGCGAAGCGGAGCTGCAGCGCGGCGTCGTCACCGTGTCGGGCGGAAACCATGCGATCGCCGTTTCCCTCGTCGCGCGGGCGGTCGGCACGCAGGCGCTGGTGCTGATGCCGAAGGCGACCCCGGCGCTGAATATCCGCCTGACGGAGCAGGCCGGCGGGCAGGTCGAGCTCTGCGAGGATTCCGTCGCCGCCTTCGCCAAGGCCGAGACTTACGCCGCGCAGGGCATGACCCATGTCCATTCCTATGACGACCCGGCCATCATCGCCGGCCACGGCACGCTCGGCCTCGAAATGGCGGCCGATGCCGGCGGGCGGCTCGACCATGTCTTCATCTCGGTCGGCGGCGGCGGCTTCTCGGCCGGCGTCGGGGCGGCGCTGAAGGGGCTCGACCCGGCCGTGCGCCTGCACGGCGTCGAGACCGAGGGCGCGACGACGATGACGCAGGCGCTCGCCGCCGGCGAACCGGTCGCGATCCGCCCGACCTCGATCGCACGCACGCTCGGCGCCCCCTTCGCGACCAAGCGCACGATGGCTGCGGCGCGGCAGTTCCTCGAGGAGATCGTCGTCGTGCCCGATGCGGACGCCGTCCGCGAAATCGTCTGGGTGCTCCAGAACGGGCGGGTGCTGCTGGAGCCGGCGGCGGCCTGCGTGGTGGCCGCGGCCGTGGCGCGCAAGGACAGCTTCAGGCCCGACGAGCGGGTCTGCCTCGTGC
>NZ_JAELTI010000114.1 GCF_016428755.1 Allobosea sp. ASV33
CGCTCGGCCTCGGCATAGCGCTGGATGGCGAAACCGATATCGCCGGTGGTGGCGCCGGCGCGCACCGCCTTGATGCCGCGCTGCAGGCTCTCATAGGTGATCTCGACCAGACGCTCGGCCTTCCGCGAGATCTCGCCGACGCCGTACATGCGGCTCGAGTCGCCATGCCAGCCGTCGACGATCAGTGTGTAATCGATATTGAGGACGTCGCCCTCGCGCAGCGGCTTGTCGTCGGGAATGCCGTGGCAGACGACATGGTTGATCGAGGTGCAGATCGACTTGGTGTAGCCGCGGTAGAACAGCGTCGCCGGATAGGCGCCGTTATCCATGGCGAACTGGAAGGCGAGATCGTCGAGGCGCTGCGTGGTGACGCCGGGCTTGACGTAGGAGCCGAGCATGTCGAGCCCCGCAGCGGTCAGCCGGCCGGCCTTGTGCATGGCCGCGAAGGCCTCGGGGCCGTGAATCTTGATGGCGGGCTCGCGCGAACGCGAGCGGCCGATGGTATCTTCGAAGGTCATTGCGCGCGGAAAACTCCTTGCCCTCATATCTATTGCGTTTGATGGCGCACGCAAGCCGATTACCGCGCGGGAGGCCGGCGCGGCGCGTGCATTGCCGCTGGGTCAGCGATGCACGGGCGGTCGTTGCCTCGATGTTGGCGGAATTGTAACTTTTTCGTGGCAACGTATCCGCCGCACCTTTCGTCCGCCCGGCATGCTTCCCCTTGGACATATGAAAGCGTCAGTTTCCCAGGCACCGCCCGATTCCTCCGATCCGACGCTCAGCGTGCTCGACCAGTTGTTGCTCGACCTCGCGATGGCGCGCGGCATCGACGAGGTGATGGCAGTCGTGCGCCGCAATGCGCGCGGACTGACCGGCGCCGACGGCATCAGCTTCATCCTGCGCGACAACGGCCGCTGCTACTATGCCGACGAGGATGCGGTCGCGCCGCTCTGGAAGGGCCAGCGTTTCCCGATGGATAGCTGCATCTCCGGCTGGGCGATGCGGCATGGCGAGGTCGTCGTCATCGAGGATATCGACGAGGACGAGCGGATTCCCCACGAAGCCTACCGCCCGACCTTCGTGCGCAGTCTGGTGATGGTGCCCGTCCGGCAGGACGATCCCGTCGCCGCGATCGGCGCCTATTGGGCGCATCGGCACCGCCCGGCGCCGGAGGTGATCCGGGCGTTGAGGCGGATTGCCAACAGCGCGGCGGTCGCCATGACCAATATCGCGCTGGTGAACTCGCTCTCGGCGGCGCTGGAGGAGGCGGAGCGCGCCAAGGACGCCGTCATTCTGGCCATGGCCTCGCTCGCCGAGACGCGCGACAACGAAACCGCCAACCATGTCCGCCGCACCCAGCACTATCTGCGCGTCCTGGCCGAGGCTGCGCGCGAGCGGGGCCTCTTCACCGAGGAGCTGGACGATGCGACGCTCGACCTGCTGTTCAAGTCGGCGCCGCTGCATGACATCGGCAAGGTCGGCATTCCCGACAGCATCCTGCTGAAGCCCGGCCGGCTCGACGATGACGAGCGAGCGACGATGCAGACCCATGCCGAGCTCGGGCGTATCGCCATCGCCGATGCCGAGCGCCATCTCGGCGGCTCCAGCTCGTTCCTGAGGCTCGCCAAGGAAATCGCCCATACGCATCACGAGCGCTGGGACGGGACGGGCTATCCGCAAGGGCTCGCCGGCCAGGCCATTCCGCTCTCCGGGCGATTGATGGCGATCGCCGACGTCTATGACGCGCTGGTCACCAAGCGGGTCTACAAGGAAGCGATGACGCATGACGAGGCCGTCGCGGTGGTGATCGGCGAACGCGGGCGGCAGTTCGACCCTCAACTCGTCGACATCTTCCGCGAGATCGCGCCGCGGTTCGGCGAAATTCACGCCCGCTTCGCCGACGGGCACTGAGGCCGCCTGCGACGACTGGCGCCGGAGCGCGCCGAGGTGTATCAGGCTGGCGCAATGGCCATCACCGAACAGAACCCGGCGGAAGAGCAGCCTTTCGGCGCCTTCGCTCCGAAAGCCTATCTCGCGCGCATCATCGCCTGGACGCGCGGAGCGTCCGACAGCTTCCTCGGGCGCAAGATCGCCTATGCGCTGCGTCGCCTCGGCCTGCGGTCGCTCGACGGTGCGCCCGTCGATATCGAGTCGCTGGGGGCGAAGATGCGCCTCTATCCGAGCGGCAATGTCTGCGAGAAGCGCGTCCTGTTCACGCCGCAATATTTCGATGCGGTCGAGCGGGAACTGCTGGTCTCGCGGCTGCGGGAGGGTTTCACCTTCATCGATATCGGCGCGAATATCGGCGCCTACTCGCTTTTCGTCGCGGCGCGGGCCGGGCGGGGCGCACGGATTCTCGCTGTCGAGCCGCAGCCCGAGATCTTCGCCCGTCTCGCCTTCAACATCGCGCAGAACCCGTTCGGGACGGTGAAGGCGGTGGCCTGCGCGCTGGCCGACAAGCCGGGCGAGCTGACCCTGTTCATCGATCCGACCAATCGCGGCGAATCGAGCGTCCGTATCCTGAATTCGAGCGCGGCGACCTCGGTCAAGGTGCCGGCGATGACGCTGCTTTCGCTGGTCGAGGGCGAAAGGTATCAGCGCATCGATGCGATCAAGCTCGATGTCGAGGGGGCCGAGGACCTGATTCTCGAGCCCTTCTTGCGCGATGCGCCGCAGGCGCTCTGGCCTGGCTTCATCATCATCGAGGATTCCCGCCAGCGCTGGCAGACCGATCTCGCCGGCCTGCTCGCGCGCAGCGGCTACACGCTCGTCGCCCAGACGCGGCTCAACCTGGTCTTCGAGCGCAAGCCGGCCTGAACGCGCGCCTGCGGCATGGCCGGCGCGCCCACCGCGGCGCTTGAGCCCTTCGCGGGGAAAGCCTAGCTCTTGGCTGAAAGCCAGGAGCGCCGCCATGTCCGCCAACGAATCCAATTCCACCGCCACCATCGTCACGGCCGCGATCCTGGTGATCGGCGACGAGATCCTGTCCGGGCGGACGAAGGACAAGAATATCGGCTATATCGCCGAATATCTCACCAATATCGGCGTCGAGCTGCGCGAAGTCCGCGTCGTGCCTGATGTTTCCGATGAAATCGTCGCGGCGCTCAACGCGTTGCGCGGCCGCTACACCTATGTCTTCACGACCGGCGGCATTGGGCCGACCCATGACGACATCACGGCTGATGCGGTCGCGGCGGCTTTCGGCGTCACGATCGACCACGACCCCCGCGCCGTTGCGATGCTGTCGGAGCGCTTCTCGCCGGCGGAACTCAACGAGGCCCGGATGCGGATGGCGCGGATTCCGGCCGGGGCCGACCTGATCGCGAACGCGATCTCCAAGGCGCCGGGCTTCCATATCGGTAACGTTTACGTGATGGCCGGCGTGCCGTCGATCATGCAGGCGATGCTCGATGTCGTCGCCCCGACGCTGCAGACCGGCGCGAAAGTGCTGTCCGACACGGTGCAGACCGGGTTGCGCGAGGGAGATATCGGCGGACCGCTCGCCGAGATCGCGAAGGCCCATCCGGGCGTCTCGATCGGCTCCTATCCGTTCTGGTCGGAAACCGGCCCCGATACGAATATCGTCGTCAGGTCCCGCGATGCCGAGAAGCTGCTGGCTGCGATGGCTGCCGTGAAGGCCATGGTGGCCTCGGAAAAGCAAAAGACGATTTCCCAATCGTAGTTTATGCAACTTATGCGATTTTATATACAACTACACGGAGAGTTTTTGTTTTCGCTCTTGATATTATACTCTTCGTTCGATTTTGCGGCGTATTGACGGGAGTCCATATATCGTTGCTAGAAGATTTTTCTACTATAAGTTGAGTTAAATTCTATATGGCAACCATTCATAAACCGATTGATGCGATATTCGAGGGGTGGCCGGACAGCATTCGGCCTCTCCTGCTGCGCTGCCGCGTCGCGGGCATCCAAAAACGGCTTTCAGGATGACGCCGGCCCGATGAAGCCTCATGCGCGGGCCGCGCCGAGGGGGATCTCAGATGCCGCTTTTTTCTGGCCTTTTCTCGAATCGGCACGCTGCGGGGCAGCTCGACGCGATCAACCGCTCGCAAGCGTGGATCGAGTTCGACCTCGAAGGCAAGATCCTGGATGCCAACGAGAATTTCCTGTCGGCGATGGGTTACACGCTGGCGGAGGTGAAGGGCCAGCATCACAGCCTGTTCGTCACGCCCGAGGAGAAGGCCAGCCCCGCCTACAAGCAGTTCTGGGCCGATCTCGGCCGGGGCGAGTTCTCGCGGGGGCAGTATCTGCGGCTCGGCAAGGGCGGCAAGGAGATCTGGATCCAGGCGAGCTACAACCCGATCATGGGGGCAGGCGGCAAGCCGGTCGGCGTCATCAAATACGCCTTCGACGTCACCGAGCAGAAGAACCGCCTTGCCGATCTCGAGGGGCAGCGCGCCGCGATCGACAAAGCGCAGGCCGTGATCGAATTCGATCTCACCGGCAAGATCCTGACGGCGAACCAGAATTTCCTGAGCGTGCTCGGCTATTCGCTGCCCGAGATCGTGGGACAGCACCACCGCATGTTCGTCGATCCGGCCGAGCGCGAGACGCCCGCCTATCGTGGCTTCTGGGAGCGCCTCGGCCACGGCGAATACGATGCCGGCCAGTATCGGCGCATCGGCAAGGGCGGCAAGGAGATCTGGATCCAGGCGAGCTACAACCCGATCCTCGATGCGCAAGGGCGGCCCTACAAGGTCGTCAAGTTCGCCTCCGACATCACCGCGACCTTCAAGGGCAAGCAGCTCGAGGCGGCGGTGAAAGAGACCAGCGCGGTGATCGACCAGGCCAAGGGCAAGGACCTGACCGGACGCGTGCCGCTCGACGGCAAGACCGGAGAGGTCGCCACGCTCTGTGCCGGCGTCAACGACCTGCTGGATACGCTGGCGGAGGTGGTCGGCACCGTGCGCGACATCTCGGCGCGCATCGACAATGCCTCGCTTAAGATCACCTCCGACAGCCAGCAACTGGCCGAGCGGACCGAAGCGAACGCCGCGAGCCTGCAGGAGACGGCCGCGACGACCGAAGAGCTCGCCGCATCGGTCAAGCATAGCGCCGGCAATTCGAAGATGGCGGTCCAGCTCGGCAACGAGGCGAGCGAGGTCGCGTCCCGCGGCGGCGCCATCGTGACCGAGGCGGTCGCGGCGATGGGGCGGATCGAGCAGGCCTCGTCGGGGATTTCCGAGATCATCTCGATGATCGACGAGATCGCTTTCCAGACCAACCTTCTCGCGCTCAACGCCGCGGTCGAGGCGGCGCGGGCGGGCGATGCCGGGCGCGGCTTCGCCGTGGTTGCGACGGAAGTGCGGGCGCTGGCCGCCCGCTGCAGCGAATCCGCCAATGGCGTCAAGACATTGATCGCGAATTCTGCGCAGCAGATTCAAGCCGGCGTCGGCCTGGTCAAGGATGCCGGAACGACGCTGGGCGAGATCGTCGGCGCTGCCTCCAAGGTCGCATCGACGGTCAGTGAGATCTCGCAGGCGACGACCGAGCAGGCGAACGGCATCGACGAGATGGCCCGGACCGTCGCGCATATGGATGAGATCACGCAGCAGAACTCGCTGCTCGCCGAGCAGAGCGCCAGGGTCGCCCGCGATCTCCAGCAGGAGACCGCAGCGCTGAGCACGATGGTCTCGGCCTTCCAGCTTGACGGCGACCGGCAAAGGGCTGCGCCGCAACTGGTCCATTCCGCCCCTCCCGCGCCGGCCCGCGCGCCAGCGCCGGTGATGCGCGGCCGGCGGGTGGCCGGCGGCGGCACGGCGGACGGTTGGGCCGAATTCTGAGGCGGTTTATCGACGCTCGGTTGGGGATGTTCGGCGCGCGCCTCTTGTCAGGCGCGCGCCGATAGGCTTTTCGGTCTGAAACCGGCGCCTTTTCGCGTCGACCAAGTCCGGAGCGCTGTCCATGGCCGAACCGTCCTCGAACAAGGCTTTCCCGGTCTCCTGGGATCAATTCCATCGCGATGCCCGGGCGCTTGCCTGGCGCCTCGCCGAGAAGGGGCCGTTCGAGGCGATGGTCTGCATCACCCGCGGCGGGCTGGTGCCGGCGGCGATCATCTGCCGCGAGCTCGGCCTGCGCATGATCGAGACGGTCTGCGTCGCGAGCTATCACGACTACAAGAACCAGACCGAGCTGCAGGTGCTCAAGGACATCGCGCCGAACATCAAGGCGATCGGCGACGGCACCGGCAAGGGCGTGCTGGTGGTCGACGACCTCACCGATACCGGCAAGACGGCGCGCGTCGTGCGCGAGATGCTGCCGAACGCGCATTTTGCCACGGTCTACGCCAAGCCGGCCGGCGTGCCCACGGTCGATACCTTCATCACCGAGGTTAGCCAGGACACCTGGATCTATTTCCCCTGGGACCTGGGACTTTCCTATGTCGAGCCGATCGCCAAGGGCCACAAGGGCTGAGCACCGGCGGCCCCGTCTCAGCCGGTCGAGGGCGAGCGGAACGCGACCAGCATGCCGGTGACGACGATCGCCATGCCGGCGATCTCGGTGGGCGAGGGCGTCTCCGCCAGCAGCAGCGCGCTGGCGGTAGCCGTCGCGACCGGAACCAGCGGCAGGAACAGCGTCGCCTTGGCTGCGCCCAGCGTCGCGACCGTGCGGGCGTAGAGATAGAGCGCGACGACGCCGACCAGGACGCCCTGGTAGAGGGCCTGGAGCAGGATCTCGGCAAAAGGCATGCGCGCCATATGGATCGGCAGCGTCAACGCCACGGCCACGAGCAGCGGCACCGAGAGGATGCATGAGGCGGCGGTGATCTCCAGCGAGCTTGCGCCCCAACGCCGGGCGAGCAGCCCGAAGATCGACCACAGGAAGGCGATCAGCACGAAGAGCAGGTCGCCGATCCAGGCATCGGGCCGGGACGGGGACAAGGCGAGCGCATCGCGCGAAAAGATGCCGATGCCGAGCACGATGATGCCGAGGCCGATGAGCCGCATGCGTCCCGCGCGCTCGCCGGTGACGAGGAAGATCAGCAAGGCCGTAAAGACCGGGATCAACCCCGGCGAGATGATCGAGGAGTGCAGCGCCGGCGCGAAATGGGCCCCTCCGACCAGGATCAGGCTGTAGAGCGGGCCGATCAGCAGCGCCATCACCCAGGCGCGCGGCCAGCCGAGCGAACCGACCGGGAAGGGGTGCATGTTCCGGAGCGCCCAGGGCAGCAGCACGGCGGCAGCGGAGACGAAGCGCAGGATCGTGACATCGGCCGGCGTCATGTCGATCAGCATGGCGTGCCGCGAAACGACCGACTGGACGCCCCAGATGAGCGCGGTCAGCAAGCCGCAGAGAATGCCGAGCCACGGCGTGCGGGAGGTCATGGATGGGCGGCTTTCGGCAGGGCGATGCAGGCGGCGGGACGGTGGCGCTGCTATGCCCTTGCCGTATCCGGCCAGCAACCCGCGCGCGAGCGATGCCGGGATGCTTGCGAGGCAGGTTGCAGGTCGCTCGTCGCTCGGCTTCAGTCGCGTGTGGCGCCAGGGTCGGCCAACAGTCTCTTGGCATAGGACCGGATATCGGCCGGCCAGCTTCGGCTATGCGCGGCAAAGCGTGCGTCATCCCCGGCGAAGAGGGCGCGCGACGCTTCCTCGAAGCCTTCGCGATCGCCCGCCATCGTCGCGATGAAGGCGTAGGCGCGTTCCTGGGCCGCCCGGGCCTGGCTGCGCCCGCCATCGCTCTTGCGCGCGTCGTCGACCAGCCGCCGCAGGGCCTGCGAGGCGCCACCCGGCTGAAGGGCGAGCCAGTCCCAATGACGCGGCAGCAAGGTGACTTCGCGCGCGACGACGCCGAGCTTCGGGCGGCCGCGTCCGCGCGGCGCGTCGTCGCTTGGCGTTGCGATGTCGCCGCTGCGAGGAGCGTAGCGCGCTGCGATCTCCGCAGCGTCGCCCCGCAGGTCGAGATCGACCACCTTTCCGGTCGCGTCGTCGAAGACGAGGATCGCGGCGGCCGGATCGGCCGTCAGTGCCGCCTTCACGGCCAGCGCGACGGCGACAAGCGGCCCGCACGCGATGCGGTTGGTGTCATGGAAGGCGGTATGCGGCGCGGGCTCGGACATGGGGGGCTCCTCGAACGGTGGGATTATTATCCGGGTTAATTGATCGTGGCAATATGGTCCGGGTAAAATTTATCGACGAGCCGCGCCCGCATGGCTGCCCACATTCCGGGGTCGAGGCACTGCGCCATCTGAGAATGACGAGCTCTCTGGCTTCATCCGGCTTTGAAACCGGTATCGATCCCACTAGTTTGACCAGCAGAAGAAACGCCGACCGGGAGACACGCCAGACATGGCGGCCACCAGCCTCGACGCCGCGGGCGCGCGGATCACGATTTTCCGCGCCTTGCTTCAGACCATCGCCCGCCATGGCAAGGGCCGCATCGCGCTGGAGGATCCAGAGCGCCAGCCGATCACCTATGGCCGGCTCGTGCTCGGCTCGCTGGTGCTGGGGCGCAAGCTCGCGGCATTGACCGCGCCGAAGGAGCATGTCGGCGTGCTCCTGCCGAACATGCAGGGCATGGCGGTGACGCTGTTCTCGCTCTTCGCTTATGGCCGGGTGCCGGCGCTGCTGAATTTCACGGCCGGCGTCCGCAACCTGCGTGCGGCGGCGGAGCTGGCGCAGCTCAAGACCATCGTCACCTCGCGCCGTTTCGTCGACCAGGGCAAGCTCGACGAAGAGATCGCCGCCTTGGGAGAGGGGCGGCGCGTCGTCTATCTCGAAGATATCCGCCGGGAGATAACGAGCTTCGACAAGGCGCTCGGCGCCTTGCAGGGCCTGGCGCCAGGCCTCGTGCATCGCGCATATGAGGCGCAGCCCGACGACACCGCCGTGATCCTGTTCACCTCCGGCACGGAGGGCAAACCGAAGGGCGTGGCGCTGAGCCATGCCAATATCGTCTCGAATGCCAGGCAGGTCTTCGCCCATGCGGCCGGCGCGATCTCCGAGCACGACGTCTTCATGAACCCGCTGCCGGCCTTCCATTCCTTCGGGCTCACCGCCGGGATGATGGTGCCGCTGCTCCACGGCATGAAGGTCGTGCTCTATCCGAGCCCGCTGCACTACAAGCAGGTGCCGAAGCTGATCGCCGACATGAAGGCGACCTTCCTGCTCGCGACCGATACCTTTTTGCAGGGATACGCGCGCGCTGCAGAAAAGAACGATCTCGGCAGCGTCCGCTATGTCGTGGCCGGTGCCGAGCGGGTGAAGGCCGAGACCAAGCGGATGTGGGAGCCCTACGGCACCACCATCCTCGAAGGCTATGGCTGTACCGAGTGCTCGCCGGTACTGGCCGTCAACACGCCGGCCGCGATCCGGGAAGGCACGGTCGGCAAGCTCCTGCCCGGCATCGAGGCGAAGCTCGAGCCGGTCGAGGGCATCCACGAGGGCGGAAGGCTCACCGTGCGCGGGCCCAACGTCATGGCCGGCTATCTCGACCCCGACCAGCCCGGCCGCATCATCCCGCCCGAGGGCGGCTGGCACGATACCGGCGACATCGTCGTGATCGAGGACGGCTTCGTCGCGATCCGCGGCCGGGCCAAGCGCTTCGCCAAGCTCGGCGGCGAGATGGTCTCGCTCGCGGCGGTCGAGACCATGGTCGCCAAGGTCTGGCCGGACCAGAACCACGTCGTCGTCGCGCTGCCGGATGCGCGCAAGGGCGAGCAGCTCGTGCTCGTCACCGAGACTCCGGATGCCGACCGTGCCGCGTTGCAGGAAGCCGCCAAGGAGCAGGGCTTCCCGGAATTGTGGGTGCCGCGCGCGATCCTGGTGACGCAGGCGATCCCGGTGCTCGGCAACGGCAAGATCGACTACGGCGCGACGCGGGAGCTCGCGGCCTCGCGCAGGTCGCTGCTGTGAGGCCGCTTCGCTGCCGTAATGCCACAATTGTAATTCTATTACGCCGCATGATGATTCCGGGTTCCGCCCTGGCGCTGTTGCGCGTCGCCACCCTCGCGCCCGTCCTGTCGCTGACGGGGCCTGCCGATCTCGCCGCGCAGGCCCCCGGGGCGGTCTATGTGCGCCGCGACGAATGCGTCGAGGCCGGCAAGCTCACCGCTGAACAGTGCGAATTCGCCTATCGCAATGCCCGCGCCGAATTCGAGCAGGCAGCACCACGTTACGGCTCGCGCGCGGCCTGCGAGCGTAGCCACAAGCGCTGCGGCGCGCAGATCGTCTCGGCCGGCGGCTGGGAATCCTTCGGGAAGGGCGGGGCCACCTATGTGCCGCGCTTCATCGGTGTCCGTGTCACGGGCGATGGCGCCGCGCGCCGGGCCGTGCCGGTGGTCGAGGGCACGGCCAAGGTCGCCTTCGCGGGGCGTCCCGTGACGGAGTTGCAGGACAAGGTCGCTGGGCGACGCGGCATCATCGGCCAGGCGAACAGCGTCGGTCGCGGCAACCACGGCCATTCGGCTCAGAGCGCCGGCCCCTATATCAAGCGCGGGGATCGCGACGATACGGTGCGCGTGCCGATGGAGGAAAAGGCCATCGGCTCCGATGTGAAGCCGGGTCTTTATGTCGATCCCGACGGGGTCGAGTGGTACAAGCCCGCCCGCCCGCACTGAGCGCTTCGCGGAGGCTTGCGTCGGCTGCGCCCGCCCGCTATCGCTGTCTCGGCCGCGGACGTGGCGAAACTGGTAGACGCACGAGACTTAAAATCTTGCGCCTTCAAAGGCTTGCGGGTTCGAGCCCCGCCGTCCGCACCAATTCTGCGGCGGGGCGATTCCCGCTTGCGCGGCGGCGCGCTGTCGACCGGTCAGCGCTTCCTGAAAATCACGCTCAGGTTGTTCGCGGGCATCTCGACGATCGCGGGTGCGCCGAAGCCGTTTGCAGCGCCCAGCGCCGCGACGGCGTGGAGGTCGCGCAAGCCCCAGGCGGGATCGCGGCTGCGCAGGCTGTCGTCGAAGGCGGCGTTGCTTGGCTCCAGGGGGCGATCCGGCCGGCGATAGGGGCCGTAGAGATAGAGCGGCTGGCCCGGCTTCAACAAGCGCCCCGCCTGCCGGAACAGCCCCTCGGCCGCCGCCCAGGGCGCGATATGGATCATGTTGATGCAGAGGATCGCGTCGGCCGCTTCGACCGGCCAGCGCGAGGCGGCCGCATCGAGGAGGAGCGGCGGGAGGATGTTGCCGAGGCCCGATTCCCGCGTCCAGGCTGCGATGCTCGTCACCGCATCCGGCGAGGGATCGCTCGGCTGGAAGGTCAGGTCGGGGAGGGCGCGCGCGAAATGCACGGCGTGCTCGCCCGAGCCGGAGGCGATCTCCAGCACGCGCCCGGACGAAGGGAGGATATCGGTCAGGATAGCGAGGATCGCGTCGCGATTGCGCTGGGCCGAAGGCGCGCGCAGGCGAGGATCGGTGCCGGCCTGTGCGTCGGCGGCCGGCTGCCAGAAACTGGGCTTGCTCATCATACGCTCACGAATCTTTCGCAGCGCCCATCGCGTTGGGGCCGCGATCCGCTATAAGGAGGCTGGAAGCGGACCGCCAGATGTCGTGGTTTCGCAGCAAGCAGGCTGGTTTTGTTAACCGAAATCCTGATCGTCGTCGCGCTGACGATCGTCAACGGTCTCCTCTCGATGTCGGAACTCGCGGTGGTTTCGTCACGCACCGCGCGACTCAAGGTTCTCAGCGATCAGGGCAACAAGGGCGCCGCGACGGCGATGCGCCTGGCAGAAGATCCCGGCCGCTTTCTCTCCACCGTTCAGATCGGCATCACGCTCGTCGGCGTCCTCTCGGGCGCGTTCTCGGGCGCCACGCTCGGCGCGCGCCTGTCGGAATGGCTGGGCACGCACGGTTTCTCGCCGTCGATGTCGGATACGCTCGGCGTCGGCCTCGTCGTTCTCGCCATCACCTATCTCTCGCTGATCCTTGGCGAACTCGTGCCGAAGCAGGTCGCGCTGCGCGATCCCGAGCGCGTGGCTGCGCGGGTCGCTCCGGCGATGTCGCTGCTCTCGAAGATCGGCGCGCCGATCGTGTTCCTGCTCGACATCTCCGGCAAGGCCGTCTTGCGCCTGCTCGGCCAGAGGGGAGAGACCGAGGAGAAGGTCACCGAGGAAGAGGTTCGCACCATCATTGCCGAGGCCGAAACGGCCGGCGTGCTGGAGCGTGACGAACGCGAGATGATCGCAGGCGTCATGCGCCTGGCCGACCGTTCGGCGCGCGCGCTGATGACGCCGCGCCGCGAGGTCGATGTCATCGATCTCGAAGACAGCGCCGAGGAAATCCGCACGCAATTGCGCGCCACGCGACGCTCGCGCCTGCCGGTGCAGGACGGCGAAGCCGATTCGATCGTCGGCGTGGTCCTGGTCAAGGATCTGATCGAGTTCCTTCAGGCCGGCGATACGCACGACCTGCGCGCGCTGGTGCAGGAGGCGCCGATCGTGATGGACACGGCCGATTCGCTGCATGTGCTGCGCGAGATCCGCTCCAGCCGCGTGCATATGGCGCTGGTCTTCGACGAGTACGGCCATTTCGAGGGCATCATCACCCCCGGTGACGTGCTGGAGGCGATCATTGGCGCCTTCCAGGAGGAGGAGGAGGACGAGCCGGCGATCGTGACCCGCGCCGACGGTTCCTATCTCGTCGCCGGCTGGATGCAGGTCGACGAGTTCTCGCATGAGCTCGGCATCCCGATCCCGCGCGATGCCGATTTCCAGACGGTCGCCGGCTTCATCCTGGCCGAGATGAACCATCTGCCGAATGTCGGCGAGAGCTTCGACAAGGGGCATTGGCGCTTCGAGGTCGTCGATCTCGACGGCCGCCGCATCGACAAGATTCTGGTCAGCCGGATCGAGTGATCCCGCCGGCGTTGACGCCGGCGGAGCCGCCATGATCTAGTCGCAGCCAAGGGGTGCATCGCGACGACCCCGTGAGGCTTAGGCCCAATGTTCGCGTCCAACTTCCTCGCTTCAGGATGGACGCAAGCCATGTCTTCCAACGAACAGATCACGGTCGCCCAGCTGTCACGGCTGGTCGGCCTTCCCGACGCGCCGGCGATCATCGATGTCCGCATCGACGAGGATGTCGCCACCGACCCCACCTTCCTGCCCGCTGCGATTCGCCGCGACTATCGCACCGTCGCGGGCTGGGCCTCCGATTATGGTGAGCAAAGGCGCGTGGTCGTCGTCTGCCATCAGGGGCTCAAACTGAGCGAGGGTGTCGCAGCCTGGCTGCGCCATCGCGGCATCGCGGCCGAGAGCCTCGAAGGCGGACACCAGGCCTGGCGCCAGGCCGGCGGGCTTACCTTCTCGCCGGAGCGTCTGCCGGCTCCGGGAGTGGACGGCGGCAGCGTCTGGGTGACGCGGGCGCGACCGAAGATCGATCGCATAGCCTGCCCCTGGCTGATCCGGCGCTTCATCGACCGGCAGGCGGTGTTCCTCTTCGTCGCTGCGGCCGAGGTCGAGGCCGTGGCCGACCGTTTCGGCGCCACGCCTTTCGATATCGAAGGCGTGTTCTGGAGCCATCGCGGGCGGCTCTGCACCTTCGATGCGATGATCGCGGAGTTCGGGCTGGTTTCGCCGGCGCTCGACCGGCTGGCGCGGATCGTGCGGGCCGCCGATACGGCGACGCTGGAGGCCGAGCCTCAGGCCGCCGGCCTGCTTGCGGCCTCGCTCGGGCTATCGCGCATGTACAAGCACGATCTCGAACAGCTCGAGGCCGGCATGCTGCTTTACGACGCCTTCTATCGCTGGTGCCGCGACGCGGGCGAGGAAACCCATAATTGGCCCGTCCCGAAAGCGGCGGGGGAGGCAAAGCGATGAGCGTTGCGGAAGGGGACATGACGATGCAACCGGCGGAGCGCTTGCCGACGCTGGGCGAGGCGACCCGTATCTGGGCGAAGATCGGCTTTCTGTCCTTCGGCGGACCGGCCGGCCAGATCGCCTTGATGCACAAGGAACTGGTCGAGGAGCGTCGCTGGATCGGCGAGGAGCGCTTCCTGCATGCGCTGAACTACTGCATGCTCCTGCCGGGACCGGAGGCGCAGCAGCTCGCCGTCTATATCGGCTGGCTTATGCACCGGACGATCGGCGGGCTGATCGCCGGCTTGCTGTTCGTCCTGCCCGGCGCGCTGGTGATGCTGGGGCTCAGCATCCTCTATGTCACCTGGCGCCATGTGCCGTTGGTCGACGGCCTGTTCTTCGGCGTGAAGGTGGCGGTGCTCGCGATCGTCATCGAGGCAGGGCTGAGGATCAGCCGCCGGGCGTTGAAGACCGGTGCGATGGTCGGCGTCGCGATCGCGGCTTTCGCCGGCATCTTCCTGTTCAAGCTGCCGTTTCCGCTCATCGTCCTGCTGGCGGGGCTTGCGGGCTGGGCCGGCAGCCGCATCCGGCCCGGCTGGTTCGGCAAGGCGAATGCGGGCGGCGCTGCGGATGCCGCGGGAGAGGGACTGCTCGACGGCCTGCTCGCTCGGGGAGAACTCGACCATGTGAAGCCTTCAACGGAGCGCGCGGCACGCGTGCTGGCCATCTGGCTGCCGCTCTGGCTTGGGCCGGTCGCTCTGTTCTGGTTGCTGGCGGGCTCTGCCAGCGTCTGGACGCAGATCGGCGGCTTCTTCAGCGCGATGGCGGTCGTGACCTTCGGCGGGGCCTATGCGGTTCTGGCCTATGTGGCACAGGCGGCTGTCGATGGCTTCGGCTGGTTGACAGCCGGCGAGATGCTCGACGGGCTCGGCCTCGCCGAGACGACGCCGGGGCCGCTCATCCTCGTGCTCGAATTCGTCGGCTTCCTCGCTGCCTTCCGGGCACCGGGCAGTTTGCCGCCGCTGGTTGCCGGCGGGCTCGGGGCGCTGCTGACGGTGTGGGTGACGTTCGCGCCGTGCTTCCTCTGGATCTTCCTTGGTGCGCCTTATGTCGAGGCGTTGCGCGGCAACCGAGCGATTTCGGCGGCGCTCGGGGCGATCACCGCGGCGGTGGTCGGCGTCATCGCCAATCTCGCGGTCTGGTTCGGGCTGCATGTCCTCTTCCGCGAGGTCTACAGCCTGTCCTTGCTCGGGATGAGCCCGGAGGTGCCGGTCCTGTCATCGCTGGACTGGCGCGCGGCTTTGCTGGCGGCCGGAGCCGCCATCGCGCTGCTGCGCTTCAAGCTCGGCATGGCGCCGGTTCTCGCGATCTGTGCGGTGGCCGGCGTCCTGCTGAAGGGCGGGTTCTGAGGCTTGGATCTGCATAGGCTTTCTCGAAAGCCGCGTGCCACTTTTCGAGCCGACGCTTTAACGCCGCGGCTCGTCCGGCTCGATGATGCGGTATTCGGCGTCGATGACCTCGACGCGATCGGGCTGACGCCGCTGGTTGGCGAACGGATTGGCCGGGTCGATGCCGGCCGCCTTCAGCTTGGCCTTGAGGCGCCAGACCGCGATCGCGCCGACGACAAGCACGACCGGGATCAGGATAAGCGCGAGGCTTGCAGCCAGCAGGAACAGCGTGACGCCGACGACGAGGCTCGCCGCCATGGCAAGCCAGGCCTGCCAGCGCGGCATGGCGCGGGCGCGACCGTTGAGCTGCTCGTAGAGATTGACGCGGATCATCTGGTTTCGGTCCCTTCCCTTGATCGCAGAGATAGGGAGCGATTGCGGCTTTGGCGAGGTGTGCTGCGCGGTCAGGCCGCATCCTGCCAGTCGTAGAGCCAGCCATAGCGATTGCGCAGGCCCTCCGGCCCCAGCCGTTTCAATGCGAAATCGCGGGCGATGCTGAGCGGCCAGCCCATGTGGTAGTTGCGGCCGTTGCCACGGCTTTCCTCCTGCACGCGGGCGACGCGCTGGGCGCGGGCCTTGGCATAGGTAGCGAAGGCGGCGGGAACGCCGGCAGCACCGTCGCGGCCGAGCGCCTCGGCAAGCAGGCGGGCGAGCACGGCGGCGTCCTCGATCGCAAGCGACGCTCCTTGCGCGAGGAAGGGCAGG
>NZ_JAELTI010000115.1 GCF_016428755.1 Allobosea sp. ASV33
CGACCTTCATCAGCCCTTGCGCTCCTTGTCATAGGGATTTTCGCCGCCGCGGCGATGCAGCCGGATCGGCGTGCCCGGCAATTCGAAGGCTTCCCGCAGATTGTTGACCAGGTAGCGGGTGTAGGACACCGGCAGATGGTCGAGCTGGTTGCCGAACAGCGCGAAGGTCGGCGGGCGAGCCTTGGCCTGCGTCATGTAGCGGATCTTGATGCGCCGGCCGGCCACGGCCGGGGGCGGGTGGGCCGAAAGCACGCCTTCGAGCCAGCGGTTGATCCGCGCGGTCGAGATGCGGCGGTTCCAGACGCCATAGGCCGAGAACACGCCCTGCATCAGCTTGTCGATGCCTTCGCCGGCCAGCCCCGAGAGCGGGATGATCGGCACGCCGCGCACCTGCGCTAGGAGATGGTTGGCCTTCTCCTTGAGCTCGGCCAGCAGGCCCTGCTTGTCGGCGACGAGGTCCCATTTGTTGAGGCCAATCACGACCGCCCGGCCCTCGCGTTCGGTCAGGTCGACCAGCGTAAGGTCCTGCTTCTCGAACGGAATCGTCGCGTCCAGCAGCACGACCACGACCTCGGCGAAGCGGATGGCGCGCAGCGAATCGGCGACCGAGAGCTTCTCCAGCTTCTCCTCGATGCGGGCGCGCTTGCGCATGCCGGCGGTGTCGAAGAGCTTGACCTTGCGGCCACGCCATTCCCAGTCGACCGAAATGGTGTCGCGGGTGATGCCGGCCTCCGGGCCGGTCAGCATCCGCTCCTCGCCGATCATGCGGTTGACCAGAGTCGACTTGCCGGCATTCGGGCGGCCGATGATGGTGACGCGCAGCGGACGATCGGGATCGAGATCCTCCTCGTCATCCGAATCGGCGGCGGGAACATCGGCCCAAGCCGACTCGTCTTCCTCATCCTCGGATTCGTCGGGGATATAGGGCATCAGCGCTTCGAGCAGGTCGGACGTACCCTCGCCATGCTCGGCCGAGAACGGCACGGGGTCGCCGAGACCGAGCCCGTAGGACTCGATGATCCCTTCGGTGCCCTTCTTCCCCTCGGCCTTGTTGGCGAGCAGGATCACCGGCTTGCCGGAGCGGCGCACCAGATCCGCAAAGGGCTGGTCCATCGGCGTGATACCGAGGCGGGCGTCGATCATGAAGAGCACGACATCGGCCTGCGCGATCGCGGTCTCGGTCTGCGCGCGCATGCGGCCGGCGAGCGATTCCTTGTCGGCCTCCTCGAGGCCGGCGGTATCGATCACCTTGAAGCGGAGATGGCCGAGGGTGGCGTCGCCCTCGCGACGGTCGCGCGTCACGCCCGGCCGGTCATCGACCAGGGCGAGCTTCTTGCCGACCAGCCGGTTGAACAGCGTCGACTTGCCGACATTGGGGCGCCCGATCAGGGCGACGATGGCTGTCATCAGATTTCACACATTTTCGCCGTCGTCCCGGCCGCTGGAACGCGGGGTCGGGGCGGCGGCGCCTTTGGAGCAAGGCTCCGGTTCAGTTCTTCACCGTGACGGGACCGCCACGGACCAAAGCGAGATAGAGTTCGACGCGCTGGCGCAGGGCCTGCGGCGCCTGCGGATCGGTGATCGCGGCATCGAACCAGCGTCCGGCATCCTCGAAGAGATTGGCCTTGAGCGCGGCGATGCCGAGGAATTCGCGAGCCGTGTGGCGCCAGACGCCCTGCGGGACAGCCAGCGGCTCCAGCGCCGCCTTGACCTCGGGATAGCCCGCCAGATCGACGCGCAGGATGCCGGCGCGCAGCCTGGCGAGGTCGCGATAGGTCTGGTCCAGCGAGGCGTCTCCTGCGAGCGCATCGAAGGCGGCGGCACCGGCAGCCGGGTCGCGCTTGGCCGTCTCGGCGGCGAGGCGGAAGCGGGCGATCAGGCGATAGCCGGCCGGCGCCGTCGACGAGAGTTCCTTGAGGATGGTCTCGGCCTGGGCGGAGTCGCCATCGCGCGAGGATTTCAGCGCCGCTTCGAGGCGCGCGCCGACGGCCTGCGAGGCCTGATTCTCGCGATGCAGCCAGAACTGCCAGCCGGCAACGGCGAGCACCGCCAGCACGGCGAGGCCGGTGACGACCCAGCCATATTTCTTCCAGAGCTCCGCTGCCTTGTCGCGGCGGACTTCCTCATCGATCTCGCGAAAAATATCGGCCATTTGACTGTCAAAATCCCTGTTGGGAGCCCGGTAGCATTTTCGGCAGGGGAATGCGAGCCGGTTCAGTGCATGGATAACCGCGCTGCGATGGACGGCCGCACTCCGGCCATGGCAAAACTGGCCCGGCCCTTGCTGCGCCCGCCCCGGACGGCCCTTCAGCTTTCGGCCGTGGAGAGTTTGCATGAACCAGACCATCACCAGACGGGCCGGCCTCGCCGCCCTCACCCTCGGCGCCCTCGCCTATGGCGCGCTTGCTACGCCCGCCGCGGCGCAGACCCAGCCGATCAAGGTCAAGGTCTTCATCGCCGCAATGTTCGAGATCGGCGAGAATACCGGCGACCGGGCCGGCGAGTTCCAGCACTGGTACGAGCGCTACTGGATGAAAAGCCAGCCCCATACGGTGAAGGGCGCGCTGAAACCGGTCTATTGCAACGATGACGGCGTCTGCGGCGCCGTGCTCGGCATGGGCAAGGTCAATTCCTCGTCCTCGATGCAGGCGATCCTGCTCGACCCCGCCTACGACTTCTCGCAGGCTTATTTCGTGCTCAGCGGCGTCGCCGGCACGCCGCCCTCGCGCGGCACGATCGGCGACGTCTCCTGGGGCACCTGGCTGGTCGACTACGATCTCGGCCATCGCTGGGCGCCGGAAGAAGGCAAGCCCGGCGAGCCGGTGTTCATGCCGCGCAAGGGCTATGAGAGCTACCGCGTCTTCCAGCTCAACCCGGTGCTGGTGAACTGGGCGGTGAAGCTCAGCGCGGGCGTGAACCTGCAGGATTCCGATTCCGCCAAGCAGTACCGCATGCGCTATCCCGACAAGAAGGCGCAGGCTGCGCCCTCTGTGCAGACCGGCACGCATATGACCGGCGATACGTTCTTCCACGGGCCGGGCCTGTCGAAGGAGGCGCAGTACATGGCCAAGCTCTACGGCGCCGACGATTACGTGATCACCGAGATGGAGGCGGCGGCGATCACGCTGGTGATCAAGCGCCAGTTCGGCACCGACCGGATCATGAGCCTGCGCGGCGCGGTCAATTTCGACCAGGGCAACCCGAACGAGACGACGCTGCAGCATCTCGACCCGGCGCCCGGCCAGACGGCGGGCGGCTTCGCCGAGACCGTCGCCAATATCGAGGCTGTCGGCTCGAAGGTGGTCGACCACATCGTCGCGGACTGGCCGGAATGGCAGAAGGGCGTGCCGCCCCTGCCGGCGAAATAAGGGGCAGGGGAAAGCGGGAACCATCTTGTCATTCCGGGGCTTCGCGCAGCGAAGAACCCGGAATCCACGACTGGGCGAGCCTTGGCCGATCGGATTGCTCGAGCGTCGCGCCCAGTCGTGGGTTCCGGGTTCGATCCTGACGGATCGCCCCGGAATGACAGGGTGGCTCGCTCTAGGATCAGCCCGCCCTGAACAGCAGGCTGCCGTCGCCGTAGGAGTAGAAGCGGTAATTCGCTGCGATCGCATGGGCATAGGCCCGTTTCATCATGTCGAGGCCGCTGAAGGCGGAGACCAGCATGAACAGCGTCGAGCGCGGCAGGTGGAAATTCGTCATCAAGAGGTCGACCGCGCGGAAACGGTAACCCGGCGTGATGAAGATCGCGGTGTCGCCGGAGAAGGGCCGGATCGTGCCGTCCTCGGCCGCTGCGCTCTCGATCAGGCGCAGCGAGGTCGTGCCGACGCAGACGATGCGTCCGCCCTTCGCCTTGACGGCGTTCAACGCGGCGGCCGTCTCGGGCGAGACCGTCCCCCATTCGGCATGCATGCGATGGTCGTCGGTGTCGTCAGCCTTCACCGGCAGAAAGGTGCCGGCGCCGACATGAAGCGTGACGAAATGCCGGCTGACACCGCGCGCCTCCAGCGCCGCCAGAAGCTCCGGCGTGAAGTGCAGCCCTGCGGTCGGCGCGGCGACGGCGCCATCCTTCCGGGCGAAATTGGTCTGGTAGTCGGCCGTGTCGGCGCTGTCGGTCGGGCGCTTGCCGGCGATATAGGGCGGCAGCGGCAATTCGCCGAGCCGCGCGATCGCCTCGTCGAGATAGGCGCCGGTCAGGCTGAACTGCAATTCGACCTCGCCGCCCTCGCCCTTGGCGATCACCTCGGCCTGCAGGCGGGCGAGTTCGCAAGCGTTGCTGGCGGCTTCCGAATCGAAGACCACCGACTCGCCGACGGCGAGCTTCTTGGCCGGTCGGGCGAAGGCGAGCCAGCGATCCTCGCTCTCGCGCTTGTGCAGCATGATCTCGACGCGGGCCGAATCCGCGCCGCGATAGCGCCGTCCGCGCAGGCGGGACGGGATGACGCGGGTGTCGTTGAGGACGAGCGCATCGCCGGGCTGGAGGAGCGAGACGAGGTCGCGGATGCCGCGATCCTCCAGGGGCTCGGGCGCATCCGGACGCACCACGAGCAATCGCGCCGCATCGCGCGGGCTTGCGGGCCTCAGCGCAATACGATCCTCGGGCAGGTCGAAATCGAAGAGATCGACGTTCATGGGACTGGACTGAAAACCACGCGGTCGTCCCGGCCGGAGCGAAGCGAAAAGCCGGGATCCATGCCTGAACCTTGCTCGGCAGCGCTCCGGCATGGATCCCGGGTCAAGCCCGGGATGACGTCGAGGTTCTGGAGCAAATCCGTTCGAGAAGCCGCGCAAGCGCGGCGTCTCGGGACGAGGGCTCGCCTTGGGCGAAATCCTCAGGCCGCGTCGGCCATCACCTTCATCGAGACGATCGAATCGGGGTCGCGCACCGGCTCGCCGCGCTTGATCATGTCGACATTGTCCATGCCTTCGACGACTTCGCCCCAGACGGTGTACTGCTTGTCGAGGAAGCGGGCATCGTCGAACACGATGAAGAACTGGCTGTTGGCCGAGTTCGGGTTCTGGGCGCGGGCCATCGAGCAGATGCCGCGGACATGCGGCTCGGCGTTGAACTCCTGCTTCAGGTCCGGATAGCTCGAGCCGCCGGTGCCGGTGCCGTGCGGGCAGCCGACCTGGGCCATGAAGCCGTCGATGACGCGGTGGAAGACGATGCCGTCATAGAAGCCCTCGCGGGCGAGCAGCTTGATGCGCTCGACATGGCCCGGAGCGAGATCCGGACGCAGCTTGATCACCACCTTGCCCTTGGTGGTTTCCATGACGATGGTGTTCTCGGGATCCAGCGACATCAGGTCTGCCTTTCATTGAGCCGCGCACGGCCGTGGAAGCGTATGGTGAAGGGTCGCCCCGCGATACTCGCTCCGAGGCCCGCCGACAACCTCATCGGCGTGCAGGAGCGGATCGCGGAGACGGCGGAATCGCTGAAGCGCCGCTGGAACTCGGCATCGCCGCGCTTGGTCTCCCAGGTGACGCGGGGCTGGCCGAAGAGGCTGCCGTCGCGCCGGAGGCTGAAGCGGAGCGAGACCATCGCGCCCGTCAGGTCGCCTGGCAAGGGCGGCGGGCTCCAGCAACGCTGGAGAGCCGGGGCGATCTGGTCGAGCCGGTCGACGGTTTCCGTGCCGTCCTTCGGGCCGCCCGGCGTGACTTGATTGTCGGGAGCGATCTGGCCGATCAGCCCGATCTCGCCGCTGCCGTGCAGGACGCGCGGCGAGTCGAGCCGGCGCTGGTCAAGCCCCGGGATGTCGCTGCCGCTGAAGGGGCCGCCGATACCGGGATTGTAGCGCTGGCCGCTCTGCGGCGGCAGGATCGGGTTCTGCGAGCCTGAAGGAGGGGGTAGGACCGGATTCTGCGAGCCGGAGGCCGGCGGCAGGCCGAGATCGCGCGTCTCCTGCGCGAGCGCTCCGCTCAAGCCGAGCGCCAGGGCGATCCCGATCAGGGCCGTCCGAACCATCCCGTACCCTCCCCGGTTCGCCCTACGCGCGATCGGACCGACGACTTACTTGGCGTCGGCCTGCAGCCGCATGCGGATGATCTTGTCGGGGCCGCTCACCTGGCCGCTGCCGGGCGCACCCTTCTTGATCTTGCGCACGGCATCCATGCCGGACACGACCTCGCCGAACAGCGTATAGCTGCCCGTCAGCGAGCCGCAGCCCTCGTAGCAGATGAAGAATTGCGAATTGGCGGAGTTCGGCGACTGCGAGCGCGCCATGCCGACGGAGCCGACCTTGTAGGGCGTCTGGCTGAACTCGGCCGGGATGTTCGGGAGGTCCGACCCGCCGGTGCCGGTGCCGGTCGGGTCGCCGGTCTGGGCCATGAAGCCGTCGATGACGCGGTGGAAGACGACGCCGTCATAGAAGCCGCGCTTCACCAGCGCCTTGATCTGCGCGACATGCTTCGGCGCGAGATCCGGCCGCAGGCGGATCGTCACCGGGCCGTCCTTGGTCTCGAGGATGACGGTGTTCTCGGGGTCCGGCTTCGGCGTCTGGGCCTGGGCGAAACCGAGCGAGGCGACGACGGCAAGGGCGGCGAGCGAGCTGCGCAGCATGAAGATCTCCATGGCCGCCGGCGAGCCCGGCGGATGCCGGTCGATAGCCCTATCCTTTGACCGGAACAAGGCATTGCCGCGATCGGCCACCTGCCCTTGCTGCACTGCACAAGTGCAATGGAGACTAATCTTGCAAAAATTCCAGGCTTGAGCTGCCTAAACTGATGACAGCGCCGTCACAATCGGCTAATCCTTTCGGCGCTGGGAGCGCTTTGCAGGTCGAAGCGCTGCGGACCAGGTCTTGGGAGGAACAAACGCCCGCCTTGCAAAACGAGTCGCACGCTTTCTGAAGACGTGTGCCGGTGCAGCGGTAAAAGCGGACTATCAAAGGCAAGGCATCGGCCTTGCCTTTTTTCTTGGGCGGTACCCGAGCAGGCGCGCCAAGTTTGGACGACATTATCAGAACCGCTCCGGCCGGAGCCACCTTCGTCATTCCGGCGCGCGCCGCAGGCGCGAACCCGGAAACCACGACGGGGTGGAACATCCCATTCCGCGTTGCCGGCGGCTCGCCCGGTCGTGGTTTCCGGGTTCTTCGCTACGCGAAGCCCCGGAATGACAATCGTTCGGTTCAAGACGGAATGACGCTGCAGTGCCGGAGAAATCCGCCGCGTCGCGTCAAATGTCGTAGGTCACCCAGACATACCAGACGCCGGCGAAGATCACCGCCGCGATCAGCGAGGTGATGACGGCCTTCTTCAGGAGGCCTGGCAGCACCGGCGCGCCCGGCTCGGTGCCGGCCACGACCTCGCCCGCCTCCTCCTGGCTGCGGATGCCGAAGGGGAGCACCGCGAAGAGGGTGATCCACCAGATCACGAAATAAAGGGCGAGGCCGCCGACGAGGTTCATGCCGCCGCTCCCGCGAGCGCGATGCAGGAAAAGGCGACCCGCGCCTCGGTCGGTACGCCGAAGCGCGCGGTGTGCCGCGCCGGCAGGCCGCCGGGGAAATGCTTCACATATTCGGCGTTGCAGGCGGCATAGTCGGCCGGATCGGTGATCAGCATCGTCATCTGGACGACGCGATCGAGCGAGCTGCCGGCCTCGGCCAGGATTTCGGCAACGCGGCCGAGTGCGTTGCGGACCTCCTCGGCGGGCGTCTCACCACGACGGATGCCGCGCGCCGGGTCATGCGGTGCCGAATGGCCGGAGACGAAGACGAGCCCGCCGGCGACCGTCGCGGCGCTGAACGGACGTGGCGAGCCGGTTTCGGGCTGCCCCAGGAAAGCGATCTCGGTCATCGTCGTCAGGCCTGTTCGAGCTCGACCAGCGTGCCCAGGAAGTCCTTGGGATGCAGAAACAGCACCGGCTTGCCATGGGCGCCGATGCGCGGCTCGCCGGAGCCCAGCACACGCGCTCCTTGCGCCTTCAGGCGGTCGCGCGCCGCGAGGATGTCGTCGACCTCGTAGCAGATATGGTGGATGCCGCCATCGGCATTGCGCTCGAGGAACTTCGCGATCGGCGAATCGGCGCCGAGCGGCTCCAGCAATTCGATCTTGGTGTTGGGCAGTTCGACGAAGACGACGGTGACGCCGTGCTCCGGCTCGGCCTGCGGCTGCGAGACGCGCGCGCCGAGCGTATCGCGATAAAGCGCCGTCGAGGCTTCGAGATCCTTCACCGCAATGGCGACGTGGTTCAGGCGTCCGATCATGTCACTCTTCCCGATCTCGTCAATCTGCCTCGGAAACGCATCGTCATCCCGGACAAGCCGCGGGAGCGGCGCCGATCCGGGATCCATCGAAGGGCGTGGTACTCTACGATGGATTCCGGGTCTCCGCTGCGCTCCGCCCGGAATGACGGCATATGCCGAACAAGGCGTAGTCTACACCTCGACCACCAGCGCATGCACCAGCGGCTTCTTGCCCCACTCCTCGTTGACCGCGCTGCGCACGCCACGCTCCAGCGCATTGCGCAAGGCCTCGGGATCGCGGCGGCGGGCCTTCGGGATATTGTCGAGGAGATCGCCGACGGTATCGGCGACATATTCGTCGAAATCGATGCCGCCGAGCGTGCGCGGCGGCAGGCCGAGCACCGCGATCTCCGGCTCGCCGGCGATGCCGCCCTTTTCGTCGATCGCGACCGCGATCGAGACGATGCCGGCGAAGGACAGGCGGCGGCGCTCCTGGATCGTCTTCTCCAGCGCGTTCACCAACAGGGAGCCATCCTGGTAGAGCCGGCCATGCGGGGCCTCGTCGACCTTGCGGGCGCCCTCGGCCGAAATCGCGACCACGTCGCCATTGCCGGCGCGCAAGACATGCTTGACGCCGAGGCTGCGGGCGAAGGTTTCATGCTCGGCGAGATGCAGGTCCTCGCCATGGGCTGGGATCGCGATCTGCGGCTTCAGCCAGCCATAGAGCCGGGCCATCTCCTCGCGGCGCGGATGGCCGGAAACATGGACCAGATGGGTCCGGTCCGTGATGATCTCGATCTTGTCGCGGGCGAGCGCGTTCAGGATGTTGCCGACCGACTTCTCGTTGCCGGGAATGGTGCGCGAGGAGAAGATCACGCGGTCTCCCGGCGAGAGCGCGATCTCGGGGTGGTCGTCAGAGGCGATGCGCGAGAGCGCGGCGCGCGGCTCGCCCTGGCTGCCGGTGACCAGCGCCACGACCTTGTCGCGCGGCAGGTAGCCATAGGCGTCGACCGGGCGGAAGCCGGGGATGCCGTCGAGATAGCCGCATTCGCGGGCGACATCGATGACGCGGTCCATGGCGCGGCCGACGACGACGACCTCGCGGTCGTTGGCCATCGCAGCTTCCGCGACGGAACGCAGGCGCGCGACATTGGAGGCGAAGGTGGTGACGGCGACGCGTCCCGGCGCCGAGGCGACGAGTTCCTTCATCTTGGCGGCCACATCGGCCTCGCTCGGGCTCGTGCCGTCGCGCATGACGTTGGTCGAGTCGCAGACCAGTGCCAGCACGCCCTCCTCGCCAAGCTCGCGCAGGCGCTTCTCATCGGTCGGCAGGCCGACGCGCGGGGTCGGGTCGATCTTCCAGTCGCCGGTATGGACGACGAGCCCGGCGGGGGTGCGGATCGCAAGCGCGTTCGACTCGGGGATCGAGTGGGCCACGGGCACGAATTCGATGTCGAAGGGGCCGAGCGTGATCGCCCCGCCCTGCGGCACCACATTGATCTCGACATTCGGCGCGCCCGGCTCTGAGAGGCGGCGGGTCGCGAGCAGGCCGGCGGCGAAGCGCGTGCAGTAGACAGGCGCGCGCAAGCTCGGCCAGAGCGCGGCGAGCGCGCCGATATGGTCCTCATGGGCGTGGGTGATGATGATGCCCAGCAGGTTCGCGCGTTCCTCGACGATATAGCGCAGGTCGGGCAGGACGATATCGACTCCCGGCGCCTCCGGCCCGGCGAAGGACAGGCCGCAATCGACGAGGATCCACTTTCGCCTGCCCTCGGGCCCGAAGCCGTAGAGAGCGGCGTTCATGCCGATCTCGCCGAGGCCGCCGAGGGGAACGAAGACGAGTTGGTCGGAAGAGCGGGTCACTGGAATTCCTGCAGGCACGGGCAGCCGGCCGCAGCATGCATCATCGCATGCCGGTCGCGGCTTCCTGGAAATCGTTTCGGAAAACGCGGGTCATCCCGGACGGAGCGAAGCGAAGATCCGGGATCCATGCCGGAACCTTTCCGGTCGGCGCTCCGGCATGGATCCCGGGTCGTCCTTCGGCCACCCGGGATGACCGCGTTAAACCGGGAAATGTCCTTTAGCATGGTCGTAGCGCAGCATACCAGCGCGGCCCGCCTGGTCAGGGCGCCCCGAAGAAGAGGTCGCCGGCGTCGATCAGGCGTCGGCCGGTTGCGGTTTCGAGTTCAAGGCGCCCGGTCGGGTCGAGACCGATGAAGATACCGGTCAGCGGCCCCTCCGGCAGGCGGATGGTGATGGTCTCGCCGAGGAACGCGGCGCGCTCCAGCCAGGCCGCGCGGGTCGGCCCGAAGCCGCCGGGTTGCGACCAGACTGCGAAGCGCTGGGCGAAGGCGTCGCTCAAGCCCGTCAGCATCGTCTCGACATTGGCCTGAGGCGCCACGGCCTTGAGGAAGGTCGCGGGGTAAGGCGTATCCGTCGGGCAAGAGGCGATGTTGACGCCGCAGCCGACGATGACGTTGAAGCGCCCTGCCCGGCTCTCGCCTTCCAGCAGCAGGCCGGAGGTCTTGGCGCGGTCGAGCAGCAGGTCGTTCGGCCATTTCAATCTCAGGCCGGAGGCGGCCGGGCCGAGCAGCTTCGCGGCGGCGTCATGCAGAGCGAGGCCCACGACGAAACCAAGCTGCGGCGCCAATGCCGGTTCGCATGGATCAGCCAGGAGCAGGCTTGCGTAGAGATTGCCGGGGGGCGAGCCCCATTGCCGGCCGTGGCGGCCGCGGCCGGCATTCTGGCTGCGGGCGACGATCCAGAGCTTGCCCGGCTCGCCCTGGTCAAGCGCGCGGCGGGCCTCCTCCATGGTGGAGCCGACCTCGTCGCGGACGATCAGACGATAGCCCGCTGCGCGGGCGGCCTCACCGAGCACGCGTCGTCAGCTCAGAAGAGCGACTTCGCCGCGGCGGCCGCCGAGTCGAAGAGCGGCGCCGGCACCAGCGACAGCACCAGCACGAAGAGCGCGGAGATCAGCAGCACGGTGCGCACACCGAGATCCGACTTCTCGAAAGCCGGCTTCGGCTCGTCGAAATACATCACCTTGACGAGGCGCAGGTAGTAATAGGCGCCGACGACGCTGGTCAGTACGCCGATCACGGCGAGCACATAGAGCTTGGCGTTGATCGCGGCCAGGAAGACGTACCACTTCGCCCAGAACCCGGCGAGCGGCGGGATGCCGGCGAGCGAGAACATCATCATCGCCATCGCGAAGGCCATCCAGCCATTGGTGCGGGAGAGGCCGGCGAGCTCCGAGATATCCTCGACCAGCTTGCCGTCGCGGCGCATCATCAGCACGCAGGCGAAGGCGGCCAGCGTCGTGGCGAGATAGATCGCCATATAGGTCATCACGCCCTGCACGCCCTCGGCCGTGCCGGCGGCGAGGCCGACCAGCGCATAGCCCATATTAGCGATCGAGGAATAGGCGAGCAGGCGCTTGATGTTGCGCTGGCCAATCGCGGCGAAGGCGCCGAGCGCCATCGAGGCGATCGAGATGAAGACGATGATCTGGCGCCAGTCATGGATCGCGCCCGGGAAGGCGCCGATGAAGACACGGATCACCATCGCCATGGCGGCCATCTTGGGCGCCGAGGCGAAGAAGGCGGCGACCGGCGTCGGCGCGCCCTCGTAGACGTCCGGCGTCCACATATGGAACGGCACGGCCGAGATCTTGAAGGCGACGCCGGCTGCGATGAAGACGATGCCGAGGATGAGGCCGATGCCGGCATGGCCGCCGGCCGTCGCCGCGGCGATGCCCGGGAAGGTGACGGTGCCGGTGAAGCCGTAGACCAGCGAACCGCCATAGAGCAGCATGCCCGAGGAGAGCGCGCCGAGCACGAAATACTTCAGGCCGGCTTCCGTCGACTTGGCGTTGTCGCGGTCGAAGGCGGCGACGACGTAGAGCGCCAGCGACTGCAATTCGAGGCCGACATAGAGGCTGATGAGATCGTTCGCCGAGATCATCATCATCATGCCGATGGTCGAGAGCACGACGAGGATCGGGAACTCGAAGCGCATCGTGCCCTGGCGCCGCATGGTATCGGCCGAAAGCAGGATCGAGGCGCCGGCGCCGAGCAGCGTCAGCACCTTCATGAAGCGGCCGAAGCCGTCGGCAATGAAACCGTTGTTGAAGGTCAGCAGCTTGCCGGTGCCTGAGACGACCACGACCAGCGCGACGGCGAGCAGCACGAGCGCCAGCCCTTCGAGCAGGCGCGTGGAGCGCTCGCCCTGGATCGCGCCGACCAGCACCATCACGATGGCGCCGATGGCGAGGATGATTTCCGGCAGGGCCGGGCCGAGAGCGGGCAGAGCCATGACGAGACCTTACTGCGCGACCGCCAGCGCCGTCTTCGCGACGGCGAGGGCTGCCTGATAGTTCTTGATGAGCGCCTCGGTCGGCGCCGCGAAGGCGTCGAGGATCTGGTGCGGCTGGACGCCGTACCAGATCGTCAGCAGCACGAGCGGGACCAGCGTCACATATTCGCGGACGTTCAGGTCCTTGATGTCCTTCAGCTCGGGCTTCACCAACTCGCCGAACACGACGCGGCGGTAGAGCCAGAGCGCGTAGGCCGCCGAGAGGATGACGCCGGAGGTCGCGAAGAAGGCCACCCAGGGATTGGCGCGGAAGGCGCCGAGCAGCGTCAGGAACTCGCCGACGAAGCCGGAGGTGCCGGGCAGACCGACATTGGCCATGGTGAAGACCATGAAGACGACGGCATAGGCCGGCATCCGGTTCACCAGGCCGCCATAGGCCGCGATCTCGCGGGTGTGCATGCGATCGTAGATCACGCCGACGCAGAGGAAGAGCGCGCCGGAGACCAGGCCGTGGCTGACCATCTGGTACATCGCGCCCTGGATGCCCTGCGGCGTCAGGGTGAAGAGGCCCATCGTCACGAAGCCCATATGGGCGACGGAGGAATAGGCGATCAGCTTCTTCATGTCCTCCTGCATCAGCGCCACCAGCGAGGTGTAGACGATGGCGATGACCGAGAGGGCGAACACCAGCGGCGCGAAATGTGCCGAGGCCTCCGGGAACATCGGGATCGAGAAGCGGATGAAGCCGTAGCCACCCATCTTCAGCAGGATCGCCGCCAGGACGACGGAGCCGGCGGTCGGCGCCTCGACGTGCGCGTCGGGCAGCCAGGTATGGACCGGCCACATCGGCATCTTCACCGCGAACGACGCGAAGAAGGCGAGCCACAGCCAGGTCTGCATCTGCGACGGGAACTTGTGCGCGAGCAGCGCCGGAATGTCGGTGGTGCCGGCGTTCCAGTACATCGCCATCACGGCCAGCAGCATCAGCACCGAGCCGAGCAGCGTGTAGAGGAAGAACTTGTAGGAGGCGTAGACGCGCCGCTTGCCGCCCCAGATGCCGATGATCAGGAACATCGGGATCAGGCCTGCCTCGAAGAACAGGTAGAACAGCACGAGGTCGAGCGCCGCGAAGACGCCGATCATCAGCGCTTCCAGCACCAGGAACGCGATCATGTATTCGCGCACCCGCTTCTCGACCGAGGTCCAGGACGCGATGATGCAGAACGGCATCAGGAACGCCGTCAGAACGATGAACGGGAAGGAGAAGCCGTCGACGCCGAGCTTGAACTTGATGGCGTCCGAAACCCAGCCATGGGTCTCGACCATCTGGAAGCCGGGATTGGCGGGGTCGAACCTGCCCCAGGCGACGCAAGCGAGCACGAAGGTCAGCACCGTCGTGACGAGCGCCGCCCAGCGGGCGTTGGAGTTGACCGACGCCTCGTCGCCGCGCTGCACCAGGATGAAGGCAGCGCCGACCAGCGGCAGGATCAGGAGACCGGTGAGGATACCGAAACCGAACATCATCTCACCCGCGGGCCATGAGATACCAGGTCACGAGCCCAGCGACGCCGATGAGCATGGCGAAGGCATAGTGATAGAGATAGCCGGTCTGCAGCCGGACCACCCGATTGGTGACGTCGACCACGCGGGCCGAGACGCCGTCCGGGCCGAAGCCGTCGATGACGAAGCCATCGCCCTTCTTCCAGAGGAAGCGGCCGAGCCACTTCGCCGGACGCACGAACAGGAAGTCGTAGATTTCGTCGAAGTACCACTTGTTGAGCAGGAACTGGTAGAGCGCCGGGTTGGCGGCAGCCAGCTTGCCGGGCACGTCCGGCCGGCGGACATACATGTAGTACGCCAGCACGAAGCCGATCAGCATCGCCACGAAAGGCGAGAACGCGACCCAGGTCGGCACCTCGTGCATCGTGTGCAGGATGTGGTTGTCCTTGCCCATGAACAGGGCCGACTTCCAGAAATGCTCGAAGTCGTGGCCGATGAAGGCCTCCTTGAACACGACGCCGGCCAGGATCGCGCCGATCGACAGCAGGACGAGCGGGATCAGCATCACCCACGGGCTCTCATGCGGCGTGTGATCATGGCCATGGCCGTGATCGTCGTGGCCGTGCGCGGCATGGGCGTGGTCGTCATGGCCGTGACCATGCGCGTCGTGGCCATGGCCCCAGCGCGGCGCGCCCTCGAAGGTCATGAAATAGAGCCGCCAGGAGTAGAACGAGGTCATGCAGGCCGCGACGACCAGCAGGACGAACGCGTAGGACGAGGCGAACCCGCCATGCGCCACCGAGGCATAGGCGCTCTCGACGATCGCGTCCTTCGAGAAGAAGCCGGCGAAGCCGAAGATCGTGCCGGGAATGCCGACCCCGGTGAGCGCCAGCGTGCCGATCGTCATCGCGGCGGCGGTGATGGGGATATGCTTCCGGAGGCCGCCCATATGGCGCATGTCCTGCTCGTGATGCATCGCGTGGATGACGGAGCCCGCGCCCAGGAACAGCAGCGCCTTGAAGAAGGCATGGGTGAAGAGGTGGAAGATGCCGGCGCCATAGTTGCCGACGCCGAGCGCGACGAACATGTAGCCGAGCTGCGAGCAGGTCGAATAGGCGATGACGCGCTTGATGTCGTTCTGCACGAGGCCGACCGTCGCCGCGAAGAAGGCGGTCGTGGCGCCGATGACGACGACGACGGTGAGCGCGACCGGGGCGTATTCGAAGACCGGCGACAGGCGCGCCAGCATAAAGACGCCGGCGGTGACCATCGTCGCGGCGTGGATGAGGGCCGACACCGGGGTCGGGCCTTCCATCGCGTCCGGCAGCCAGGTGTGCAGCAGGAACTGCGCGGACTTGCCCATGGCGCCCATGAAGAGCAGCAGGCAGGTCAGGGTCAGGGCGTTCCAGTCATAGCCGAGGAAGTGGAAGCTCTGGTTCACCAGCTCGCCGGCGCGCGGGAAGATCGCGTCGAAGCCGACCGAGCCGAACAGCACGAAGACCAGGAAGATGCCGAGCGAGAAGCCGAAATCGCCGACGCGGTTGACGATGAAGGCCTTCATCGCCGCCGCATTGGCCGAGGGCTTCTGGTACCAGAAGCCGATCAGCAGGTAGGAGGCCAGGCCGACGCCTTCCCAGCCGAAGAACATCTGCACGAGGTTGTCCGACGTCACCAGCATCAGCATCGCGAAGGTGAACAGCGAGAGATAGGCGAAGAAGCGCGGGCGGTGCGGATCCTCGTGCATGTAGCCGATCGAGTAGAGGTGCACGAGGCTGGAGACCGTGTTGACCACGACCAGCATCACCACTGTCAGCGTATCGACGCGGAAGGCCCAGTCGACCTGCAACTGGCCGGACGAGATCCAGCTCGCGATCTGCACCC
>NZ_JAELTI010000116.1 GCF_016428755.1 Allobosea sp. ASV33
GTCCTTGGCGTCGTTGGTCGTGCCGGTCTTGCCGGCGAGCGGCTTGCCCACGGACTTGACCACGGTCGCCGTGCCGGCGTTGACCACGCCTTCGAGGATCGAGACCATCTGGTACGCCGTCAGCGGGTCGAGCACCTGTTCGCGGTTGTCGATCAGGCGCGGCTCCTGCTGGTTCGCCCATTTTTCGGCGTTGCAGCCTTCGCAGACGCGCTGATCATGCCGGAAGATCGTCGAGCCCGTGCGGTCCTGGATACGGTCGATCAGGGTCGGCCGGATGCGCTTGCCGCCGTTGACCAGCATCGAATAGCCCGCGGTCATCCGCATCACGGTCGTCTCGCCGGCGCCCAGCGACATCGACAGCACCGGCTGGAGATCGTCATAGACGCCGAAGCGACGGGCATATTCGGCGATCAGCGGCATGCCGACATCCTTGGCGAGCCGCACCGTCATCAGGTTCTTCGAGAACTGGATGCCGTAGCGCAGCGTGCGCGGGCCGGTCGACTTGCCGTCGAAATTCTCCGGCCGCCACATGCCCAGCCCCGGCCCCTGATCGATCTCGATCGGAGCGTCCAGGATGATGCTCGACGGCGTGTAGCCGTTGTCGAGCGCGGTCGCGTAGACGAAGGGCTTGAAGGAGGAGCCGGGCTGGCGCAGCGCCTGCGTCGCGCGGTTGAACTCCGACTGGTCGTGGCTGAAGCCGCCGACCATCGCGAGCACGCGGCCCGAGAACGGATCCATCGCGACGATGGCGCCGTTGACCTCCGGCAATTGCCTGAGACGCGCGAAGCCCGGCCGGCTCTCGATCGGCTCGACATAGACGACGTCACCAACCGACACGGCCTGCGAGACGCGGGCGCGGCGGGTCCATTTGATGCCGTCGGCGGCCAGTGTCAGGGTCTGGCGCTCCTTGTTGAGGTGGCCCGCGGTATCGCGCAAGGGATGCAGTCCGAGCCTGGCGCTGTCGCCGTTGACGTCGAGCACCACGGCGAGGCGCCACGGCGCGACGTCGCCCAGGACCGGCAGCTCGCCGACGACGGCGCCCCATTCCTTGCCGGCGAGGTCGAGCTTCTGGATCGCGCCGCGCCAGCCGCGCGCCTCGTCGAAGCGCACGAGACCGTCGACCAGCGCCTTGCGCGCCATCAACTGGATCTTGGGATCGACCGTGGCACGGACCGATAGGCCGCCTTCGAGGAGCTTCTTCTCGCCGTAGCGATCCTGCAGCTCGCGCCGAATCTCCTCGGCGAAATAGCCGGCCGCAATCTGATTCGGCGACACAGTGCGCGGATTGACGCCGAGCGGCTGCTTCTTGGCCTCCTCGCCCGCCTCGCGCTTGACGTAGCCGTTCTCGACCATGCGATCGATCACGTAGTTGCGGCGCTCGATCGCGCGGTCACGGTTGCGGAAGGGGTGCAGATCGGTCGGCGCCTTCGGAAGCGCAGCAAGATAGGCCGCTTCCTGCAGGTTCAGCTCATGCACCGACTTGCCGAAATAGTTCAGCGCGGCCGCGGCGATGCCGTAGCTGCCCTGCCCCGGCGCCGGAGCGCCGAGATAGATCTCGTTCAGATAGAGCTCGAGGATCTTATCCTTCGAGTAGGTCGATTCGAGCTTCAGCGCGACGAGCGCTTCGCGAATCTTGCGCTCGATCGACTGCTCGGGGCTCAGAAAGAAGTTCTTCGCGACCTGCTGGGTGATCGTCGAGGCGCCCTGCGGCCGGCGATTGGCGCTGCGGTTGCGGAAATTGGAGATGGCGGCGCGGACCAAGCCTTCCGGATCGACGCCGACATGCTTGTAGAAATTCTTGTCCTCGGCCGAGATATAGGCGTCGACGACGAGCTTCGGCACGGCCTGGATCGGCAGATAGAGGCGCCGCTCGCGCGCATATTCGGCGATCAGGCTGCCGTCGCCCGCATGGACGCGGGTCATCACCGGCGGCTCGTAGTTCCTGAGCTGCGCATAGTCCGGCAGATCGCGCGAGTAATGCCAGATCAGGCCGCCGGCGATGGCGGCGCCGATCACGAAAGCGATCGCGCCGGCGGCGAACAACCATCCGAAGATTCGCAGAATGAACCGCATCTCAGGCCCTGGACCCCGTAATTGCCACCCGGCGGGCGCCAAATCGGGGCGCTTCGCAAATCATAGCTATAACATGACGGAGATGGCGGAACCGTGGCCTCGCGACCACATTCCGCATCATCCGACAGCCTTCGGAACGCACGCGGGCACGCCGCCGACGATTCGGCCGTTCCCCATCCCTGCCGCCGTTCGCAGCATGGCGCAACCGGAACCGTTGGGGTTCCCTAGTTCCGGCTCTCTGCCGCCTTGCCGACCGAGGCCCGCTCGCGGGCGAAATAGTCCTCGATCGCGGCTGAGACGGCCGTCACCGCCTTGCCCCGCCATTCCGGCGAGTTCAGCAGTTCGGCATCCTTCGGGCTCGACATATAGCCGAGCTCGATCAGCACGGAGGGCACATCGGGCGCGCTCAGAACCCAGAATCGGGCCGAGCGCAGCGGTATCTTGTGCATCTTGATCGAGCCGCCGAGCTTCTCGACGAGATTGCGCGCGAAGACCCCGGTGAAGGTTCGCGTCTCGCGCCGGGCGAGATCCATCAGGATGCCGGCGACGTCCTGTACTTCCTCGCTGGTTTCCAGGCCCGCGACGGAATCGGCCTCGTTTTCCTTGGCCGCGAGCCGGGCGGCCTCGGCGTCGGTTGCCCGTTCCGAGCGGGTATAAACGGTCGCACCGCGTACATCCTGGGCCTGCGTCAGTGAATCGGCATGGATCGAGATGAACAGGTCGGCCTGTTCGCTGCGCCCGATCTGCACGCGGTCGCCGAGCGAGACGAAGCGGTCGTCGTCGCGGGTCATGACGATGCGGTAGCGGCCGTTGGCCTCCAACTGCTCCTTGAGCGCCTTGCCGAAAGCGAGGACCACCGCCTTCTCGGCGATCGAGGCGACCGTCGCTCCGGGATCGATGCCGCCATGGCCGGGGTCGATCACGATCGTGCGACGTGTCTCGCCGGCTGCCTTGGTCGGCGCCGGCGTCGGTGCTGGCGCTCCGGGCTTCAGCACCTTCCCGGCATCGGCCAGGAAATCCGCCCGCGACACCTTCTTCAGCTCGATCGCGAGCTCGCCGAAGCCGCCGCGCACCGTCTTCACCTCAGCCTTGGCGATGGTGGCGGGCTGGGACAGGTCGATGATGATTCGCGCTTTGTCGGCCGTGAACAGGCCGTAGCGATAGCCGCTGACGAAACCGGCATTGCGTTTGGCCGAGGGCTGGATCTGGAAATTGGTCGAGGGCAATTCGACGATGACGCGATCGGGCGACGCCTGCACCCAGGCATCGACCGCGACGGAGGCGGACAGCATCATCGAGAGCCGCACGGTCTCGCCGTTCTGCTCGATGCGGGCGTCGGTCGCGACCGGGTATTCGCTCTGCGGCCGCGGCTCGGTCTTCGGCTGTGCCCAAGCGGGCGAATGGCCTGTCACGGGAGCGATTGCCAGCAGGCAGGCAGCGGCCAGCGCGCACCGCAGCGCCCAGGGCCGCCACGGCGCATCACGACGGCTCCCATCAGCGCGGCGGATGCACGAGAACAGTTGAAAAATCCCGTCTCTTGTTACGAGGGTTTAACCATAACGGGGCTGAAATCCTAACAGCCCGTTACCATCTCTCCGGTAGGCCGGGAACCGCCTCAGGAAGCGCCGGCTGAAATGCGGCCCTCATGTGACTTGCAAATCACCATCACCTGTCTGTAATGGAACAGGTTGCTTGTCAGCCTGTCCGAGGGACACATCCGGATCGTGCGATCCGTCGGCGTCCGAAGCAGGCTGGGCCACCGCTCCCGAACGGGACGGCGGCAACAAGACGACCGCAACGGATCGTCCGCAGACGGTTGGCATCGGGATTGCGTGTTTTCTGCGCCCTGCCCTGTCTTGCGAGCGTGCAAACGCGATGCGCCTGGCTATTCGGCCGGAGCATCGCAGGTCAGGACAGATGACGGGGCATAAGACGCCGCTAGCACCATCGGTGAACCGTCCGAACCTGCGGAACCGCGCCGGGCTTGTCGCCCGGGTGGCTGTTCCGAGCCGCCTTCCCGTCTCGACCGCTTCCTCCTCCCTCCTGCAACATGCCGGCTCGCTCCGGCCTTCTCGCGGCGCCCTCGCCCGCGGCGGCGGATTCACGTCCGTAGCCATGCGGCACAGGTCGGCAGCCGCGCCAATGGAACTATCTTATGGCCAACAAGATGCTTATCGATGCCACCCACCCGGAGGAGACCCGGGTCGTGGTGGTCCGCGGATCCCGCGTCGAAGAATTTGATTTCGAATCCGCCAGCCGAAAGCCGCTCCGCGGCAATATCTATCTCGCCAAGGTGACGCGCGTGGAGCCCTCGCTCCAGGCCGCCTTCGTGGAATATGGCGGCAACCGCCACGGCTTCCTCGCCTTCTCCGAGATCCATCCCGACTACTACCAGATCCCCGTCGCCGATCGGCAGGCGCTGCTCGACGACGAGGCCCGCGCCGAGCGTGACGAGGAACGCGACGAGGAGCGCCGCGAGAAGCGTGGCCGCCGCGACCGCGGCCGCCGTGGCGATCGCGATCATCGCGCCAAGAAGGCCACCGCCGACGAGACGGTCTCGGCCGAGGTCGAAGCGACCGGCGATGATGTCGACGTCGTGACCGACGGCAAGGAAGCCGCCATGGTCAACGAGGGCGGTCCCGCTTTCGGTGAGGTCTTCGCCCCGGCGATCGCCGAATCGGCCACCGAGGACGCCGTCGAGAACGCCGCCCCGCTGACCTTCGAGACCGTCGAAGCGACCGCGGTGGAGGAAACCGTTTCGGCCGAGAGCGCGGACACCGAGGCGCGCAAGCCGTCCGAGGACGACCACGACGACGATCACGGCGACGAGGATGCCGAAGAGGCGCCCGAGCAGCTCGGCGGCGGCGACGCTCTCGACGACATGCCGGAGCGCCGCCAGCGCAGCCACCGTCGCCAGTACAAGATCCAGGAGGTGATCAAGCGCCGCCAGATCATCCTGGTCCAGGTCGTCAAGGAAGAGCGCGGCAACAAGGGCGCGGCGCTCACCACTTATCTCTCGCTCGCCGGCCGCTATTCGGTGCTGATGCCGAACACCGGCAAGGGCGGCGGCATCTCGCGCAAGATCACCAACACCGAGGACCGCAAGCGCCTGAAGGAGATCGCGCAGGAGCTGGAGGTCCCGGAGGGGATGGGCCTGATCCTGCGTACGGCCGGTGCCTCGCGCACCAAGGTCGAGATCCGGCGCGACTACGAATATCTCATGCGGATGTGGGAGAGCGTGCGCGAGCTGACGCTGGCCTCCGTCGCCCCGTCGCTGGTCTACGAGGAGGGCAACCTCGTCAAGCGCTCGATCCGCGACCTCTACAACAAGGATATCGACGAGGTTCACGTCGCCGGCGATAACGCCTATCGCGAGGCCAAGGACTTCATGCGCATGCTCATGCCGAGCCATGCCAAGAGCGTGAAGCCCTATCGCGAGCAGACACCGCTCTTCGCGAGCTTCGGCGTCGAAAGCCAGCTCGACGCGATGTTCTCGAACACGGTCACGCTGAAATCCGGCGGCTATCTCGTCATCAACCAGACGGAAGCGCTGGTCGCGATCGACATCAACTCGGGCCGCTCGACCCGCGAGCACAATATCGAGGACACTGCCCTCAAGACCAATCTCGAAGCGGCGGAGGAAATCTCCCGCCAGCTGCGCCTGCGCGACCTCGCCGGCCTCATCGTGATCGATTTCATCGACATGGAGGAGAACCGGAACAATCGCGCGGTCGAGAAGAAGCTGAAGGAGTGCCTCAAGGACGACCGCGCCCGCATCCAGGTCGGCCGCATCTCGGCCTTCGGCCTCCTGGAGATGTCGCGCCAGCGCATCCGCACCGGCGTGCTCGAATCCTCCTCGGTGCCCTGCCCGCACTGCGCCGGCGCCGGCATGATCCGCTCGACCCCCTCGGTCGCGCTGCAGATCCTGCGTGCGCTGGAGGAGACGCTGATCAAGAGCGCCTCGCACAACCTCACCGTCCGCACCCGGCCGGAAGTGGCGCTCTATGTCCTCAACCAGAAGCGCGCCCATCTCGCCGATCTAGAGACCCGCTTCGCCATCGCGATCACGATCTCGACCGACGCGAACCTGCTTGGTACCCGCTATTTCGAGGTCGAGCGCGGCGAGTTCGTCGGCAATGAGGGCCGGATCGTTCCGACCAGCTTCAAGGCCGAAGCGATCGCGTCCGACGTCGACGACGAGGCGCTCGACGCCGCTGCGGAAGCGGCTGCTCTCGACGCCGAGACCGGCGGCACCGAGACCATCGCGGAAGAGGCCCAGGGCCAGTCCGAGCGTGGCGAGGGTGACAACAACCGCCGTCGCCGGCGTCGGCGTCGGCGCCGGCGTGGCGGCGAGCGTGACGAGCAGGGCCAGCAGCTCGACGGCGCGCAGGGCGATGACGAAGGCGACGAGGGCGAGGAGGACGGCGACGAGGCCGTGACTTCGGCCGCTGCCGAGCCGGCCGCCGAAGCCGTTGCCGAGACCGCTCCGGAGCCGGTCGCCGAGGAACCTGCGGCCGAGCCCGCCAAGCCGAAGCGCAGCCGCGCCCGCAAGCCGAAGGCCGAGGCCGCCAAGGAAACCGAGGCCAAGGCCGAGACCGTCGCGACCGAGGCTGCTCCCGCCGAGGCCGAAAAGCCCAAGCGCAGCCGTTCGCGCAAGAAGGTCGTGCCGATCACCGAGGGTGGCGAGGCCATCGCTGAAGCCGCACCGGCCCCCGTCGAGACCAAGGCCGAAGCTCCCGCTCCCGAAGCTGCTGCCGCTCCGGCCGAACCCGCTCCGGCGCCTGAGCCCGCTCCTGCCCCGGCGCCTGCCGAAGAGCCCGTCGCGGTCGTGCTGACGGAGCCGGACCCGAACCGCCCGAAGCGCGGCGGCTGGTGGAACAGGCTCGCCGGCCGTTCCTGAGCGCGACGCTGAAGCCCGATAGATGACGAAGCCCGCTGCACCTCGCAGCGGGCTTCTTCTTTTTAACGGGCAAGGAAATCTGGCGGGCGAGTTGTCCAGAGCAGCAAGCCAGTCCCGGCTACGCCCGGTCTCGATCCGTCACTTGTCGTCAGCGGCGATCAATCCATCTCAGCCTGCCGCCGGCGCAAGCGGGCTTGGCGGCGGCACGGTCGAGATCGCCGCGGCGGCCTGGCTCTGCATGCCACCCTCGCCGCCGCGCACCGTGACGGCATTCGAGGCGAAGGGCACATGGGCGTCGTTGAGGGCACGATAGACGCGCTTCAGCGACTCGCGCTGCAACGCCGAGGCCTGGTTCGGCTTGGCCGTGAATTTCAGCCGGATGACGATGGCGCTGTCGGTGATGTCGGCCACGCCCTGCATCTTGAGCGGCGCGATGAAATGCGGCGCAAATTCTGGGTCTTCAAGCATGGCGATGCCGGTCTTCTTGATCGCCTTGCGGGCCTGCTCGATATCGGCGGCATGATCGAGGCGGACGTTGAACTTCACCGTCGCCCAGTCGCGGCTGGCATTGGTCAGCGACTGGACCTGGCCGAAGGGCACGGTGTGGATCTGGCCGCTCTGGTGGCGCAACTGCATGGAGCGCAGCGATATCTTCTCGACCGTGCCCTTGAGCCGGCCGGTATCGACATATTCGCCGACGCGGAAGGCATCCTCCAGCATGAAGAACAGGCCGGAGACGATGTCGCGCACCAAGGCCTGCGAGCCGAAGGAGATGGCGAGGCCGAGAATGCCGAAGCCGGCAAGGAGCGGCCCGATATCGACGCCCAGCCGCGACAGCACGATGAGGATCGTGAGGCCGAGCACCGCGCCCAGCACGACGCCGCGCAGCACCGGCAGGACCGTCGCCAGCCGGCTCGGCACGCCCTCCTCATGCGCCGCGTCCTCGTCGGCGGGACCGACGACGCGCGGCCTCGGCGTATAGCCGTCGAAGAAGGCGTGCAGGAAGACGAGCGCAACCCAGCCGACGAAGGCGAAGATCGCAACACCCGCGGTCTGCCGCATCACCATGGCGAATTGCCCTGAGGTGACGCCCAGCAGCAAGCCGGCCCAGAGACGCGCCAGGACGAAGAAGCCGACCGCCCACAGCGCCCCGACGGCAGCGGCGCGCAGCGCCGCGCTGCCGGCGCGCCACATCGGCGTGGCGCCATGCTCGGCCTCGTGCCGCATCGCATGGCAACGCATCAGGCTGGAGATGCCGACGGCGAAGACGGGGATCAGGACGATCGCGACCTGCGTCGTCGCCGCGGCCTCGGCCCAGCGCCCGCCATTCGACATCATCGCAGCCGCGCTGCTGACCATCCAGAGCACGACCGTCGTGGCGATGTAGAACCAGGCCGTCCCGGCCGCGATCAGCCGCCGGATGGGGCCGGGCTCCGAGGAGCCGGAGAGGACCAGCGCCGCCAGATCGTAACGCGCGTCATGGAACCACCAGATCTTGAACAGCGTGATGGCAAGCCCGGTGAGCGCGATCAGCCCGGTCACCGGGCGCGGACCTGTACTGACATGGTGGGCGAGCAGGATACCGGTCACGATCAGCGGCGTCAGGATCGCGTAGGCGACGAGCCGACGGAAATGCACCTCGGCGCGCGGCAATGGCATGATCCGCCGCGCCGGCGCGCCGGGCGAGAGCAGGAAGCGGCCGACCGCAATGTAGATCGCGCCGATCGCCGCGCCGTTGGCGCCGGTCGTGAGAGCGATATTGGCGAGATCGTTCTCGGGCAGCCAGGCGTTGCGGGCGAGCCTCGCCAGAGCCAGGGCCAGGAAGATGGTCGCGATATCCTGGAGCAGCCCCCAGGACGAGGCGACGAGACGTGGCGTGAATTCGGGCCCGGCCGGCTGCATCTTCCGCGCAAACCAGCGGGCGGTCGCGATCCGGAACACGAACGCGGCGGCGAGCGCGAGGCAGACGATCCCGAAGACGCGCCAGCCGGCAGGCAGGCTTTCGCGGCCATTGAGATTACGCTGCCAGGCCCTACCCCAGTCGGTCGGCAATTCGGCGATCGCCGGGATCGAGGTGCCGCTATACCCGACACCGTCGACGAACCGGTCGACCAGGGCGTTGACCTCGGTCTGGAAACCATCCTCATCCGCCATCGACCGGGCGGGAGCAGGTTGCGCGGCAGCAGTCTTGGCCTTGCTCGCAGGCTCCGCGGATGGTGCCACAGCGGGCGCAGCGGTAACGCCGCCGACCCGAATCTCGACCTGCCGCCCGGGAGCGGACAAGGCGTCGACCATCCGGCGGATCGTCTCGGGCGTTTCGTCGCCGCGAAGGTTGAGGATGATGGAGGATTGATCGTCGGCCCGGGCCGGAGCGGCCGAAGGCAGAAATACGAAAGCAAGCGCCAGCCAACCGAACAGGGAAACCATTCTGGCAATGCCTCGCCGCGGGACTGATGCGCCCGATGCAGCGATGTTCATAACAAGCCTCCGCGCTATCCCACGGATTCAGAATGCTGGTATTCCGCGAATTCTGGCAAGAAATTCCCGAGGGGGTGCAAGCGCCTGCTCAGCGCTTCTTCATCCAGGCGCCGATGCGCGTCACCGCCTCCTCGCATTCGCCGAGCGAGCCGGCGAAGGAAAGCCTGATCGTGCGCGCGCCGCGCGTTTCGTCGAAATCGAGTCCGGGCGTGATCGCGACCCCGGCCTCTTCGAGCACGCTGCGGCAGAAGGCCATGGAGTCGTTCGAGTACCGGCCGATGTCGAGATAGACGTAGAAGGCCCCGTCCACCGGCAGGAAATCGCCGAGCCCGATCTCCGGCAGCGCCTTGAGCAGGAAGGCGCGGTTCTCGGCATAGCCGGCCTTGATCGCCTCGCATTCTTCCGTCGCATCGAAAGCCGCCTCGCCCGCGACCTGGCTGAGATAGGGTACCGAGATCGAAAAATTCTGCTGCAGGCGCTCGATCGTGCGCACCAGCCGCTGCGGAACGACGAGCCAGCCGACGCGCCAGCCGGTCATGCAGTAATACTTGGAGAAGGAGTTGACGATGATCGCGTCCTGATCGGCGGCGAGCGCCGTCATTGCCGGGGTCTCGTAGGTCAGGCCGTGATAGATCTCGTCTGAAATGTACCAGAGCCCGAGCTTGCGGCAGCAGGTGGCGACATCGGCGATCGCCTCGGGCGCCATCACCACGCCGGTCGGGTTGGCCGGGCTCATGGTCAGCACGCCCGCGAGCGGCTTCTCGCGATGGGCACGCTCGATCAGCTCTGGCGTCAGGGCGAAACGCGTCTCGGGGCCGACCTCGATCGCGACCGGCTCCAACCCGAGCGCGATCAGGATGTTGCGATAGGCCGGGTAGCCCGGCGCCGTGATCGCGATCCGCGCGCCCGGCTGGAAACAGGCGAGGAAGGCCAGGATGAAGCCGCCCGACGAGCCCGTCGTCACCACCACACGCTCGGCCGCCACCTGGACGCCATAAGCATCCCGATAATGGCGCGCGATGCGATCCCTCAGCGAATCCGTGCCGAGCGCCTGCGTGTACCCGATCCGGCCGTGCTCCAGCGCCCGCGCCGCTGCGGCGCGAATCGAGGCCGGCGTCGGCGCCGAGGGCTGGCCGACTTCCATATGCACGACCGAGCCGCCGCGGCGCTCGATGGCGGCAGCCTGGTTCATCACGTCCATGACGATGAAGGGGGCGACACGCTCGGCCCGCTCGGCCAGAGCGGGCAAGGCGGCGGGCGCAATCAGGGGCTTCGACATCGGCTTGTCCGGGTTCGCGAGGCAGCGAGATCGCGTAGCCGAGCCCACGGCGCCCTGCAACCATCGGCCGCAACCGCTGGCAGAGCTGTGATTTGACCTTCGCCCCCCGAACACCCACAAGCTCGCGCCAGACGCGTTGCTTCCGTCGGCACCTGTCGGCCGGCGGTTTTGAAAGGATGACGAGATGGCTTTCCCGACCCTGACCAGCCTGGCGCGCGCCTGCCTGCGGCCTGCCGCCATCGCGCTCGGCCTCTGGCTCGCGGCCTCCGCTGCCCCGGCCATGGCGCAGGGCCAGCCGCTCTCGCCCGAACAGCGCAAGGCGGTGACCGATCTCATCCGCGAGACGATCCTGAAGAATCCCGAGATCATCCAGGACGCTCTGATCGAGCTGGAGCGCCGCAACACGGTCGCCCAGGCCGATGCCCAGCGCAACGCGGTCGCCGCCGAGAAGGCCCGGATCACCGATCCCGCGACCTCGGTCATCATCGGCAATCCCGAGGGGGACATCACCCTCGTCGAGTTCATGGATTACAATTGCGGCTTCTGCAAAAGGGCGATGGAGGACGTGACCGCGCTCTCCAAGGCCGATCCGAAGCTGCGCGTCGTCCTCAAGGACTTCCCGATCCTCGGGCCTGATTCGGTCGAGGCCAGCCGCGTCGCCGTCGCCGTGAAGAACCAGCTCCAGGGCGCGAAATATTTCGAGTTCCACAACAAGCTGATGGGCGTGAAGGGCAAGGTCAACGCCGCCAAGGCGCTCGACATCGCCAAGGAAGCCGGCGCCGATATCGCGCAGGTGAAGAAGGACATGGAAGCCCCCGCCACCAAGGCCGCGATCGAGGACACCGTCGCGCTCGGCGATCGCCTCGGCCTCACCGGCACGCCGGCCTTCATCGTCGGCGACGAGATCGTCTTCGGCGCGGTCGGCCAGGCCGCCCTCAAGTCGAAGATCGATTCCGTCCGCCGCTGCGGCAAGACCGACTGCGCCGGCTGAACCGTCGCTTCCACACGCACGAACGGGCCGGCGGGGCGCTTCAGGCTTCCCCTGCCGGCCCGCAACGTTTATGAGGGCGGCTCCTGCCGCCTGCGCGCGGTGCCGGAATCAACGCCCTCGATGGTCGCCGTCCACGTCCCCAACGGACATCGCCTCCGATCCGCCCGCCCCGTGAGGGATGGCGAGGTGCGGCGGGCGGCGAAGGCCATCTGAACCCGAATGAACGGGCTCGCGGCGCTCGCCGAGGCCCATCCGAATATCTGAAGAAGACGGTGATACCCGCCATGGCGACCAAGAGCCCGATCGACCCCGAACTTGTCCGCGAGCTCGCCGAGCTCCTGAACCAGACCGATCTCACCGAGATCGAGGTCGAGAAGGGCGATCTGCGCGTCCGCGTCGCCCGCAATATCTCGACGACCGTCCAGGTTCCCGCCGCCCCCCAGATGATGGCGATGCCGGCCCCGGTCGCCGCGGCCAGCGCGCCGGTCGATGCCAAGCCGACCGCCGCCCATCCGGGCGCCGTGCCCTCCCCGATGGTCGGGACCGCCTATCGCCGCCCCTCGCCCGACGCCAAGCCCTTCGTCGAGATCGGCAGTGTCGTGAAGCAGGGTGAGCGCATCCTGCTCGTCGAGGCGATGAAGACCTTCAACGACATCGTTGCGCCCCGCGCCGGCAAGGTCACGGCCATCATGGTCGAGGACGGCCAGCCGGTGGAATACGGCGAGCCGCTGCTGGTGATCGAGTGAGCGCGGCGCCTCGCGCCGCCGGGTCCGATTTGGGTTTCAAGATGTTCGACAAGATCCTGATCGCCAATCGTGGAGAGATCGCGCTGCGCGTGCTGCGCGCCGCCAAGGAGCTCGGCATCGCGACCGTCGCGGTGCATTCCACGGCCGATGCCAATGCGATGCATGTGCGCCTCGCCGACGAGAGCGTCTGCATCGGGCCGCCGCCGGCCCGCGAGAGCTATCTCAACATCCCCGCCCTGATCGCGGCCTGCGAGATCACCGGCGCCGACGCGGTTCATCCAGGCTACGGCTTTCTCTCCGAGAACGCCCGCTTCGCCGAGATCCTGGACCGGCACAACATCGCCTTCATCGGCCCCAAGGCCGAGCATATCCGCAGCATGGGCGACAAGATCGAGGCCAAGCGCACGGCGAAGCGTCTTGGCATCCCCTGCGTGCCGGGCTCGGAAGGCGGCGTCGCGGATGACGAGGAAGCGCTGAAGATCATCCGCGAAATCGGCCTGCCCGTGATCATCAAGGCCGCCTCGGGCGGCGGCGGCAAGGGCATGAAGGTGGTGCGCACGGAGGATGAAGTATCCGTCCTCCTGTCCACGGCCCGCAGCGAAGCCAAGGCCAATTTCGGCGACGACGCGGTCTATATCGAGAAATATCTCGAGAAGCCGCGCCATATCGAGATCCAGGTGCTCGGCGACGGCCGCGGCCACGCGATCCATCTCGGCGAGCGCGACTGCTCGCTGCAGCGTCGCCACCAGAAGGTCTGGGAAGAAGGCCCCTCGCCCGCGCTGAATGCCGGCGAGCGCGACCGGATCGGCGAGATCTGCGCCAAGGCGATGCGCGAATTGCAGTATCGCGGCGCCGGCACGATCGAATTCCTCTACGAGGACGGCGAGTTCTACTTCATCGAGATGAACACCCGCATCCAGGTCGAGCATCCGGTGACCGAGATGATCACCGGCATCGACCTCGTCAACGAGCAGATCCGCATCGCCGCGGGCGCGCCGCTCTCGCTCAAGCAGTCCGACATCGTCATCGAGGGCCATGCCATCGAGTGCCGGGTCAATGCCGAGCATCACGCGACCTTCCGCCCCTCGCCCGGCAAGATCACCTCGTTCCACACTCCGGGCGGCCTCGGTGTGCGCGTCGATTCGGCCGCCTATCAGGGCTACACGATCCCACCGCATTACGACTCACTCGTCGGCAAGCTGATCGTGCATGGCCGCAACCGCGACGAATGCCTGATGCGCCTGCGTCGCTCGCTCGACGAGTTCGTCGTCGACGGCGTCGACACGACGCTGCCGCTGTTCCGCACGCTGGTACGCAACCCGGACATTCTCAACGGCGACTACAACATCCACTGGCTCGAGAAATTCCTCGCCGCCGGCGGCATGGGCGAGCCGGAAGCCTGAGGCTTCGGGCACCCCCCAAACGAGAAAGCCCCTCGCGTCGCGAGGGGCTTTTTTGCATTCTGTCCCTGCGAAGCCAAAGCACGGGTCATCCTGGGCGGAGCGAAGCGTAGACCCGGGATCCATACCGGAGCGCTCCCCGCGAAAGGTTCAGGCATGGATCCCGGGTCTCCCTGCGGTCGCCTGGGATGACCCGCGTTTTCTCAAGAACCGTGCGTGAGGCGAAAACGCCTTAGATCGTCTCCAGCAGGCCCTTCATCAGCGCCTGTCGCTGGGTGATCGAAGAGATCAGCCCGTATTCCTGCAAGGTATGCGCGCCGTCGCCATCGATGCCGAGCCCATCCAAGGTCGGCACGCCGAGCGCAGCGGTGAAGTTGCCATCCGAGCCGCCACCGGTCATTGGGCAATCCTGCAGGTCGAAGCCGACATCGGCCGCAACCTTGCGGGCCAGCTCGAACAGCTCCGCCACCGCAGCCGACTTCTCGTAGGGCGGCCGGTTCATGCCGCCGGTGATGCGCAGCGCGACATCGGGGTCATGCGGCTTCAGGCTGAGGATGCGGTTTTCCATCATCTTGCCGTCGGCGAGCGTGGTCACGCGGCAATCGACGCTGAACCAGGCATGCTGCGGGATGACGTTCGCCGCCGTGCCGCCGCCGATCAGCGCCACGCTGGTGGTGATGCCGCGCGCATAATCGGTCATGCCCTCGATCGCCAGGATCTGGTGGGCCGCCTCGCGGATGGCGCTGCGCCCGTCGGCGTGCTTTGAGCCGGCATGGGAGGGCCGCCCTTCGAGCCTGACATCGAAACGGCCGACGCCCTTGCGCGCGGTGACGATCTTGCCGCCCTGCCGCGCCGGTTCGGTGACGAGCACCGCCTTCGCGCCCTTGCCGATCTCCTCGATCAGCGCCCGGCTGGTCGGAGAACCGATCTCCTCGTCCGGCGTGAACAGGAAGCTCAGCGGCCGCTTGGCCGAGCCTGCGGCCGCGACCTGCTTGAAGGCCTGCAAGGCGAGCCAGGCGCCGCCCTTCATGTCGTAGACGCCGGGGCCGTAGAGCCGGTCGCCGTCGATCCGCACCGGCAGCTCCCTGGCGCTGGTGCCGACCGGGTGCACCGTGTCGAGATGCGACATCACGGCGACGCCCGGCTGGCCATTGGCGAGCCCGGCGCGCAGGAGGACCATGTCGCCGAGCCCGTCGCGACCGGGAATGCGCTCGGCCGCGATCGGCAGCCCGGCGACCTCCTTCTGGACGAGGTCCATCATGCCGTTGACCCCGGCGGGATGGCTGGTGGGACTTTCGAGCGCGACCCAGACGGAGAGCGCGGCGGCGGCTTCTTTCTGATTCATGGCGCGATGTTCTTCGAAGAAGCCCTTGCCGCGCAAGGCGCTGCGCATGCGCCCGGCGCAGGCCGGTTGCGCAGGCTGCCAATCCTGACCAGCTCGGCCGCGGAAAGGTCAGCGGGCGCCGGACACCCCGCCTCCCGGCGCGACCTGTCCCTCGCACGGCACCGCAGCCCGCCTGTGAGGCAGCTTGCATGGCCTTTCGGCCCGGTCCGGGCCGTGGCCAAGGCGGGCATCTTTCCGAAGGCGGTGGATGACGGCGTTTCCGCGAAACGTTTTGCGCCGGCGATGAATTCTGCTCTTGCCAAGCCGGATCGCATTGATTAGACCC
>NZ_JAELTI010000117.1 GCF_016428755.1 Allobosea sp. ASV33
GTCCGTCCGCCATGAGGCCGATGCGCCGAAAGCCTGCTGCGTGCCGCAGAATCCGCGCGGCGGCCCGGAAAGCGAGAGCTACGACGCGCGCCAGCCCGAGATCCGCATTGCCCGCAAGGTCCTGAAGGGCGGCTCGCATCTCTGCGCGCCCAGTTATTGCCGGCGCTATCGCCCGGCGGCGCGCCACGCCGAGCCGATCGACACCTCGACCAGCCATGTCGGCTTCCGCTGTGTCGTCCGGGCCGACGCCCCCGGCGATTGCCGATAGATGCCGCGGGCCCGTCGGCTTTGCTGCGGGCCGGTGGTCGACCTGCCGGTCTGAGCAGGCTGCGCCACAGGCCTCCAGGCCGTAACCGTTACAAGGCTGACTCCATGGCCGGTTCGGCCAAACTCGCCTCGCGGACATGACCGAGGACATGGCGATGGATGGAGCCGGGCCGAGCGCGCGCGAGGTGGTCCGCGATCTTCAGGCGAGGATAGGGCAGGACATCATCGGACAGGAGCGTGTGGTCGAGCGCATCGTCATCGCGCTGCTTGCCGACGGAAATGTCCTCCTGGAGGGTCTGCCGGGCCTCGCCAAGACGCGGGCGATCAAGAGCCTGTCGAAAAATCTCGAATCGGATTTCAGCCGCATTCAGTTCACGCCCGACCTGCTGCCGTCCGACGTCACCGGCGGTGAGATTCTCCGGCAGGACGGGCAATTCGAGTTCCGCAAGGGCCCTATTTTCGGCAACCTCATCCTCGCCGACGAGATCAACCGGGCACCGCCGAAGGTCCAGTCGGCTCTCCTCGAGGCGATGGAGGAGCGCCACGTCACGGTCGCCGGCAAGCGCTATGATCTGCCGCCGCTCTTCATGGTTCTGGCGACGCAGAACCCGATCGAACAGGAAGGCACCTATCCGCTGCCCGAAGCGCAGATGGACCGGTTCCTCATGCATATCCGGATCGACTATCCCTCGGACGCCGACGAGGTGAAGGTGATGCGGCTCGTGCGATCCGAGAACACTGCGGCGAGCGGCAAGACATCGTCGCCACCAAAGATTCCGCAACAGGTCATCTTCGACGCGCGCCGGGAGATCGACCGGGTGACCACGAAGGACGTGGTCGAGACCTATATGGTGGCCTTGATCGCGGCGACGCGTCGCCCGGCCGAGTATGCCGACAAGCTCAAGGACTGGATCGCCATCGGGGCGAGCCCGCGCGGCTCGCTCGCGCTCGACAAGTGTTCGCGGACCTATGCCTGGCTTCAGGGCCGGGATTTCGTCACCCCCGAGGACGTTCAGGCCGTCGCTCACGACTGCCTCCGGCACCGTATCTCCCTCGGCTACCAGGCAGGCGCCGACGGCGTCTCGGCCGACGCGGTGCTCGACGAGATCGTCCGGCAGGTCGCCGTAGCCATTTGAGGGAAGCCAGGCATGCCCGAACCCGGCGGCAGAGAGAGGGATGGCGGGAGCGGCGATGCCCGGGCCTTTGTCACGATCGGCGAACTCTCGCGGCTTCGGCATCGTGCTCACGGCTTCAGCTTCCTGCCGCGCCAGCCCGTGCGCAGCCTGCTCGCCGGGCGACACGCCTCGCGGCTGCGCGGTCGCGGCCTCAACTTCGAGGAACTGCGCCACTATTTCGAGGGTGACGACACCCGCAACATCGATTGGCTCGCCACTGCCCGGCTCGGCTCGCCGCATGTGCGGGTTTATTCGGAGGAACGAGATCGTCCCGCCCTGCTGCTCGTCGATCAGCGCTCGACGATGTTCTTCGGTAGCCGCAGGGCAATGAAATCGGTGGCAGCCGCCGACGCCGCGGCGCTGGCCGCCTGGCGCGTCACCTCGCTCGGAGACCGGGTCGGCGCCATCGTTTTCGGCGACTCCGGGCTCGTCACCGTCAAGCCGCAGGCCCGCGATCACGGCGCGTTGCGGGTGCTGTGGGAAGTCGTGCGGCAGAATGCCAGCCTCGGGGGGGCGCGCGATATCGGCTCCGGGCCTGCCCGATTGAACGAGGCGCTGCGCGCGGCCGCACGGCTGGCGACCCATGACTGGCTTGTCTGCCTGATCTCCGATGCCGCGGGAGAGGATGAGGAGACGACAAGCCTGATCACGCGAATCTGTGCTCATAACGACGTCCTGACGATGTTCGTACACGATCCGATGGAGCGAGACCTTCCGCAGATCGGCATGGCGAGCTTCTCCTCCGGCGAGGCGCAGATAGAGGTGGATGCGTCGGCGCGCGGCCTGCGGGAGCGCTTCTCGTCCGAATACGCGCAATGGCGCGCGCGCCTGGCCGGGCTTTCCCGCAGTCGTGCCATTCCCGTTCTGCCGATCTCGACCCACCGGGACGTCGCCGATCAATTGCGCGAGTTGATCGGGCGGCGGCAGGCGCAGCGTCTCGCGCTCGCGAGCCCGCCATGAGCGGCGACCCCGGAGACCTTGCCAACATGGCGGGCCTTGCCCTGCCGGCGCCCGTCTCCTTCTGGCCGCCGGCGGCAGGCGTCTGGATCGTCTGCATCGCAGCGGCTGGGATCCTCGCGGTCGCGGCCGGGCGGGCGCTCCAGCGATACCGGGCCGATGCCTATTTGCGCCAGGCGGCTGCGGAGATCGGCCACCCGATTCCGATCGCGCGATTATCCGAGGTGCTGAAGCGAGCCGCCATCGTCGCTTACGGGCGAGATCGCGTGGCTTCGCTCACAGGTGCGGGCTGGGCAGAGTTCCTGGTGCGCACGGGGCGAACGGGCGAAACGGATATCCTGGTGTCCGCGCTGACGACCGCCATCGCCTCCGACGGCACCGCCCCGCCTTCGGCGGTCGCGCAAGCCCGACGCTGGCTCGCCATGCAGCGCGACCGCGTGTCGAAGGAAGCCTGAGATGCTCTCCTTCAGCTATCCCTGGATTGCATGGCTCGTTCCGCTGCCACTCATCGCCTGGTTCGGCCTGCCGCCCCATGCCGAACGGCGCCCCGGCCTGCGGGTCCCGTTCTTCGACAGGCTCGTGCGCCTGAGCGGGCAGCAGCCCTTCTCGGGGGGCGTCGTGACACCGCGCCATGCGCCACGGCTCGTCCTGCTGATTGTGGTCTGGCTGCTGACGCTGGCGGCGCTCGCCCGGCCGCAATGGATCGAGCCGCCGCTGCACCGCGATCTGCCGACGCGCGATCTGCTGGTCCTCGTCGATCTGTCCGGATCGATGGACACCAAGGATTTCGTCGATGCATCCGGCAAAACGGTGGACCGCCTGACCGCCGTGAAGCAGGTGCTCGACGACTTCCTGTCCCGTCGCAAGGGGGACCGCGTCGGCGTCGTGGTCTTCGGGGATGCCCCTTTCGCGCTGGTGCCCTTCACCACGGACCTGGAGCTTTGCCGCACCATGCTGCGCGACACGGCCGTCGGCATGGCCGGCCCCCGCACGGCCTTCGGCGATGCGATCGGGCTCGGTATCGGGCTGTTCGCGAAGAGCACGGTCAAGGCGAAGACGATCATCGCGCTGACGGACGGCAACGACACCATGAGCAAGGTGCCGCCGACGGAGGCTGCGGGCGTCGCGAAGGACAAGGGAATCGTGATCCACACCGTCGCCGTGGGCGATCCGGCGGCAGCCGGGGAGGACAAGCTCGACGAGGCTGCCCTGAAGGAGATTGCGGACGCGACGGGCGGCGGCTTCTATCGTGCCCTCGACAGGGCGCAGCTCGCAGACATCTATCGCCGCCTCGACGAGGTCGAAACCCGCCGCGTCGATACGGTGAGCTTCCGGCCGCGCCGGGACGTTTACTGGGTGCCGCTCGCCGCCGGACTCGCGCTCGTCCTGGCCGCCCAGGCCGCAATGCTGGCGCTCCGCCTCCGTCGTCGTCGCCCGCCAGCCGTCCCGGCGATTGCGGGAAGCGCGCGATGATGGACACCCTGTCCGCCTTCCATTTCGAACGGCCGCTATGGCTTTTGGTCCTCCTGCCGGCCATCGCCTTGTGGATGCTGGACCGCAAGGGTTCGGACGCCATGCTGAAGTGGCGTCGCGTGATCGACGCCGCGCTGCTTCCCCATCTGCTGGTCGGCGGCGATGGACGATCACGGGGCCGCCCGGCCGACTGGCTGCTCGTTGCGCTGTTCGTCGCGAGCGTCGCGGTCGCGGGGCCGGCCTGGCAGCGTAAGCCATCGCCCTTCGCCGACGCGAAGCCGGCTGTCGCCGTCGTGCTCAAGGTCACGCCGTCGATGCTCACCGAGGATCTGGCGCCGACGCGGCTCGATCGGGCGCGGCAGAAGCTCAGCGACATCCTTGCCGGGCGCGAGGGCGCCGCGGCGGCGCTGATCGCCTATGCGGGATCGAGCCATATCGTGCTGCCGGCGACGCCGGACAGCGCCGTGGTGCTCGATCTCGCCAAGGCGCTCTCGCCGCAGGTCATGCCGAAGGAGGGCGACGATCTCCGCGCCGCGTTGACGCTGGCCGACCGGGCCTTGGCGAGCAGCGCGAATGGCGGGTCGATCCTGCTGCTGGCCGATACGATGGAGCCGCAGGCGGGCGAATGGCCCAAGCTCCGGAAGCCCGTGACGGTTCTCGCGCTGCTCCCGCCCGGCATGGCGACCGACTCCTTCGCGCCGATCCCGCATGCGGCCACCATCGCCACGACGCCGGACGAGACAGACGTCGCCGCCGTGCTGCGACGGCTCGACAGCGGCGACGCGGCGGCGAGCGTGGCCGGCGAAAGCGAGCATTGGCGCGAGGCCGGCTATTGGCTGACGCCGCTGCTCGCATTGCTGGCGCTGCTCTGGTTCCGGCGCGGATGGGTGCTCGCATGAGGCGCGCCGGCTGGATCTACGGGTTCATCGGACTCGCCGGCAGCATCGCGCTGGCCGGTGCCGGATACAGGCTCGGCTGGCACGACCTCTGGCTCCGGCCCGACCAGCGCGGCCGCCTTCTGCTGCGCGAGAACCGGCCCGCGGAGGCGGCACGGGCCTTCCGCGATCCGCTCTGGCGCGGCGTGGCGTTGTTCGGGGCCGGCGCGTTCAAAGAGGCCTCCCAGGCCTTCGCCGCCCTGGACACGGCCGAAGCTGCCTTCAACCAGGGCAACGCGCTGGTGATGCTGGGTCAGTATGACGACGCCTTGAAGCGCTACGACCATGCGCTCGTCCTGCGTCCTGGCTGGCCGGCGGCCCTCAAGAACCGCGAGATCGCCCGCATCCGCGGCGAACGCAAGAAGACGCAAGGCGGCGTCAACCCGGACGCAGATCTGGACGCGGACGATGGCCCCGATGCGGTCGTCTTCGACAAGACGAAGAAGGGCGGCGAGGATACGACGATCGCGGGCGACAAGCCCATGTCGGACGAGGCCGTCAGGGCCCTCTGGCTGAAGCGCGTTCAGACCAATCCGGCCGATTTCCTGCGAGCTAAATTCGCCTACCAGCTCAGCGACCGACCTGCGGGGGCCGCGCCATGAGGGCCGTGCTGGTCGCCATGCTGCTGATGCTGATGGGACCGGCCTTGGCCCAGGCGCCCGCGCCGCTCGTTCGTACGACGCTTACTCCGACGCAGGGGGCGGTCGTCGGCCAGCCCATCCGGATCAACGTCGTCGTCCTCTTCCCGGGGGAGATGCCGCATCCTCCGCTGGTCAGCGTGCCCGCGGCGGCGGGGGCCCAGATCCTGCGCTTTCAGAGCCAAGCGACGACGATCCGTGACCATCTCGATGGCCAGGACTATGTCGGCCAGAACTTCGAGTTCGTCCTGTTTCCGCGCCGCGGAGGGGAGATCGCGATCCCGGCCCCGAAAGTAACCCTGCTCGACCGGGGCGGCGAACCCACTGGCGCGACGAGCGGCCAGCCCCGGACGCTGATCGTTGCGGTCCCGCCGGGGATCGATCCGTCGAGCCCGGTCCTTGCCGCGGACAGGGTCTCGGCGACGCAAACATGGACACCCGATCCGACCGGCCTGCGGCTCGATCCCGGCGGGGCGATCGTCCGCACGATCACTCGACGTGCCGATGGCGTTCCCGCCCTCGGGATGGTGGATTTCGCCTTCGTCGCCCCCGAGGGCGTGCGCGTCTATGTCGACCCTCCGGTCATCGACGACCGTGTCGACCGCGGCAATGTCGATGGCCGCCGCACCGACAAGGTGACCTATGTGTTCGAGAGGGGCGGGACTTATGAGCTTCCGCCGCTTACCCAGCCATGGTGGAGTCTGGCCGACAAGCAGGCGCGGACGGAGACCCTCCCGGGAACCTCGGTCTCGGTCGCGATAGCGGCCCCGCCGAAAGCCGGATCACGCCCCCCCATGACGGGCTGGCTCGCCATCGGCCTGCTCGCGGTTGCGGTTCTTGTGGCGGCCGGCCTGTCCTTCGTCCGGCTGTGGCGGCCCTGGCGCGCGCGATATCGCGCCTCCGCCGCCTTCTCCCGGACGCTTTTCCTGAAGGTTGCCCTGACCGGAGACGCGCCGTCGACCTACCGAGCGCTGCGGCAATGGCGCGACCGCCTGTCCCGCGACGATGCCGCAAGCCTCACCTCCGATCCCGCGTTTGCGCGGGAGTACCAAAAGCTGCTCGCCGCCATCTTCGCGGACACGGCAAGCTGGGATCGGCAATCGGGCAGAGCCCTTTCCAAGGCTGCCGCTTCCTGGCGGAACCCTTCCGACCCGGACGGGCTGACCGATCCGCTTCCACCCCTCAACCCTACCGAGCGCGTTACCGCGGAGACAGAGATTCCCGCCCCGCGGAAGCCGACCAACAAAGAGGATGTCCGCTCATGAACCGGTCTGTCCGGCTGCAGCCGATCACTGGAGGAAGATGATGTCAGGTCTCGATATCTTCGCCTGGATCGTTCTCGTCGTCCTCGTCGCGAGCACGGTCTTCGTCGTCGTCTTCATGGCGATGTGGCCGGGCATGGTCGCCAGGCGCCGCAACCACCCCTGGGCGGAGGCCGTGGCGGTTGGCGGCTGGGTCACGCTCTTCCTCGGCTTCGTGCTCTGGCCGGTCGTGCTGATCTGGGCCTATGTCGACGTGCCGGCGAACCCTCGCAGGCAGGTCGTTGAAGGGGAGGGCTTACGATGATCGTCGTCCTTCTCAACTGCTATCTCGCGCTGCTCTTCATCCTCGTGAAACTGCGGATCGTGCCCTTCAACCTGTTCTGGAAGGTCTCTCCGGTCCTCGTCCTGCTGCTGCTCCTGATCGGCCTCTTCATCCCGATGAACTGGGGCGCGCCGCAGGGCTCGGCACTCGTCGTGCGTCACTCGGTGGCGATTGTTCCCGACGTCGCGGGCGAAGTCGTCGACGTGCCGGTCCAGCCCAACCAGCCGCTCAAGGCCGGCGACGTGCTGTTTCGGATCGATCCGGTACCGTTCCAGTCGCAGGTCGACGCTCTCGCCGCGCAGCTCAAGTTTCAGGAAACGCGGCTGGCGGAGATGACCCAGTTGCAGACGCGCGGCACCGGCCGCACCTTCGATGTCGAGCAGCGCGAGGCCGAGGTCGAGCAGCTTCGCGCCCAACTCGCCGGAGCCAAGTGGAACCTCGATAAGACCACGGTGCGCGCGCCGGCCGACGGCTACGTCACGAATGTCGCGCTGCGCAAGGGCGCGCGCGTCGCCAATCTGCCGTTGTCGCCGGTGATGGCTTTCATCGACACCTCCGACACCCTTGTCGGCGTCGAGATCGACCAGATCGACGCGCGTTACCTCGCGCCGGGCCAGCCGGTTGAACTCACCTTCAAGATGAGTCCCGGCACGGTCCAAACGGGCAAGGTCGAGAGCATCCTTCAGGCGGTCGCGTCGGGGCAGGTCCAGACCTCCGGGTCGGCCGTGATGCCGAAGGCGCTCCAGGCTGCCCCCTTCGTCGTGCGCGTGCGGCTCGACGACGAGGGCTTCGCGAGATCGCTCCCGGCCGGCAGCGCCGGCGATGCGGCGATCTTCACCGATCGGGTCAAGGCGGCCCATGTCATCCGCAAGGTCCTGCTGCGGCAGATCGCGATCACCAACTACGTCAATCCGTTTTAGCGACCGACCCGCCCGGTTCGGACATTGGCAAGGGAGACCGTGATGAAGTTCATTCGATCCATGATGGCGGCGATTGCCGCCACGCTGCTGCTGGCTGCTCCGGGCTTCGCCCAGCAGCAGAATCTCGGCCCGGCCACCGGGTCGGTTTCGATCAGGCAGATTCAAGTCGCCTTCATCGGTTCCGGCCAGATCGGCGGCGGCACATTGACGTACCGGGGAAAAAGCTACGGCATCACGGTCGGCGGTCTCGGTGTCGGAGGTATCGGCGCCTCGCGCGTGACGGCGACCGGCGCGGTCTATGGATTGACCAAACGATCCGATTTCACCGGGGCTTATGTCCAGCTTCGCGAAGGTTGGGCCGTCGGCGATCAGGGGCGTGGACGGCTCTGGCTGCGCAATGACAAAGGTGTGACGCTGCGACTCGCGACGCGGCGCCAGGGCTTGCAACTCTCGCTGGGAGCCGACGGCGTGCTGATCGGCTGGAAGTAAGCGGACCGCCATGAGGATGGCAGGCCCGGTCGGAGCGCCTGGGCCAGCGCTGGCCGCTGCGCCGGTGCTGGTCCAGGACGCCGCGGAACCTTGAGCCCCCCAGGGTTCCTCGGACGCCCTGTCTCCTGGGAGGATGGGGCTATGGCGAGCAAGATAAGCGGCCAGGCACGCGGCTATCGAAGCGAGCGCAACCTAAAAGCTGCGCTCGACGAAGAGCTGCGCCGAACTCTGACGGCCGGAGAGGCTCGCCGCGCGCACATTGCCGGCGATGTCGAGCTTCTGCCAGGCCAGCGAGCCTTCGAGGCCGAGGCGCAACCCATCCACCGGCGCCCAGACGATATTCGCCGCCACGCGGTCGATCTGGATTTGGCCCGCCAACCCTGAAGGATTCGGGATCGAAAGCCGGTAGCGGCTGACATAGGCGTTGGTCGACCATTCATCCGTCCATTCGCGCCCGATCGCGATCACGCCGGACCAGCCGCGCGTCGTCAGGTCGCCGGTCAGGACCGAAAAGGCGGTGCGCTGGTCGAGGCGCGAGCCGAGATAAGGCGCGGCATCCACGGCCCCGGCGATCTGAGCCGTCAGCGTCAGCGGCCGGTCGAGGACGGTTTTCTCCCAGGTCGCGCCGAGAATGGCCGCCCGGCCGACGCGGCGCGAACCGCCGGCGCCGGGGACATCCCGCACCGCGACACCGCCATGCAGCGTCAAGCCGCCCTGCTCGTAGAGCAGCCGCATCACCGCGTCGGGATAGCGGTTTCCCGTCGTCGGCACGATGGTGCGGCGATCGGCGGCGACATCTTCCGCCGACAGCGACAGGCTGAGCTCATCGGTCAATTGCCGCTCATAGCCGATCAACCCGACGGTACGGCTCGGAATCCTGCCGATGAAGGCGAAGTCGTCGCCGGCCCAGAAATCGAAGCGCGAGCCCGCCAGCCCGAAGACGAAGGCACCCATGGTGACGCTGGCCTCGCCCATCGTCAGCGTCTGGTCCTCCGCGCCGGCCGTGTCCATGGAGAACTCGAAAGCGGTCGCCAGATAGTGCCCGTCGGCGAGCATTTGCCCGCTCTCGATCCGGAAGGTCGCGGTCAGCGGGAAGCTGACGGCGTTCTGCGGCACCAGCCCGGTCGCCCGCGCCAGCGCGTTCGCGTTGTAGCCGTCGTACTGGATCCCGGCATTCACCGTGCCGGAGATGGCGATGCAGGTGGCTGAACCCGGCGAGAGGAAGCCGCGCGGGCTTTCATCATCCTCGTCGTCGTCCTCACCCCCGGCGTCGTCGTCATCGTCATCGCTTGCCGCGGCGGGCTTCGATGCGGCCGGAGCCGAAAAGAGCGGGGTCGGGTCCGGAGGGCTTATCGTGCAACTGCGCAGGAACACCGGCGGCTTGCTGGCCGCCTGTGCCTGGGGAGCTGCGAGCATGGCCGCGCAGATGGCAGCCAGGGACAGGCCATGGGCATCGAGCGCAATGCGGCTCAGGCTGGCCATGGCGTCCTCAATGAATACAGGCCCTAGCGCAGTGGCGGGGCATAGAGGACGCCGCCCATGCTCCAGAGCTGGTTGAGCCCGCGCGGGATGCCGAGCTTCGATCCGGTGCCGAGATTGCGTTCATAGATCTCGGCATAATTGCCGCCGACCTTGATGGCGCGAACCGCCCAGTCGGCCTCGAGGCCGAGCGCCTTGCCGAAGCCACCTTCCGCCCCGGTAAAGCGGCGCACGTCGGGTTTCTGGGATTTCAGCGCCTCGTCGAGATTCGTGCTGGAAACCCCGAGCTCCTCGGCATTGACCAGCGCGAAATTCACCCATTTCACCAGGGTGAACCAGGGGAAGTCGTCGCTGCGCACCACCGGCCCGAGCGGCTCCTTCGAGATCACATCCGGGAGCACGATCGCCTCGGCCGGCTTAGCCAGCCTGAGCCGGTCGCCATGCAGGGCCGACTGGTCGCGGGTCAGCACGTCGCATTGCCCACTCTCGAAGGCGGCGAAGGCTTCCGCCGCGCTTGGGTAGACCTTCTCCTCGTAGGTCATCGAATTGGACTTGAAGAAATCGGCGAGGTTGAGCTGAGTCGTGGTGCCGGCCTCGACGCAGATCTTGGCCTTGTCCAGCGACAGGGCCGTATCGACCTTGAGCGCGCGCTTCGCCAGGAAGCCCTGGCCGTCGTGATAGGTGATGCCGGCAAAGGCGAGGCCGAGCTCGGCCTCGCGACCGAGCGTCCAGGTCGAGTTGCGGGCCAGCAGGTCGACCTTGCCGCCCTTCAGCGCATCGAAGCGCTGGCTCGCCGAGAGCGGAGTGAAGGCGACCTTGCCGGCATCGCCCAGCACGGCCGCGGCGACGGCTCGGCAGAAATCGACATCGAAGCCGCGCCAGTCGCCTTGCGCATCCTTTTCCGAGAAGCCGGCCACCCCTTCGCTCACGCCGCATTGCAGGTTGCCACGCTGCTTCACGCTGTCGAGCGTGCCGGCACCGGCCGGAACCGCGAAGCCGACGAGCACCGCGAAACCGAGACCACTGCGGCGAATCCAGGAGGTCTTCGACATGTCTGCCTGTCCCTTGTTCAGATTCACGGAGATGGCGGGGCCGGTCACAGCGTCGCCTTGTGGCGGATGATGACCTTGGTGCCGATCGGCACGCGGTCATAGAGATCGGCGATGTCGCCATTGGCGAGCCGGAAGCAGCCCGACGAGATCGCCTGGCCGATCGTCTCCGGCTGGTTGGTGCCGTGGATGCGGAAGACGGTCGAGCCGAGGTAGAGCGCACGCGCGCCCATCGGGTTGCCCGGGCCGCCGGCCATGAAGCGCGGCAGATAGGGCTGGCGCTGCAGCATCTCCGGCGGCGGACGCCAATCCGGCCACTCGGCCTTGCGGCTCACCTGAACCTGGCCGGACCAGGTGAAGCCCTCGCGGCCGACGCCGATGCCGTAGCGCAACGCGCGGCCATTGCCCTGCACGACATAGAGAAAGCGCTCGGCCGAATGGATCACCACCGTGCCCGGCGCTTCGTTCGAGCGGAACAGCACCATCTGGCGGGCATAGGGCCCATCGGTGATCGTCGCTTCCTCACTGGAAACGCGGCCGGGCTCGTCGCCGATATCCATCGTCTCTTGCATCGCGGCGGGCGGGCGCGGCTGCGCCGAAGCCAAACCGGCCAAGGCGAGCAGCGAGGCGAGCCCGAGGCCGGAGACCAGCAGGCCGGAGCGGATTGCGCGGTTCATCGCATGGCCTCCGTTCAGCCGCAGCGGCTGTAGATGAAAGTGCCGTAGCGGGCGTTCGCATCGGGATCGACGAAGCGCGCCACGAACTCCCTCGGCTTGACCGACAGCAATTCGCGATCCTGCGGATCGCCCGCCGGCGCCTCGAAGCCGAGATAGGTCTTGCCGCCGGGGTCGGCCTTCAGCCTGAGCTCATAGAGCTTGGGATCATCGGCGACATGCATCATCACCCCGTCGCCCGAGCCCTTCGCGATCACATAGGGCTGCTTGCATTGGCTGCGCGCCTCGGCTTCCGTCCTTTTGCGGTCCTTCTCCGTGTGGAAGGAGGCGACACCCCAGCGCCCGACCAGGGCATCGCGCGAGATATTCGCCGGGGCCGGGGCTGACGCACCAGCGGAGCCGCCGCTCGCGATCGGCGGCAGGCTCTCGCCCCCGCCGCAACCTGCGAGGAGCAGCGGCAAGGCGAGGCTACAAGCCGACGTGATCAGCGAAAGCCGCTTCGCAGTCGGGCGGCTGTCAGGTCTCGGTATCATCGTCCCTCCTCGTCGAGTTGGTAACATCGATCCTTGGCAAGGCGCCTGAGCCCTGGCGATTTTACAGCGACCTCGTCATGTCTACCCCGAGCTCTTCGCTTAGCTTCTACGTCCCGAAAAGCTGAGCGACGGCACGGGCCGCAGCAGTCGCCTCGTCCGCAGCGAACTGCGGAGGCTCCGGGTCGGCGGCCGTGCGCGGTATCTCAATGAGCATCTTCTCAGCTCGACTTTGACTTACCGTTGCACGCGTTCGAGCCCATGACAACGCAACGCCGCCGCGGCGACCCTACCGCGCCGGCCAGCTACGCCAATTTTACCGGTGCGGAGAGCCTGCCTGCGATCTGCGCGACGTGGCGCCCTTGATAACGGGCGAGGTCGTGGTCGAGGATCGCGAGGTCGTCGCCGATCACCGTCGCGGTGATTCCGAGTTTTGTGTGGAACCGCTGCAGGACCGAGTCCTTGGCGATGGCATGGACCAGGTTCGACGGCACCGCCCTCGGCGGTCCGTAGGCGACCCCTCGGACAGCACGGAGGCGAACGCCGGCGAGGGCTCAGCGAAGATGCTGCGGAGGTCCGAGAGGACCTTGCAGCAACTTTGCGGTATCGTACCCTCATTCTCCCTCTCTCTTGGCCTATAGCGTTGTCGCTTCTATCCCCAGATAGGCCCTATAGTTAAGCCTTTGAAATAGCGCGTTGTAGTGCGCCTGCGCGGCCCGATTTCCCGACTTGAGAGAGACTTCCCCAAGGCTCGTCGTAGAGCCTCCTGTGGCCGTCGTAGGCCTCTACCAGCGGAAGAACATTGGCTTGTTTCTGGGATTGCCGCTCATGCGCTGAGCCCTCCGCGAATGGCGACGAGTTCAGGCTCCGCATCATGGCTTTCCTCATGATCGTCGCCATCGGCGTCGATCGGGAAGCCTCGGCCGAACGGCTAAAGGCGCTGGAACAGAGGGTGCGGGACATCGCCGCGCGCCGCCCTCAATCCTGATCGCGGTGCAGCCGCCTTCATCCTTCAGGGGGTGGCAGCGGTTCTTTCTGCGACTATAAGGTAGCTGTCGCTCAACCAAGACTTGCATAAAAACAACCCCCGTTGTTCCGGCTCATAAGCTCCAGAGATGAACCGCCATTTCACGCCTACGGACGCGCTGGCAGTTGCCGCAAAGACCGATGTTCTGCCGTCTGTCCCACGCAACGTCCGGCTTCAATACCTGCGAGCGCTTGCGGCAATTTCCGTCCTGCTATTCCACGCTTCGGTGATCGTTGAGCGCACGACGGGGTCGGGAACATATCTGGCGACGTTCGGCGGTTATTGGGGCGCGCTGGGGGTCGCAATCTTCTTCGCCCTATCCGGCTACCTGATGCGGGAGCTGATCCAGCGCGACGATCCGGCCCGGTTCCTCATCAGCAGAGTTGCCCGGATTTACCCTCCGATGATGCTGGTGATCGGATTGTCCTGGCTGGCGTTCTTTGCAGCGGGCCTCCCACGAGGAATAGATCTCATTGGCCTGACCCTCGCGCCCGCTGGTGTTCGCGATTACTTCCTAGGCGTCGAATGGACGCTGCTCTACGAGGTCAGCTATTACGTCATTCTTGCGGGCCTGTCGGCTTTCGGCCTGCGGCGCCTTGCGTCGCTTTTCGCAGTCGCGTGGATCGCGGCGATCCTGATATCGATTTTGGCGACTGGCCGGGCCGCCCTGGACCAGATGCCGCTTGCGAGCGAATTGCCGCTGCAAGCCGTGAACCTGCCGTTCCTTCTCGGCTTCATCCTGCCCGACGTTAAAGGGCTGCGGGTGCTTCCCGCAGGCATTCTATTGGCGGCCGTTCCTACAGCCCTGGTCGGCTCCTATTTCCTCCCGGCCTCCCCGGCGCTTTCAGTGGTAGTGCCGGCGGTCCTTTCGGTCGCGGCGGCTGTCCGGTTCCCCAAGGCTCAGGCCACGAACGCGGCGGGCAAGGCTGGCGAGGCCTTAGGCGACGCCAGCTACATGCTCTATCTCTGCCATATGCCGCTGATGACGCTGGCGGCGGGGTTCGTGTCGAACTCGTGGCCCAGCCTGCTCGTGTGGTTCGGCGGCGTTGGTTCGTCGATCGCCATCGCCTTGGTATTGGGGCGCGCTGATCTAAAGATCCACCGCTGGTTCAAGCGGGCCACTGCCAAGGCTTCGCTCAATCGTCTCCGAGACATCGCCGTGTTTTTTGTTGCGCTCTTCCTCGGAACATCCGTTCTCTCGGAATATCTCGTCAGGGAAAAACGGACCTTGGAAGAGCGTGCACGACTAGCGCTAGCGAGCACCGAGCCGACCATGTCGACCTCTATCCGCGCGAAAGTCGATGCTGTCCAGAATCTGCCTGATGGGACGCGCGTTGTTCGCGGTTATGCCATTGACCTCGACCATCCGAACCTCGCGGTGCATGTTGCAGCCGTCCAGAATGGACAGGTTGTAGCGATAGAACGAGTGCGCCGAATGCGGCTGGCGCAGGCGCGGGACTGGTTAAGGCCTGACCTGGCCAATGTCCGATTCGGCTTCGTTCTCATGCTCCCGAAGAACGTCGATTGCTCCGCAGGCCTCATTGATGTTCGCGCTGCCTTTCAGGACGACCGCGTCGTCATTTCTGCGATCGAACCTGAGGCAACCATCTGCCCATAGAGCGCCCGGCAGTCGGTCCAGTCCGCCTCCGACCCGGAACTATGGTCGGCGCCGTCAGCTCCGGCTGGCGGGGCGTTTTGTCGTTTGCGGAGAGCATCAAGGCCGAAGGCCTCCTTCAGCCGATCGGCGTCACCGAAGGCTTGGAACTTGTGTTCGGAGAGCGCCGCCTTCGCGCTGTCCGCGATATTCTTAAGCGCGGCACCATCGACGTTCGGATCGTCAAGGTTTCGAGCATGGTCGCCGGCGAGATGGCGGAGAACGAGGTTCGCAAGGACTTTACGCCGAGCGAGCGGCGATCGCTGAGGCGGTCCGGGGATGATGCGCCCGATATATCGATCTGCGTCGATCTATGCTGTATTCGGCTCGGTGGGCGGGGGCGCTGTTTCATGCAGGGGTTGGAAGCGCGACGAGGCTCGGAGCCTTCATCCGGGCCGGCGCAGGCCGAGACGATGGCCGTTGTTCGGCGCCTGTCCGATCCGGGCCGGGACAGCGCGGCATGCTGAAGAGG
>NZ_JAELTI010000118.1 GCF_016428755.1 Allobosea sp. ASV33
GGGTCAGGGCCGTCGCCGCCAGCGGCAACCCGGTCTCCCGCGAGACGATGCCGGCTAGCGCCGCGGCCTGGTTGAAGCGTCGGCGCCAGAGCCGGGTCCGGTGGAGAGGCACGGGTAGAACGAGATCGGCATCGGCTGCGAGCTCGCGACCCGCCTGGGCCATCATCCGGCCCAGCGTCAGCGAGAGCTCGACACGGTCGCCGTATTTCAGGCGATGGACCAGCTCGCGCGCCGTGCCGTCGAAACGGCAGACGGCCCGCGCCCGGGCGAAGACCGGCGGATCGGCGATCGCCGCGGGAGAGAGCAGGCCGGCGCCGAGATCGACCGGGAAGGGCGTGCCCAACCGCTCGCAATAGGGACGCTCGATGAAGCCGATGCCAAGCCAGCAGGCCGAGCAAAGCGCCTGCGCCTCGCCGGTGGCCGCCCGGCAGGCGATACATGTCGGCGGGTAGACGATACCGATCGCTCCGTGCAGGCCGTTCTGCAGGAGGCGATGCAGGTTTCTGGCGGATGCCAGCCAGCCTGCAGCGACCGCCCTGGTGCTGCGCGCCGAGCCGGCCGCAGGTGGTGGGTCTCCTCCATCGGGGACGGGGTCCCCGTCCGGGTCGTCGATCCGCCAATCCATAATGGCCGCTCTGCCATCCGATCGCCAGAGCCATTCCGCGATTCCCTGAAACGCGGCATGGCTCCAGGCCTTTGCTTTACGCATTTTCGTCACGCGAACCGGTGTTCACGTCGTTCGGAAATGCCCGAGAGCCCGCCGAGATAGGTCGGCTTGGGCGGTTTCAGCATCGGACTTAATGCGAGCCAGGACAACTCTCGGGGCTGGGGAAGGCCGCGGCTTTTGGGGAGATGGACATCGCCGGGAGGGCTGCGCCGGCTTCTACAGGCAGCGCAGCTGGTGAGCCTCGCTTCAAATCCCGCCGCTTATCCGGGAAAAACGCGGGTTTTCGTGGGATATCCGGAGGCCCGGTATGTTTATGCGGGAACGATGCAAAAAGCTGTTGCGGCCAAGCGGTTGTCCGACTACATAGGCGCCCTCAGCCCGCGCTGCTCCCTTCGTCTAGCGGTCTAGGACGTCGCCCTCTCACGGCGAAAACAGGGGTTCGAGTCCCCTAGGGAGCGCCATTTCTGCCGGAAATCCTTGAATTTTCAGCGTTTTTAAGCGAGGTTGAGCCTCGCTGTGACGGCTGGTAAGAATCCTGGTTAGAATCCGGCGCTCTGGAGGTGCCGGATGGGCCGTAGCAACGCCAACGGAAATCCGTTTCTCGTCGAGCGCGCCGAAGGCGGTTTCACCTATTTCCGCAACATCCCGCCTGCGCTTCGGGCGGCTGCGGCGGGAGAGGTCGCGTTACCATGGACGGGCAAGCGACGTGCAGTTGGTGGACGTGCCACCATCAAGATCGCGCTGGGCAGGCGTGACATCGCCCTTGCGCGTAAGCGCTGGTTCGGCATTCACCCGCAAGTCGAGGACATTGTCGAGGTCGCGCGGCTTCGGCAGGTCCGATCGAAGCGCCCCGAAACGCCGCGCGCGGTGCCTGGCCTGTCCCCGTCGGATATCGAGACGATGGCGAAGCGCTACTACTACAGATTCTGAGCGGCGACGAGGACGAGGCGTTGAGTGACGACACGCTCGCCGACCAGACAGAGATCGTCCTGGATGAGGCTGGCTGGTCGAAGGACGATCCGGCTGCCGCCCGGGCGGCGCGGCGAGAAGCGCATGGGCGTGAACTCGAAGCGCTGACGCGCGGTCGGGAGGACATTAAGACTTGCGGCTACGACAGCTCGTCTCTTGTTCCGAGGCTTGCCTCGCTGACCGCCGATGGGCATTCGGAGGCCAACGCACGCGCGATCAGGCAGATGCTCGATGATGCTGTCGGAGAGAACGAGGTCGATGCCGTTCTCGCCGAAAACGGCGTGACCTGGACGCTCTGAGAACGATGTCGAACCATGGCTTTCATCCTTCGAAAGCCCGGCTCTCCGGTCAATTACTCACCGTCACGCCGTCCGCCTCAAGGGGTGCGCTCCAATGCGGGGGGCAACTTTGCGAGCCGCTTGACATTCGATGACGCCGGCAAGCGCCTCAGTCGCCTGTTTCTCACGCAGCTCATGGTCAACGCCGGCTTCGGTGTGGTGATTGGTTGCGGCCGTGCCGCCACCGGCGTTCCCAGCGCTTTGCTTTGGGGAACCCTCGTCCTTGGTGAATTGTCGCAGGTTTCCAGTCCCTTGGCGGATATCAAGGGCTCCCTGCTTGCCGACGAAGTGGAAACCTCTCTTCGAGGCATCTGCCGGCTGTGCCTGCAGTTCGCGGAGAAAAGGGACGCGGCACGCGATCAAACGCATAATCCCGCATGAATAAGACCTTGCAATCGTACGATTTTCCGAATTCACGACAGCTAAAATGGAATTCCAGGCACCGGCGAATTACGTAAATCGTGGAATGGAAATAATATTCGATCTCGACTTCGCGAGAAAAACAACAGGATTATTTTCTAATTCTATGATACATTATTTCACGGAAGATTTTCATTCCGCAAATCGGAAGGGTTTTCCATGAAAATCCCCTCACAGACCAAGCCTGCCATCTGGGGTGCCGTTGGTGGCGCGATTGCCCTTGCCGTTGTCGGATTCACCTGGGGTGGCTGGTCGACGGCCTCGTCGAGCGAACGTTTGGCGAAGCTCAGGGCCGAGAATGCCGTTGTCGCGGCCTTGTCTCCGATCTGCGTGAGCAACTTCCAAAAGCAGCCCAATGCCGATGCCGCCCTTGCCGAGCTTAAGAAGATCAGTTCGTGGAGCCAGGGCGATTTCATCGCCAAGGGCGGCTGGGCCACGATGATCGGCAGCCCGTCGCCGGACGCGGCCGTCGCCAAGGCCTGCGCCGAAACGCTCGGCACGGCCAAGACCTGAGGCGATCGGCGACAGCCGTACGCAGCGACATCGCTCACGATCACGAGCCATTCCGCGTGAGCAGCGCGGAGATGGTGGCGTTCATGTCGCCTTCCTGCTCCGCAAGAGGAGTTTCATATGGCCAAGGGACAGACGCGCGGCAATCGAGAGGCCAAGAAGCCCAAGAAGAAAAAGGAAGCGGCGGCAGTGCCCGTGTCCGCAAAGGGGCTGCCAGTAGCGCTCGAACTCGCGGGAAAACCGAAGAAGAAGAGCTGACATGAATACCCGCAGCCGGGAAACCACGGTCACATTCATGAAGCCGTTCAGGCTGAGCGCGTTAGACCATACGCAGCCTGCCGGCACCTACCGCGTGGTGGTCGACGAGGAGGAGATTCCAGCCGCCTCGTTCCTGGCCTATCGCCAGATCGCCACCATGCTGCACACGCCGTCGCTGTCTTCGTCGGGGAGCTCACAGGTCTTCACGGTGAGCCCGGGCGAACTGGCCAGCGCGTTGGAGGCTGACCTCAGCGCTTGAAGCATACCGGTCTGGAGGCCCGCGCGACAGCCTCCGCAGCGCCGGCAAACGCGATATCGCGCCGCGGACGAACGCGGTGCGTTATCTCCGCCATCGCGCATTTCGATCCCGGGTCGAACGACCGGATCGATCCGATCGCTCGGAAGATTGCTCCAAAACCAGGAGTGCGGCTGGCGTCCTTCCGACCCGTGCCAGCCAGCCAATGCCGCTCGCGACAGGCGATCGCTTGCGTCGGCGCCCGCGAACGGCCGTAGCCCAGGTCTGGCGTGGGACGATCCGTCGGTCGATGTCCGGCCGTACGAACCAGGAGCCCTATCATGGCGCTCGAACAAGCCTGTATGGAACTGATCCCCAAGCCTTGGGGATCGACCGACCTGCTTCCCTGGAGCGGAACCGGGCATCCCGGCGTTCCGATCGGCGAACTCCGGTTCCAGCGCTGCGACAAGCACGCACCGGAACCGGCCCTGCTGCTCAAGCTCCTGTTCACGCAGGAGGCTTTGTCGATCCAGGTACATCCGGACGATGCCGCTGCCCATCAGCTGGGGCTGCCGCGCGGGAAGACGGAAGCCTGGTACATCCTGTCCGCTGCATCCGACGCGGCGGTCGGAGTCGGTCTCGAGGCCGCCGTCAATCCGGAGCAATTGCGGGCGGCCATCGCCGACGGCTCGATCGCCCGGCTCGTCGCATGGCACAAGCCGCACGCGGGGGAGGTCATCGCCGTCCCGGCCGGGACGATCCACGCGATCGGCGCAGGCCTCGTGCTCGCCGAGATCCAGCAGCGCAGCGACACGACGTTCCGGCTTTACGACCACGGCCGTGCCCGCGACCTTCATATCGAACAGGGCGTGGCGGTCGCTCATGCTGGCCCCACGAAACGAACCATGCCGGCGCGGCGCCTGAGCGACGTCCGGACCGTGCTCGTCGCAAATCCCTATTTCGTCTTCGAGCGGATCGACCTGCCTGGCGGGTCGATCTGGGACCTCGATGCCCGGTGCGAGACCTGGCTGGCTGTCATCGCCGGCGACGCCAGGATGGGCGCTCTGCAAATCGGCGTTGGCCAGGGCTGCTTCATCGAGGCGCAGGCCGCGCGCATCGCGCCGGGCGAAGCCGGCCTGTCCTGCCTCGTCGCCTATGACGCCGCAACGCCCAGCCGCGATCTCCTGCAACGGGTCGATGGGGACGGCATGCCCTGGTTCCGCGAGACGGTTTCACCGCCGACCGAGCCGCCGCAGCCCGTTGCGAGTTCGCCAGTCCCGTCCACGGAGGCACGATCATGAGCCCGACCAAACGCATCGCCTTCATCGGCAACTCGCTGCCCCGCCGCTGCGGGATCGCGACCTTCACCACGGATCTGCAGCAGGCGATCGCATCCTCCGATGTCGACACCTCCATCGTCGCCATGAATGACGCTGGCGAGAGTTACGACTATCCGTTTTCCGTGCACTGCCAGATTGCCGACCAGCGGCTCGAAGACTATGCGCGTGCCGCCGATTTCCTGAACGAGGGCCGCTTCGATGTCGTCTCCCTCCAGCACGAATTCGGCATCTTCGGCGGCGAGGCCGGAAGCCATATCATGGCGCTGCTGTCGCGCCTGACCATGCCCGTCGTCACGACGCTCCACACTGTCCTGGCCGAACCGAATGCCGCGCAGCGCGACGTGATGGAGCGGATCATCGATGCCTCGGCCCGCGTGGTCGTCATGGCGGAGAAGGGGCGCGACCTGTTGCGGACCGTCTATCGATTGCCGGCGGACAAGATCGAGGTGATCGCGCACGGCATTCCCGAATTCGCCTTTGTCGAGCCCGACGAGGCCAAGGAGAGGCTAGGCTTTGGCGGTCACTCCGTCATCCTAACCTTCGGCCTTTTGTCACCTAACAAGGGCATCGAGGTGATGATCGACGCGATGCCGTCGATTTTGAGGCGGCGCCCCGACGCGATCTATGTCGTTCTGGGCGCCACGCACCCCCATCTCGTCCGCGAGCATGGCGAGGCCTATCGCGAAAGCCTGATGGCGCGTGTGCGAGAGCTCGGGGTCGAGGATCACGTCGTCTTTCTCGACCAGTTCGTCGATCAGGCGACGCTGCTCGGCTTCATCTCCATGTGCGACGTCTATGTCACGCCCTATCTCAACGAGGCGCAGATGACGTCGGGCACGCTGTCCTACAGTTTCGGTCTGGGCAAGGCCGTGGTCTCGACGCCCTATTGGCACGCCAGGGAATTGCTCGCCGACGGGCGCGGCATCCTCGTGCCCTTCGGCGATGTGGTCGCCATCGGCAACGAGATCGCGGGTCTGCTGACCGATGCGCCCCGGCGCCAGGCCATGAGGCTGCGTGCCTATGCGAGTAGCCGCTCGATGACCTGGGAGCGGACCGCGAAACGCTACCTCGCCACCTTCGAGGCGGCCCGCCGAGGCCGTGTGCTGAGCGCTGTCGCGGGCTCGAGCCAGCCGAGTGCCCTTCCGGCAACGGTCCCACCGCCGGAGATGCAGACCGGCCACCTCCTGTCCATGTGCGACGATACCGGGCTGTTCCAGCACGCGGTTCATTCCGTGCCGGACCGCTCGCATGGCTATTGCGTCGATGACAATGCCCGTGCGCTGCTCCTCGCCAATGCTTTGAACGGCACCGGCGAGACGGGGCTGCCGGACGCGCTTGCGACACGGTTCGCCTCCTTCATCCAGCACGCCTGGAATCCCGATCGGCGGCGCTTCCGCAACTTCATGAGCTTCGATCGGCGCTGGCTCGAGGAAGCCGGGTCGGAAGACAGCCATGGTCGCACGCTTTGGGCGCTCGGCATCTGCGCCCGTGACGATGCGAGCGCTTCGCGGCGGCAATGGGCTGCCTCGCTCTTCGCCGAGGCCCTGCCCATCATCGAGCGTTTCAGTTCTCCGCGGGCCTGGGCTTTTGCCTTGCTGGGCCTCGACGCTCATTGCACCGATGCGGCGGCCGCGTCCGTGCGCACGCTTCTCGCCGACCGTTTGCTCGTCCTCATCACGGCGGTCGAAACGCCGGACTGGGTCTGGTTCGAGGAGGGGCTCTCCTACGACAATGCGCGCCTGTCCCAGGCCCTGATCGCGACAGGATTGGCGATGAAGGTGCCGGCCTATGTCGAGGCTGGCCTGCGCTCGCTGCGTTGGCTCACGCATCTCCAGACGACGCGGGCAGGCCTGTTCAGGCCGGTCGGCTCGGAAAGCTTCGGCGACAGGCGCAGCTCTCCGAAGGCTTTCGACCAGCAGCCGCTGGAGGCGACGGCGGCGATTTCGGCCTGCCTCGCAGCCTGGCGGGCCGATAACGACCCGCAATGGCGCAGCGAAGCCGCACGCGCTTTCGCCTGGTTCCTGGGCGACAACGACCTCTCCGCGCCCCTGGTCGATCTCGACACCGGCGCCTGTCGCGACGGCCTGCATCGCGACCGGCCGAACGAGAACCGCGGCGGCGAATCCGTGGTATCCTACCTGCTCAGCCTCGCCGAGATTCGCCAGCTTGCCCGCGTCAGCGGGGATCGCCCGAAACTGGCGCCGCTTCGGGCCTTGCACGCCTGAGCCTTCGGCGAACTTGCAAAAACAGATCGGCGGACGTCTTGTCCCAGCCCAGTTTCCTGAACCGACAGACCCTGCATCTGCGTCCAGACCCCTCGCGGGTCGTCGTGCGTCGGTTCGGCCCCGCCGGCGAGCCGCGGGATTTCAATGCCGCGGAGAAGGCCAAGGCGAACCACATCGTCAACCGGGTTCTATCGCTCGCCCCGGACGAGGCGGCGAATCTGCTTGCCGAGGTGCTCGAAAACTTCAACGGCCGGCACCGCAACCTGCTGGAGCGGTTCGAGACGCGCGCCGATGAGATGGAGGATGCCTTCGCCGCCCACGGCGCCTTCACCAAGGTCCAGCGCCAACTGGTCGGGGCCTATTTCCTGCACGAGTATTCGTTCGAGGCGGCGGCGCTCTTCAACCCGAGCATCATCGCGCATCCCGACCAATCCAATGCTCCAGCGGGCGGGCTTCGCTTCATCCTCAGCGTTCGCGCTGTGGGCGAGGGGCATATCTCGTCCCTGACATTCCGCTCCGGATCGATCGCGGCCGATGGCGAGGTCAGCGTCGACCCCACCTCGCGCCTGGCGACGATCGCCACCTTGCACAACCGGATGGCGCGGCTCGATGGCGAGGATGTCGAGGTCGTCTTCGCGGCCGATAGCGACATCAGCGAGCGGGTGATCTTTCCCGTCACCGCGGCACAGTCGAACGGCATCGAGGATGCGCGCTTCGTCGCCTTCGAGGAGGATGACGGCATCGTCTATCGCGCCACCTATACGGCCTATGACGGCAGGTCGATCCGCTCGGAGCTGGTCGATACCCGCGACTTCCTGTCGTTCCGGCTGTCCCCGTTGCGAGGGGCGGCCGCGGTGAACAAGGGCATGGCGCTGTTCCCGCGCAAGCTCGGCGGGCGCTACGCGATGATCTCGCGGCAGGACAATGAGAACCTCCACCTGATCTATTCGGATGATCTCCAGACCTGGGACGGCGGCATCGCGCTCCTGAAGCCGCAATACCCGTGGGAGTTCGTGCAGATCGGCACTTGCGGCTCGCCGATCGAACTGGACGAGGGCTGGCTGCTCCTGATCCACGGCGTCGGAGCGGTCCGAAAATATACGATCGGGGCGGTTCTGCTCGACAAGGCGGACCCTTCGAAAGTGCTGGGACGCCTGCGCCAGCCTTTCGTCCAGCCCGAGCCTTCGGAACGGGAGGGCTACGTGCCGAACGTCGTCTACACTTGCGGCGCGATACGCCACGGCGACTTGATCGTCCTGCCTTATGCGGTCTCGGACACCTTCTGCCATTTCGCTACTGTGAAGGTCGCGGCGCTGCTGGAGGCGATGGAGTTGGGCGACGCGCTCCCGGATGCATGCGGCGCCGACAGGCCGCTTCCCACTGCGCAGGCCATCCTTGAAAGCGAAAAATCATGACCGAACGTTCCATCAAGGTCGGCGACACCGTGCGCCTGTCGTTCGGCTTCGCCGATCGCTCTGGAGAGGGCGAATACGCGGATCATCGACTTCCGCTTCTGACGGAGCCGTTGAAAAAGTAGGTCTGGAGGCGTATCGCGCGCCCTGTATCGATCCGATGCTGTAGGTGTGACGAAAGAGATCCGGAATATGGAGCCGGGCGCGCAATTCCCGGCGGACGGTCAGCCGAGACAGGAGCAGACAGTCGTTGTCGGGCGGACGTGCAAGCTCGCGGTCGAGCAGGATCGCGGAAAGTTGCCGATCGATGAGCGCGTCCCGTCCCCTGGTCAGTCGCACGGCGGCAAGGCAGCGCTGATGGTCGGTCGCCTGAAGGTTGCGGCTGAGATTACCGATCGTCTCGATGAAGGATTCCGAAGCGTGGTCGGCCTCGTCACTTTTCCCATCCCGTTCGACGAACAGCTCGTACCGAAGCCGCCCCAGCCGCTGCATCTCCTTCGGCGTTTCGGCAAGGAGCGGGGATGTCAGTGCTTGACGACCGCCGGGACTGGAGCGGCGGGGGGCGGGACCTGGCCGATCGGGAAGGCCAGCGTGACGAGTGCAATCGTACCGGCAGGGCGGTTCTCGACGTTGATCTCGCGAAGGACCTTGAGGCGGGCCGAAACCGGCGTGCCGCCGACCGCGAAATTGTAGCCGATCGTCCCGCCTATCGCGGTCGTGCGCCCCTTATAGGATCCCAGGGAAGCTCCGGCACCGCTGTCACCGCTGATCTGCTGATAGTGGGAGAGCAGCGCGCCGACCGATAATTCCTTGGTCAGATACTGGCTGACGGCAAGGTCGGCATGGACGGCATTACCGCTCTTGTAGTCGGTATCATTGTTCTTGCCGTTGATCTCGAAGCCGACCGCACCGGAGATGTCGAGGCCGATCTTCGGATCGAGCCATGTCGCTGCCGCGTAGATGTCGCCGATCCAGCGATTGAAGGACAGGTTCGACAACTGGCCTTCGCGGTAGGTCCCCGATGGAATGTTGACCGAGCCGCCGACCTGCCAATGGAAGTTTCCGGCATGCCAGCCGACGAAGCTGGAGACGACCGGATCGCCGAAGAGGAAGGCGGAGTCCCGCTGCTTGAAACCGAAGGCGCGACCGAGGCGCGGAGCCGCGATCAGCGCACCGGCGCTGACTTTGGGGTCGCCGAAGGGCAAGCTGACCGCAAATGCCAGATTGCCGCCGAAGATCTCGATCGGAGTAACCCAGGTCGGCGTCGCGAAATTGACCCTGGCCTGGACCTTCACATTGGTCAGGACGGCGCCACCGATCTGCGTTTGCGTGCGTGCGGAAAGCCGTCCCGAGTAGCTGTAGAAGTCGTTCTCGAAGTAGAAGCCCGGCGGAGGGACGATACCGGCTCCAGGACCGCGAAGACCGGGAACGTAAAGGCTTGCCCCGCCTTCGGTTGCGTGCAGCGTCGTCGACGCGACCAAGGCACCGATGCACGATGCCGCTCCCGCCAGCACAACGGCCAGACTTCTCATCGCGCACCGCTCCGCCTGATTCCCGCAAAGAAACTGGACGGCGGTTATCGCCCGGTCAAGCAGTCGCGGCGTTCGGCGGCAGATCCGGGCCTGCACGAAGAGCGTAACCGTTACAACGTGCCTGCTTCTTATTTTTGAGCAGAATGGAAGGCGATCCCGCCACTGGTGCGCGTGGATGAAATGCTATGAAAAATGCGCGCAAGCGCGGGCATGCCCGCCTCATGGTTCGCTGGCCCCAGCGCCGCGCTCAACTGCGGCTGATCCCCTTCGACGATCCGGGCCTTGGTGACCTTTTCGAAGCCTACGAGCTCGCCTGGGAGGCGGCCGGCTATTGGGCAAAGATCGACACGGCCGCCGCGTCGGAACGGACCCGCGAGTATCATGCGCTCGCGATCGCTACAGAAGAGGATATTCTGCACCGGATTTCTTAAGCTCATGCCAAATCTGCGCCGCGGCCACGCGCGCATTCCGGGTTGCCTGACAACCCTAAGCTGAGCCATCATGACGCTTCTGACTGATCGAGTGTATTCTTCCAGGCTGTGTGGTGGGGCTATGGACGAAGATCATTCGGCTCGCATTTGCGAACAGCCGGACAATGACGCTGTTCTCAAGGCACTTGAGCATGTGCTTGCGTCGCAGGCGTTGCGTCTGTCCGAGCGCAATCGGCGCTTCCTATCCTTCGTCGTCAGGCAAACGGTCGAAGGTCATGCCGAGCGGATCAAGGCTTACGCGATCGGCGTCGACGTATTCGGCCGGGACGAAGACTTCGATCCTGCCGTCGATCCGATCGTGAGGATCGAGGCAAACCGCCTGCGGACCGCCCTGGCCGCCTATTACGACGGCCCGGGGCAGGCGGACGGCATCGTCATCACCGTCCCCCGGGGCAGCTATGTGCCGACGTTCCAGTCGCGCGCCGGCTCAGGCGACGCCCCTGGCCCCCGGTTGCCCGCATGCGACAAGAGCGCTGAGGGCCGCGCGACGATCGTGATCCACGACCATTCCCGCGCGACCGACGCGGAGACCGAGCTGAGAGGCTACCTTTTCACCGAGGCCTTCCTCAGCGCGCTCCAATCCGCCGGGTTCAAGCTCCGCCTGGTTCCGAAACGGGAATGCAGTGCGGCCGCGCTGGCGATCGACGCCCTCCTGACCGAGCCCGGAAACGCGTACGCGCTCGATATTGCGGTGTGGCCGCCGGGGGAGAAGCAGCGTTTCTCCTGGCGCCTTATCGACCTGCGGACCGGGGAAGTGCTCGCCTCGGTGTTTCGCGAGCTCGCGGTCGCGGCGACATCGAGCTTCGGCCTGATCGATGAATTTGCCAGCGAAGCCACGTCGACGATCACGCCGATGCTCGCTGCGCGCCCAGGGGCGGGCCTGTAACCGTTACAGGCTTAATCGGCCCCGCGCCTCATGCGAGCTTCGCCGGCGCGACTGGGCAGGCGCCTCCAACCACGCGTCCCCCGGGCGACGAATCCGCAACCGGGAGTGTTTCATGGGACGCCATAAATTCCTCGCCGCGGTCGGCCTTGTGGTCGGATTGGGCCTGTCGGCGATGCCGGCGCAAGCACAACCCGCTCCAAGCCCCGCGAATTCGGCCAGACCCAACATCCTCGTCATCTTCGGCGACGATATCGGCCAGTCGAATATCAGCGCCTATACGGATGGAGTTGTCGGGTACCGAACCCCGAATATCGACCGCATCGCCAAGGAAGGCATGAAGTTCACCGACTATTATGCCGAGAACTCCTGCACGGCGGGGCGCTCGTCCTTCATCACGGGCCAGACGCCGAAGCGGACGGGTCTTACCAAGGTCGGCATCCCCGGCGCGCCGGTGGGGCTGCAGGACCGCGATATCACCATCGCCCAGGCGCTCAAGGCGCGCGGATATGCGACCGGGCAGTTCGGCAAGAACCATCTCGGCGATCGCGACGAGTACCTGCCGACCCGGCACGGCTTCGACGAGTTCTTCGGCAATCTCTACCACCTCAATGCCGAGGAGGAGCCCGAACGGCCCTACTGGCCCAAGCAGGACACCGCCTATGTCAAGGCGAACTCGCCGCGTGGCGTGCTCAAGGCCTCGGCCGACGGCAAGATCGAGGATACCGGCCCGCTGACCAAGAAGCGGATGGAGACGATCGACGACGAGACCACCGCCGGCGCGATCGATTTCATGCAGCGGCAAGTGAAGGCCAACAAGCCGTTCTTCACCTGGATGAACACCACGCGCATGCATGTGTTCACGCATATCCGCGAAGCCAACAAGGGCAAGAGCGGCATGCCCGGAAACGACTATGCCGACGGCATGCTCGAACATGACGAGGATGTCGGCAAGCTGCTGAAGGCGGTCGACGATCTCGGCATCGCCAGCAACACCATCGTGATCTATGCCACCGACAATGGCCCCAACCGCTTCTCGTGGCCGGATGCGGCGACCTCGCCGTTCCGCAATGAGAAGGATTCGAACTGGGAAGGCGCCTTCCGCGTGCCGGCGATGGTCCGCTGGCCCGGCAAGATCAAGGCCGGCGAGGTCTCCAACGAGATCTTCTCGGGCCTCGACTGGTTCCCGACGCTGCTCGCTGCGGCCGGCGACACCGACATCAAGGAACGCCTGCTCAAGGGGACGCCGATCGAGGGCAAGACCTTCAAGGTCCATCTCGACGGCTACAACCAACTGCCTTACCTGACCGGCCAGCAGCCGAAGGGCAATCGCACCGAATTCGCCTATTTCAACGATGACGGCGTCCTCGTTGCCTATCGCCAAGACAACTGGAAAGCCGTCTTCTGCGAGATGAAGTATCCGGGCGGGTTCGATGTCTGGAAGGAGCCCTTCGTCTGCCTGCGCGTGCCCAAAATCTTCAACCTGCGCATGGATCCCTTCGAGCGGGCCGACATCGTCTCTGACCAGTACAATGCCTGGCTGGTGGACAACGTTTATCTGGCAGGCTGGCTGGTGACGAAGGCCGCGGGCTTCCTCGAGACCTTCATCGAGTATCCGCCGAGCCAGGAAGCTCCGAGCTTCTCAATCGATCAGGTCGCGCGCGACGTGGAAGCGAAGATCAAGGCCAATGCCGCGAAGGCGGCTCCGAAGTAGCACCCGGCGACAACCCGGCCGGCGCTTACGCCGGCCGGTTACCTCTTTCGAAACCGCACTCGTGAACGGTGACCGGCCCGATGTCCAAGCTGAGCTCCGCATTGCTCGCCGTGGTTCTCGCTTGCGGGCTTGGCAGTTCGGCCTTCGCCCAGAGCGACCCGTTGCCGTCCTGGAACGACGGCAAGGCCAAGCAGGCCATTCTCGACTTCGTCGGCAAGGTGACCCGGGACGGTGGCCCGGATTTCGTACCGCCCGAGCAGCGCATCGCGACCTTCGACAATGACGGCACGCTCTGGGCCGAGCAGCCGGTCTATTTCCAGCTCCAGTTCGCCCTCGACGAGGTCAAGCGCCTGGCGGCGGAAAAGCCCGAGCTCAAGGACAAGGAGCCCTATCGCTCGGTGCTGGCGCGCGACGTCAGGGGATTGGCGGCCAATGGCGGCAAGGGGCTGCAGCAGGTCATGGCGGCGACGCATGCTGGAATGACGACGGATGCCTTCGCCGCGCAGGTCCGCAATTGGCTCGACACAGCGCGCCACCCGACGAAGCAGCGGCCCTACACGGAGATGGTCTATCAGCCGCAGATCGAGCTTCTGGCCTATCTGCGCAGCCAGGGCTTCAAGACCTTCATCGTCTCTGGCGGCGGCGTCGAGTTCATGCGGACCTTCGCCGAAAAGGCCTACGGCATCCCCCCGGAGCAGGTCGTGGGGTCCTCCGGGAGCGTGACGTTCCGCTTGGGCGCCGACGGCAAGCCCGAACTCCTCAAGACCGCCAAGGTCGAGTTCGTCGACGACGGGCCGGGCAAGCCGGTTGGCATCAATCGCTTCATCGGCCGGCGGCCGATCCTCGCCTTCGGCAATTCGGACGGCGACCTGCAGATGCTGCAATATGCGGCGGCCGGCAGCGGCGCGCGCCTGGCGCTGATCGTCCACCACACCGATGCGGAGCGGGAATGGGCCTATGACCGCCAGTCCCCTATCGGCAAGCTCGACAAGGCGCTCGACGAGGGAAAGACTAGGGGCTGGATCATCGTCGACATGAAGACGGACTGGAAAACCGTCTTCCCGACGCGATGAACGGAGGCGGGATGGCTGACAGCGCGTTGATCGATCGCCCCGGCCGGACCGACGGCATGGTCCGCATCGAGGGCGGCACCTTCCGGATGGGCTCCGACCGGCACTATGCCGAGGAGGCGCCGAGCCATCGCGTCAGCGTCGACGGCTTCTGGATCGACGAGACGCCGGTGACCAACCGCCAGTTCCGCACCTTCGTCGAGGCGACGGGCCATGTCACCTTCGCCGAGATCGCCCCCGATCCCAGGGATTACCCCGGCGCCTTGCCGCATATGCTGCGGGCGGGATCGCTGATGTTCGACCCGCCGACGCATCCGGTCGACCTGCGCGACTGGGCGCAATGGTGGACGTTCAAGTTCGGCGCGACCTGGCGCAAGCCCTATGGCGCCGGCTCCTCGATCAAGGGCCTGGACGATCATCCCGTCGTCCATGTCGCCTATCGCGATGCCGAGGCCTATGCCGCCTGGGCCGGCAAGGCGCTGCCGACCGAGGCCGAGTGGGAGTTCGCCGCCTGGGGCGGGCGCGAGGGCTGCGAGTTCGCCTGGGGCGACGAATTCACGCCGGATGGCCGCCACATGGCCAATACCTGGCAGGGCCATTTCCCCAACGAGAACACCAAGGACGACGGCTGGGCCCGCACCTCGCCGGTCCGGGCCTTCCCGCCGAACGGCTACGGGCTCCACGACATGATCGGCAATGTCTGGGAATGGACCGCCGATTTCTGGTCCGTCCGCCATGAGGCCGATGCGCCGAAAGCCTGCTGCGTGCCGCAGAATCCGCGCGGCGGCCCGGAAAGCGAGAGCTACGACGCGCGCCAGCCCGAGATCCGCATTGCCCGCAAGGTCCTGAAG
>NZ_JAELTI010000119.1 GCF_016428755.1 Allobosea sp. ASV33
GTTCCGGAGGATCGGCGCGGCACCTTCGACGGCCTCGCCGAGCCGGCGGTGGTCGACTACATCAAGAGCCTCGGCGTCACCACGGTCGAGCTCCTGCCGGTGCATGCCTATCTCGACGACCATCACCTCGTCGCCAAGGGGCTGTCCAACTACTGGGGTTACAACACGATCGGTTTCTTCGCGCCGATGCAGCGCTATCTCGGACGGGGTGGCCTGTCGTCGTTACGCAACATGGTCCGTCGCTTCCATGACGCCGGCCTCGAGGTGGTCCTGGACGTCGTCTACAACCACACGGCCGAGGGCAACGAGCTCGGCCCGACGCTGTCGTTCAAGGGGATCGACAACTTCTCCTATTACCGGACGATGCCGGGCGAGCCGCGCTACTACGTCAACGACACCGGCACGGGGAACACCGTCAACACCTCGCATCCGCGGGTGCTGCAGATGGTGATGGATTCGCTGCGCTACTGGGTCGAGGTGATGGAGGTCGACGGCTTCCGCTTCGATCTCGGTACCATCCTCGGCCGCGAGCCGCATGGCTTCGATCCCCGCGGCGGCTTCTTCGACGCGATGGGGCAGGATCCGGTGCTGCGCAAGGTCAAGCTCGTCGGCGAGCCCTGGGATATCGGGCCGGGCGGCTATCAGGTCGGCGGCTTCCCGCCGGGCTGGGCCGAGTGGAACGACAAGTACCGCGACACCATCCGGGGCTACTGGAAAGGCGAGGAGGGGATCATCCGCGATCTCGCGGCGCGCATCACCGGTTCGGGCGACGTCTACGACCAGCGCGGCCGCCGGCCATGGGCCAGCGTGAACTTCATCACCGCCCATGACGGCTTCACGCTGGCGGACCTCGTCTCCTACAACGACAAGCACAACGAGGCGAACGGCGAGGACAACAAGGACGGCCACGGCCATAACCTGTCCTTCAACCATGGCGCCGAGGGGCCGACCAAGGACGAGGGCATCATCGCGGTGCGCGAGCGCCAGAAGCGCAATCTGCTGGCAACGCTGCTCCTGTCCCACGGCACGCCGATGCTGCTCTCCGGCGACGAGCACGGCCATTCCAACCGCGGCAACAACAATGTCTACGCGCAGGACAACAAGATCGCGTGGATGCGCTGGGACGAGATCACCAAGCATGACAAGGCGCTCGCCGGCTTCGTCCGCCGCGTGATCGCCCTGCGCACCGAGCACCCGATTTTCAGGCGCGCCTCGTTCCGCGACGGCTGCCTGCTGCGCTGGGTCAACCCGGCAGGAGGCGACCAGCAGGAGGAGCATTGGGACGATCCCGGCGTGCTCGCGATCGGCCTGCTGATGCATATGCCGGATGTCGAGGCGGGCGGCGACGAGGCGCTGATCCTGTTCAACGCCTTCGATGGCGAGGTCGTTTTCAAGATCCCGCCGCGGGTCAAAACGGGTTCGTGGTCGGTCGTCCTGGATACGGAGACCGGTCCGAACTCGGACGAGGGCCGCAAGGGCCTTAAGGCCGATCAGGAAATCTCGCTCTCGCCCCGGTCCCTGATCGTGCTGATGTGATCAGGCTTTCCGCCACAGCGCGACGCTGCGCGCGGGAAGGCCTGCCTCCGAGGCGCTGTCAGAGGTGAACAGTCGCTCCCATTGGCCGGCTGGAAGCGTCAAAGGCGTCGCTTCGCGGCGTCTGTTCACGGCGACAAGCAGGCTTTCGTCGTTGCCGTTGAGGAGAAGACAGAACGCATCGAGGCCCGCCCATTCCTGATCGGCGATTGGGGTCGCGTCCGTTTTGAGCCAGACCGCGTCCGGCGGGTCTCCCTTGCCGGTCAGGAAGGTGCTGCCTGACAGAAGCGGATGGCGGCGACGCAGCTTTACAAGTGACGCGGTGAAGGCCGTGAGCTCCTCCTCCGCGCGCTCCCAGTCCAGCCAGGATGTCGGGTTGTCCTGCGCATACGCGTTGTTGTTGCCGTGCTGCGTGCGCCCGAACTCGTCGCCCGCGGTCAGCATCGGGGTCCCGCGCGACAGGAAAAGCGTCGCGAGCAGGGCGCGGATGTCGCGATCGCGGGCGGCTTCGATACCCTGATCGCGGGTCAGGCCTTCGGCGCCGCAATTCCAACTGTGATTGTCGTTCTCGCCGTCGCGGTTGTCCTCGCCATTGGCGTTGTTGTGCTTGCGCTCGAAGGAAACGAGGTCGCGGAGCGTGAAACCATCATGGGCGGCGATGAAATTGACGCTGGCTCGCGGCCCGCGATGGTTGCCGGCGAAAAGATCGGAGGAGCCGGAAAGCCGCGTCGCGAGCGCCCCGGCCATGCCGGCGTCGCCGCGCCAGAAGCGGCGGATATCATCGCGGTAGCGGCCGTTCCATTCAGCGAAGGGGGCAGGGAATTCGCCGAGGCGATAGCCGCCTGGACCGATATCCCAGGGTTCGGCGATCAGGATGGCGCGCGCGAGCTCAGGATCCTGCAGGATGGCTCCGAGAAGCGGGGCATCCGGCGTGTAGCCCGTCTCGGTCCGTCCCATCACCGTCCCGAGATCGAAGCGGAAGCCGGCGACGCCGAGGCGCAGCCAGCAACGCAGGGCATCCATCGCCAGGCGCATGACCGGGGCACGGTCGAGCGCCAGCGTATGGCCGCAGCCGGTATCATTGACGAGCCGGCCGGGATCGTCGGCGGCGTGGCGGTAATAGACGGCGTTGTCGAGGCCGCGCAGGCTCACCGTGCCGCCGAATTCATCGCTTTCAGTGGTGTGGTTCAGCACGATGTCGAGGATCACACCGATACCGGCCTCGGCATAGGCGGCGCAAAGCGCGGCGAGATCGGCCGGCCCGCCGGGCGCGAGCCGCGGGTCGAGCGCGAAGAAATTGACGGGGTTGTAACCCCAGGCATTGGCGAGCCCGAGCGGCGGCAGGTGGCGCTCGTCCATCCAGGCGGCAACCGGCATCAGCTCGACATGGCTGACGCCGAGACTTTGCAGATGGGCGACGACGGCAGGCTCGCGCAGGGCGGCGAGCGTTCCACGCAGCGTCTCAGGCACGGCCGGGTGACGCATGCTGAACGACCGGACCGCGAGCTCATAGATGAAGCTGGGTGATGCTGCTGCAGCCTGCGCGCCAGAGGCAGGCAGGGGGAAGGGCAGGGGCTGGACGATGCTGCGTGGCACCAGCGCCGATGTCTCCGCGCCATGACGGGCGAGTTGCGGATCCCAGCGGAACGGGCGGTCGATCACTGTCGCATAGGGATCGACGAGCAGCTTCGCCGGATCGAACCGGTGGCCGCGCTCGGGCTGCCATGGCCCCTCGACGCGCAGGCCGTAGCGCAGCCCCGCGCCGGCTCCTTCGAGCAAGCCGTGATGGATGTCCCCACTCCGGCAAGGCAGCGGCAGCGATGCCAGCTCCGTCTCGCCGGCCTCGTCGAAGACTGAAACGAGGACGCAGCTGCCATGGCGCGAGAAGACCGCGAGGCAGACTCCGCCTTCCACGATGGAAGGGCCCATTCGCGCCGGCTGCGGGCAGGGCCTGATCCTCAACGGCGATGCCAAAGCCTCAGCCTTCTCCCGGAACCGAGGCCGGCAGGTTCCAGATGCGCTGGGCATATTCCCCGATGGCGCGGTCGGCGCTGAACCAGGCGCAATGCGCCGTGTTGTTCACCGACATGCGCCACCATTTTGCCTGGTCGGCCCAGAGGCTGTCGATCCGCCGCTGCGTCAGGCGATAGCTCTCGAAATCATTGAGAACCATGAACCAGTCATTCGCGAGGAGGCTGTCCACCAAGCCGGCATACCGGTCGCGATCGCGCGGGGAATAGGCTCCGCCGGCAACTGCATCGAGAACGCCCTCCAGATGAGCCGAGGCATGGATGATCTCGGTGCTGGGCCGTGGATTGCGCCGCGTCGCCTCGACCTCTTCCGCCGTCATGCCGAAGATCGCGATATTGTCCGCGCCGACGCGCTCGCCGATCTCGATATTGGCGCCGTCAAGCGTCCCGATGGTGATGGCTCCGTTCAGGGCGAACTTCATGTTGCCGGTACCGGACGCCTCCATGCCGGCCGTCGAGATTTGCTCCGACAGGTCGGCCGCCGGGATGATGGCCTCGGCGAGGCTGACATTGTAATTCGGCAGGAACACCACCTTGAGCCGGTCGCGCGTGCTGATGTCGTTGTTCACCACGGCGGCGACGTCGTTGATCAGGTTGATGATGGACTTGGCGGTCGCGTAGTTCGAGGCGGCCTTGCCGGCGAAGATCTTCACGCGCGGCGCCCAGTCGCGATACGGCTCGGACCGAATGGCGTCGTAGAGGGCGATCGTCTCGAGGATGTTGAGCAGTTGGCGCTTGTATTCGTGGATGCGCTTGATCTGCACGTCGAAGAGAGCGGTGGGGTCGACCGTGACGCCGCAATCCTGGCGGATGATCTTCGCGAGCCTGAGCTTGTTCTCGCGTCGGATCGCGGCCAGCCGGTCGTGGACCGAGGGGTCGTCGGCATGTTTCGCGAACTGGCGGATCAACCCGATATCGTCCGAGACCTTCTCCCCGCAGGTTTCCTTGAGCAGCTTCGTCAGGCCCGGATTGGCGTTGAGAAGCCAGCGGCGCGGCGTGATCCCGTTGGTGACATTCGTGATCCGGTCGGGGAAGACCCGATGCAGCGGCGCAAATACCGTTTCCTTCATCAGGTTCGAGTGCAGGGCCGAGACGCCGTTGACCTTGTGCGAGCCGACGAAGGCGAGATGCGCCATCCGCACCCGCCGACCGTGATACTCGTCGATCAGCGAGAGGGCGGAGAGGTCGGAATCGGGCGCGTCGCGGCGGACCCCGTCGAGGAAGCGGGCATTGATGCCGAAGACGATCTGCATATGGCGCGGCAGGAGCCGCTCCATCAACGCGACCGGCCAGGTTTCCAGCGCTTCGGGCAGGAGCGTGTGATTGGTATAGGAGATCGTCGCCGTCGTGATCTCCCAGGCGTGCTCCCATTCGAACCCGTGCTCGTCGATCAGCAGGCGCATCAGCTCCGCCACCGCGAGCGAAGGATGGGTGTCGTTGAGCTGGATCGATGCCTTGTCGGCCAGGTTTTCGAGCGTGCCGAACTGGCGATAGTGCCGGCGGAGCAAGTCCTGCAAGGAGGCGGAGGTGAAGAAGAATTCCTGCCGCAGGCGCAATTCCTGCCCGACCGGGGTCGAGTCGTTGGGATAGAGCACCTTCGAGATCGCCTCGGCGCGGTTGCGTTCGGCAACAGCTCCGATCAGGTCGCCCTGGTTGAAGGCGTCGAGGGACAGCGGATGCATCGCCCGCGCGCGCCACAGGCGCAAGGTATTGGCGCCGCGCCCCCGCCAGCCGACGACGGGCGTATCGTAGGCGACCGCGAAGACCGTTTCCTCCGGGGCCCAGAACACCTTGCCGGGCTTCTCGGTCGCGGCCAAGGATCCGCCGAAGCCGATCTTGTAGGCGCTCTCGCGCCGCTCGAACTCCCAGGGGTTGCGGAAGGACAGCCAGTCTTCGGGAACCTCGATCTGCCGGCCGCCGTCGATGCGCTGCTTGAACAGTCCGTGATCGTAGCGGATGCCGTAGCCCAGCGCGGGGACGCCGGTCGAGGCCATGGCCTCCATGTAGCAGGCTGCGAGGCGCCCGAGGCCGCCGTTGCCGAGGGCTGCGTCAGGTTCGAGGTTCTCGATATCGGCGAGGTCGACGCCGAGTTCGCGCAGCGCCTGGGCCATGGACCCGGTCAGGCCGAGATTGTTCAGCGTGTCGGCGAGCGAACGCCCGATCAGGAATTCCAGAGAGAGGTAATAAACCCGCTTCCTGCCTGTCGTGTAGCTTTCCCGGGTCGACTTCTGCCAGACATCGACGACGTGATCGCGAGCCGCGAGGATCGCTGCCGTCAACCAGTCATGGGGCTGGGCGACCGCCGGGCTTTTCCCGAGCGAATAGGAGAGCTTGCGCACCACCTCCGCCTTGATGCGCTCGACCTGCTCGTCGGGCTCGTAATGAATGGAGGTCTCAGGAGAAAGAGCTGACAAAAGAAAGTCCCAGGCTGGAAATCCGCATGGGCACGATCTCGTAATGCGATGGCTACATCAAGACCAGACTTGGCACGCGCGGAATATCTCGAGGTGCACATGGCCGTTTTGCCATGGTACGAGCGCGCTCATTTCCAGCGGATGCGGGAACTGCAGCGCCGGTCCAACGATGAGCCTTTCGGTGCGGCTGGGAACTGTTCTCGCCGCATCGTCGGATGGCTGGGAGGCCTGTTAGACAGGGCACTGAGCCCGGCCGTCGGAACACCTCACGCAACCTCATGACAGCAATCCGACCGCACGTCGCATCACCCGTTCCAGCTTAGGCTGCAGTGCTTTCCGCAGGCGGGTCGACGGTCACGCCAACGTCGACGGGCTGGCTTGTACCTGCTCCCCGAGCCCGCTGTTCTATGTATTTCAAACGGCTTGCAGCCGTGTTGATAAGCCCGCGGGCCTTCAGCCAGGCCAGGAACTCATCGGGCCTGATGGTGATGATCTGAAGAGCCTTGCCGCGCGACAACCACTCGGTCATGACAGCGCGAGCCGAGGCATGCCAAACCTCATAACTGCTGGGCATGTCATCGCGATCGTGGGCGAGTTCCCACATCCGCTGGAAATCGGCCCGCTCGTACCATGGCAAAACGGCCGTGTATGCCTCGAGATATCCTGGGCGGATTTCGTCGACGTTGTTTCCCGACTGAGGATTCAGAGGTTGCCCGCGCCCATCGCGCAGGATCAGATAGCCTTTGTGCATGACAGGTCTCCGCCAAGGCGGCGTCAATCCGCGCCGCCAGCGGTCATTTCCAAAAGAGGCATGGAGACAACTGCAGCCCTATGAGGCGCCATCGCCCAAGGGATGTCTATGTCATTTGATGGGATGGCACCGGGCAATTGCCGCTCTCGCGGACCATCGTTAACCGGAGGGTCGATATCTGCGCTCCGGAACGAGATGTGCCCCGGTAGATGATCCTCTCAGCTGGGATTGCCCCGTCCGTTGGGCGAAGCCGACCTATCCTTTGAGCATGGGAGGTCGGTCATGAGTTCGCAGAGATTCGCATCGAAGTTCAAGGAGGAGGCGGTCAGGCAGGTCGTCGAACGCTGGGCGTCACGATCCGCAGCCTGTGGTGGTGTCAGAACTTGACTGCGAGTCGGGCATTGAAGGCATGATCGGTCGCGCGCGATGCGAGCTGGCCGTCATAGGACAGCCCGATTTCGGCTTCCGGTGAAAGATTCAGCGCGAGGCCGGTGCTGACGACCAGCGCGTCGCGGGCGATCGGAGCGCCTGCGATCGAGAACGGCGCGCCGCCGGAGAAGGCCTGGAGCGACACCGGGGTAACGTCGCCCGCCGCGTGCCGCCAGCCGAGCGTGCCGTTTATCCGCGCGACGCTGTTGCCGAGATCGAAGCTCATCTGAGCGCGCAGCCCGAGCGTGGCGAAGGCGACAGCCGTGGTCTGCGCCCTGGCGGTGAGCGCCGCGACGCCACCTGTCTCGGTGAAGCCGGCGCTGCGGAGATTGATATAGGCGAGATTGGCGAAGGGCTCAAAGGTGGCCCGCCCCGCGTCGAAGCGATAGGCGAGCTCGCCGAAAGCCTGGAGGCTGCGGGCGTCGTAGTCGGAGCGCAGCTCCTCGCCGAAGCCGGAGAATATGGCGCTGCGCCGGGTGTCCAGCTCATGCCAGGCATAGGTGACCCCGCTACTCAAGCGGAGGCGGTCGAGTTCGGCTCCCCCATAGAGGCCGATATGGTAATGATCCGCCTCGCCGCGGGAGCGGCGCCGAGCGACCTCGAAGGTCGAGCGCGAGTAGCCCGCCACGACGCCCAGCCGCGCCTCCGACGCTACCGGAATGTCGAATCCGGCAAGGAGGCCGCCGCTCGATCGTGTGAGGGAGGCGGCGTTGCCGTCGCCACGTGTCTGGCCCCAGGAGCCGGAGCCGCGCGCCCACAAGGCAAAGCCCTCGCTCGCCCCGCCCGCTGCGACCGCCCCGTGGCTGGAGGCATAGGCCAGTGTCGCGATCCGTGGCGCGCCAATTCCGTCGAAGGCGGCGCGGATCCGGTCCGACACCGCATTGCGCACTGCCTGGCTGCCCTCGATCAGCACCGTCTTGGCCGAGGCATGGATCTCGCCCGACAGGCTGTCATAGGCGCGCCGGGCCCCTCCCTCGTCGCGCAGTTGCGTGAAGCTCAGCCATAGCGGGTTGGCATCACCCAGGCTTTCCAAGCCGAGGGCCGTCTGGCCTTGGTTGCGCGTTTGCGCGATCGCGGCAAACGGCAGGTCGTTACGCAGCAGGGTCAGCCTGACATTGTTGGTGTCGTATTCCAGCCTCGGATCTAGGAAGAGGAAGTTGGAGCTGACATCGTCGAAGCGGCCCTCGACGCCCTGACCCGCCGTCAGGATGGTGTAGCGCTGGTTCGCCCAATAAGGGCCGTCCTCGCCGATATGGACCACCGAGCCGCCCGAGAGGCGCGCCTTGCCGCTGGCACGGATCAGGTCGCTCGACGAGCCGCCCGGACTGACCTCGACCGCATAGGTCGCGCCATGCTCGAAGCGGATGTCGCCGGAGACGGTGAGCGTGCCGATCGAATTGCCCGGGGCGATGGTCGCACCGGCATGGATCGTGGTCGGCCCGACGGTGCCGTTGCCTTGCAACCGGCCGCCGGACAGGACATCGAGCCCGCCGCCGAGCGCGCCGTTGACGATGAGCGTGCCTGCAGACACCGTGGTCGAGCCGGAGAAGCCGGAGCTGTCGCCGGTCAAGGCAAGGGCTCCGCCGCCGGCCTTGGTGAAGCTGCCGGTGCCGGACAACACGCTCGCCAGGCTGGCATCGTTTCGCTGGTTGAAGACGACCGCGCCGTTATTGGCGATATCGCCGGAGATCGATGCGGCGTCGCCGATCAAGGTGCCGGCGGTAACAAGCGTGTTGCGATAAGAGTTCGTTCCGCTCAGCGTCAGCGTGCCCGCGCCGGCCTTGATCAGATCGCCATAACCGTAGACGCCGCCTGTCAGCGTTGCATCGTGGCCGTTGGTGTCGACCGTGCCATTGCCGATCAGCAGCATGGTGCGATTGGTATTGAACGAGTCACCGAACCGCAGCCCTCCGCCCAGAAAAGTAACGGCCGTTCCGCCGGCGCCCAGATTGGCGTCGCGCGAGACCTGCAGGGTTCCGGCCTCGATCAAGGTGCCGCCGGAATAGGAGTTCGTGCCGGTCAGGCTCGTCATCCCGGAGCCGGACTGAAGGACGATGCCGGCGCCGGAGATGGCACCACCGAAACTGTATAGATTCGAGCGGTTGAAGCGCAGGACAGCGTCGTTTGAGACATCGCCGGCGAGCTCGCCCGTCGTGCCGCCATCGCCGATCTGGAGCGTGCCGGCCGCGATCGTCGTGCCTCCGGCATGGCCAGCGCTGCCGGTCAAGGCCAGCGTTCCCCAACCCGCCTTGACCAGGTTGCCGCTACCGCTGGTCGAGCCGCCGAGGACGAAACGCGTGCCGGCAGCGGTCTCGATCGTGCCTGTGCCGGCAAGCGTGACCGAGCGGCTGCTGGTGATGTCGGCCAGCGTCATCAGGCGGCCGCCGCCGTCGAAGGCAATGGCGGAAGCAGCACTGCCGAGATTGGCGTCGGCGACGATGGCGAGCGTGCCGTCGCGGATCACCGTGCCGCCGGAATAGCTGTTCGTGCCGGTCAGCAGCAATGCGCCGGGACCATCCTTCAGCAGGCGCCCCGCGCCGGTGATGGTTCCGGCATGGAGGCTGTCCTGCGCCTGATTGACGGTGAGGTCGGCGCCGCCCAGCGCAATCTCGCCGCCGGTGCTCGCCAGGAAGGCCATCGAGAGATCATGGCCCGCGAGGTCGAGCTTGCCGCCGGTCAGCATCCAATCGGTCATGGTCGGCAGGGCGCCGGCGCTGCCAGCCCTGATCGTGCCGGCATTGAGCAGGGTGCCGCCCGCCCAGCTGTTGGTGCCGGTGAGGAGAAGCGTTCCGTCCCCCCATTTGATCAGCCCGCCGGCGCCGCCGACCGGGCCGGACAGAGTCAATGTGGTGCCGGCATCCGTCTCGATCGCGCCGGTGCCGCGCAGCGTGACATCCCGCCCGCTGACCATGTTGCCCACGGTATGAAGCGCGCCGCTGTCGAATGTCAGCCCGCCGCTGGCCGCGCCGAGATTGGCGTCGGCCGAAACCTGCAACTTGCCACCCGAGATCGTGGTGCCGCCGCTATAGCTGTTCGCGCCGCCGAGGATGAGCGTGCCGTCGCCGGTCTTCTCGAAACCGGCCGTGCCGGTGAGCGTTGCGTCGATCCGGGCGGTCTCGCCGTCGAGCACCCTGATTTCCGGCGTGGTGATGGTGATGCCGCCGCCGCTATAGCCATGCAGGTCGAGGCTGTCGCCGGTCAGCGTGTAGCTGCCGCCGGCAAATTGCAGCCCGACGGCGCCCAGCGCACCGTTGACGCTGTCGAGCGTGACGGTGCCCCCCGGGCCCCGGAACACGCCATAGCCGCTGCCCCATTGCGTCGGCGTTACGCCGCCGAGGTCCAGCCAGTTCTGATTGGTGGCAGTCCAGCTCCCACTGGCGCCACCGGCCGATGTCGTGCCCCAGAGCTGCAGGATGTTGACGCCATTGGCGCCGACGAGCACATCGACCTTGCCGCTTAGCGAGGTGTCGACGCTGTAATTGTAAGCGAACGGCCCGGTGTTGGGCACCGTCCCGACGGGGAGGCCAGCACCGGACAGAGTTCCCGTATAGGTGAAGGCGCGGTGGTAGCCGAGCGCAGGCTGAGAGCTGCTGGCGAGATTCAACGTCCCGCCATTGAGGGCCAGGTTGCCGTTGACGCGCGTCGTTGCCGAGCCGACGGCTGACGATCCGTAGCCATGCAGCCGGTAGTCGTAAGCGCTGCCGGAATTGAGCGTCAGCGTGCCATCGACGATGAGGCCGGCTGCATCCGAAGGCCGGAGGGTGCCGCCGCTGTTGACGGTCACGTTGCCGTCGATCGTGAGGGCGTTCCAGCCGGAGGGCGCGAGCGTGCCGCCGTTGTTGACGGTCGTCGCGCCGATGCTGCCGCCGCCTTCGACCCGGCCGCCGCCATCGATGCTGACGGTGCCGCCGAGCCGTGCGCTGTCTGCCATCCGAAGCGTGCTGCCGGCGATTGTTGTCGGCCCGGAAAAGCCTCCGCTGTCGCCTGTGAGGATCGTCGTGCCGGCGCGGAGGTCGATCGCGCCTGCGCCCGAGACTGCTCTGGTGAATGTGTAGCCGCTGGAGGTGTGGTTGAAGACCAGCCTGCCGGTGCCGGCACCGAACTGGATGTCGCTGGCGAGTGTCCCCGGTGCGGTCGCAGGTTGCCCGGCAGCCGCGCCGATATTGATGGTGCCGACGCTGCCCAGGGTCTCGGCGACCTCGATGTTCCGGCCCCCGCCAGCGCCGGCTCGGCCGCCGTCGGCGACGGTAAGATCGGCGCTGCCGCGGTTCGCGATCGTGAGCGTATCTGCCGTCAGGCTCGACGTGGCCCCGGACACCAGGGCCGATGCTGTGCCACCATCGCCGAGCACGAGGCTGCCGGCTCCCAGATGCGAGCCGTTGCCCCTGATGCTGATCGTGCCGGTCCCGCCGATCGCCGTTCCGGCCCTGATCGAGCCGGCGAGAACGGTGCCTCCATCGGCGACCGTCAGGCCGCCCTGGCCTTGATTGCCAACGACAAGCGGACCGTCGACGGTCCATTTCGCTCCAGCCCCCGTGACCGAGACGGCCGCGGTCGAACCCGCGCCGTTTGCGATCTGAGCATTCGTCGCCGTGAGCTGCGCTCCTGCCGAGAAGGCGAGCGTTCCGGCGTCGATCGCCATGTCGCCGCGAAAGGCCGTCGCAGCACCCGACAGGGTCCAGGTGCTTGCTCCGCCCTTGTTGAAATCCGAGAAGCCCAGATATTGCGAACCCAGCCCGCTGAGATCGAAGCCCGCATTCGTCGCGGCGCCGAGAATGAGCGTCGCATTGCTGCCGCCGACCACCTTGCCGACCAGATTGTATCCCGCCTGCAGCTCGACCGAATTGCCGCTGCCGTTGAGGGCAATCGCCGCGCCTTGCGAGCCGGGAACAAAGCCCTGGCTGTCGCCGCCGCGCACCTCTCCGGCGATGATCAGGGATGTCCCGCCGCGCAGCACCTCGATGCCCGAGCCGCCATCGCCTCCGCGGCCGGCGGATGATTGCTCGCCGAGCCCGCCGCGTCCGCCAGATACTTGCGCGCCGTTCTGAACCGTAACGTTGGCTTGGCCGTCGACGAAAATGCCTGCACCGCCGCCGCCGCCGAACAATGCACCGTTGACATCGCCACCGCCGCCGCCGGTCGCAGTCCCGCCCACTGTGATGGTCGCGGGCCCGGCTACACGAATGCCGTCGCCTCCCCAGCCGGGCGAAGCAAGATAGCCGGCCCTGCCACCCTTGCCCCCGAGGGCATGGCTATCCGACGACAGGGAGATGATCGTACTGCCGCCGCTCGTCGCGACGACCTCGATGCCGGCACCGCCACGGCCGCCGTTTCCGTTCGTTCCGAAATTGCCGCGAGCGCCATCCGTCATGCCGCTATAGCCGTAGCTCGAGCCGCCATTGCCTCCGCCTCCGAGGCCGCCGCCGTCGCCGCCGTTGCCGCCCTGAGCGGTCGTCGCAAAAAGGCTGATCTGTCGGCCGTAGAGCGACAGCAGACCGGCGCCGCCGGCACCACCGTCTCCAGCGGAGCCGCCGGGTCCGCCATCGCCCGGATACATGCGGATCGGCAAACAGCCTCGGCCTCCGGGGAGGCAGGTTTGCGACACATAGGCCCCCGAGCCCGATCCTCCGTCGCCGCCGTCTCCGCCTCGGCCACCATTGCCGCCCTGCAGCCTCGCATTCGTGGTGGTCACGGCAAGGTTGGGCGGTGGGACCCAGTGAAACCCGACCGACGAAGGGCTGAAGACGAGCTCCTGACCCGGCAAAGACAACCCCGCGGCACCGCCGCCGCCACCACCGCCACCGCCTCCACCTGCGCCCCCATGTCCAATGAAGGGGTCTCTGTAGGAGTTGCCGCCGTTCGCTCCGGTTCCGCCATTGCCGCCATTGCCGCCGACCAGGTTGATCGTCTGGCTTGCCGTCAGCAATGTCCCGTAGAAATCGAGACCGACGGCTCCCCCGCCACCGCCGCCGCCACTGCCGCCATCATGTCCCGGGGCGCCGGCAGCGCCATGCGAGGGCGAGCCACCCGCCGAACCGGACTGCCCGACATGGCCGAGATATCCAGGTGGAATCGACTGGAGTACGGATGAATTGCCGTTGATGTCGCCGCCATCGCCGCCGCCATGGCCGGCCACGCCGCTGCCGCCCTTGCCGCCTGTGGATCCGCCGCTTGGCCGAGCATTGGCCCCGCCGCCGCCGCCACCACCACCGCCGGAATATTCGCCACCGAGGCTACCTGCCTGTCCTGTGGTGGGACGACTGATGCCGTGGGCACCGCCGGCTCCTCCCTTTCCGCTGACTTGCCCCCAGGCGGGCAGCGCCAGCACGAGTGGCGCGCAGGAAGCGGCTGATCCGGCCAGAGCGAGCCAGACGCGCAGCATCGCGGTCGAGCAGGCGAGGTGGCTCGATCCGCGGAGGGGACGCGACGCGGCCATCGTCTACGGGCTCGCCGGGGTCAGTTCCGCCGCCAGATCGCGGACGGCGGTCCTCAGCCCCTCGAACATGGCGAAGTCGACCTTGCTCGCGACGACGAAGATGCCGAGCCTGCGATTGGGCGAGAGCACGACATAGCTCATGAAGCCGCCGATCCCGCCGCTCTTGCCGAGGAGGAGAGGCACCCTGTCCTTCGGCCGGCTGACGATCCAGCCAAGCCCCATCCCCTCCGAGTCCGTCGCCTCGACCCCGACCAGGCGGGAAAGCCCGTCATGCGGTCGCCAGAGCGCATGAGCGAGTGTCCGTGCCGGCCGCCCTGCCGCATCGTCGGCAAGGTGCCAGCGCATCCACCTCACCATGTCGTCAGCGGTGGTGTAGATGCCGGCGCTGGCCTGCATCACCTCGCTCGCCTCCCAATTCGGGTCGGGCTTTCCGAACGGGTCGAGCCCGGTCATCAGCCGAGGCTTCTGTGCCTCCGAGAGGCGCAAGGTCGTATCTGCCATCCCGAGCGGCTTGGTTATGCGCTCGCCGACCAGTTCCGCGAACGGCTTTCCGCCGGCCTCGCCAAGCGCCTCGCCGAGCAGGCCGAAGCCGAAATTCGAGTAGATCGCGGTCGTGCCCGGCCGATAGGCGGGCCGATGGCTCGACATCCAGTCCCAGTAGTAAGAGGCCTTGTAGGCCGCGAACGGGTTCTTCTCGTCAGGCGGTGTCGCGGGATCGGGCATCTCGCGC
>NZ_JAELTI010000011.1 GCF_016428755.1 Allobosea sp. ASV33
GATTCGCCGCCTCAGCCCGGCGGCACGCCGCCAAAATCGCTTTGAACTTGCCTATCTGAGAAAGCACGCGACCATGGAACAGACTTGGCGGTGGTGGGGACCCAACGACATCATTCCCCTCGATCACATCCGGCAGACGGGCGCGACAGGGTTGGTGACGGCGTTGCACGAGGTGCCGGCGGGCGAGGTCTGGACACGCGAGCAGATCCGCGATCGGTTCGATGCCATCGCCGCCAGGCCCGAGCTCGGCCTGCGCTGGAGCGTCGTCGAAAGCCTCTGGATCCATGAGAAGATCAAGCTGGCGGCGGACGATGTCGAGCCGCTCTACGAGCGCTTCCGCCAGTCGATGGTGAACCTCGCCGAGGCCGGCGTGCACATCATCTGCTACAACTTCATGCCGGTGCTCGACTGGGCCCGGACCGTGCTGCGTCACAAGCTGCCGAGCGGCGCCATGGCCCTGCGCTTCAACGCGCATGAGTTCGCGGCCTTCGATTGCTTCATGCTCCGGCGCGAGGGTGCGGAGGCCGACGTCTCGCCCGAGGTACTCGCCCGCGCCAAGGAATGGTACGACGCCTCGACGCAAGCCGACCGCGACCGCCTGCTCGCCACGATCATGGCCGGCTTGCCGGGCGCCTATGACCGCTACGACATCGAGGGTCTGCGCGTCATGCTGAAGCGCTATCACGGCGTCGGCCGCGAGCAGCTCCGCGACAACTTGATCCGCTTCCTCAAGGCGATCATCCCGACCGCCGAGAAGGTCGGCATCCGCATGGCGATCCACCCGGACGATCCGCCGCGGTCGCTGCTCGGCCTGCCCCGCATCGCCGGCTCCATGGAAGATTTCGAGGCGATCCTCAGCGCGGTCGATAGCCCCTCCAACGGCCTGACCTTCTGCACCGGTTCGCTTGGCGCCAATCCGAAGAACGATCCCGTCGCGATCGCCCAGCGCTTCGCCGATCGGATACATTTCGCTCATCTGCGCAACGTCGCCAACGATCCAGACGGCTCCTTCATGGAAGCCGATCATCTCGGCGGCGATACCAATATGGTCGCGGTCATCCGCGTCCTGTTGCGCGAGCAGGCCCGGCGCAAGGCCGCCGGACAGGCCGACTGGCGCATCCCCTTCCGCTCCGACCACGGCCATGAATTGCTCGACGATATCGGCAAGCCGACCTTCCCGGGTTACCCGGCGATCGGCCGCATGCGCGGCCTGGCCGAATTGCGCGGCGTGATGACGGCGCTGGCCGACGAGCACAGGTGGCCGCTATGAGCGCGACCGGGAAGGTCCTTGCCGGCAAGACCGCCTGGGTGACGGGGGCCGCCAGCGGCATCGGGGAGGCCACGGCGCTCGCCCTGAGCCGCGCTGGCGCGACAGTCGCGCTGACCGGGCGGCGTGTGGAGCCGCTGGAGCAGCTCGCGGCGCGCATCGCGGGCGAAGGCGGCGAGGCGATCGTCGCCCCGGCCGATGTGGCCGACGTCGTGGCTATCGAGCGCGCGCTCGCGCTCCTCGCCGGCCGCTCGCTGGATATCGTCGTCAGCAATGCCGGCACGAACATTCCCGACCGTTCCTGGTCCAAACTGACGCCGGATTCGGTCGACCTGCTGCTCGATGCCAATCTGCGCGGCGCGCTGCAGCTCTCGCGGGCCGTGCTGCCGGTGATGCTGGCGCAGGGCGGCGGCGTCCTCATCCATATCGGCTCGCTGGCGGCGCATGTCCTCAGCGCCGGCCCCGGCCCGGTCTATACGGCCGCCAAGAGTGGGGTCGTCGCCATGAGCCATGCGATCAATATCGAGCACGGGGTGCACGGCATCCGCTCCTGCGTACTCTCGCCGGGCGATACGCTGACGCCGTTGATGGACAAGCGGCCAGTCAAGATGAGCGACGAGGTGCGGGCACGCATGCTTCGCCCCGAGGATATCGCCGGCCTCGTGCTGCACGTCGCGACACTGCCGCCGCATGTTTGCGTCAACGAGATCATCGTGACGCCGACATCGCTCGTCTGAAAATCGCGGAGCCCCGGCGGACGACGTGGCAGGTCAGGGTACGGCGATCGCCATGCCGTCGCGCTGCGGATCGGCTCCGCCCGACCAGCCGTCACCATCGACCATGACGCCATGCGGCGCGCCGAAGGCGAAGGACTGGTAGGATCGGGCGATAGGATAGCCGATCGCTTCGAGCTCGGTCGTGACGCGGCGTTCGATACGGTTCGAGACGTCGATCGTATCGCCAAGGCAGACGACGCGCGGCGCTGCGACCGCTTCCGCCATCGTCATCCCGAAATCGATCACATTGCTCAGCGCCTGCGCCAGCGCCGGTACGATGTAGGTGCCGCCGGGTGCGCCGATGGCGATGACCGGCTTGTCGTCCTTGAAGACGATGGTCGGGGCCATGGCGCTACCGCGCGCCTTGCCCGGAGCGATCGAGGCGGCACGGCCCGGGCGCGGATCGAAGCCGCTCATGGTGCCGTTATACATGAAGCCGAGCCCCTTGGTGATCGCGCCCGAGGGCTGGCCGAGCGTGTGGGTGATCGTCACCGCATTTCCATCTGCGTCCATGACGCAGGTGACCGTCGTGTCCGGCGGGTCCTTGGCGAGTTCGGAGCGCGGCACCCTCGCCTTCTCGCCGGCACGGATCCGGGCCGCGCGCTCGGCCGCATGCTCCCGCGACAGCAGCATCCCGATCGGCACATCGACGAAATCCGGGTCGCCGATATGGGCGTCCTTGTCGATCGTCATCCACTTCATCGCCTCGGCGAGGATACGGACATGCTCGGCGGAATTGTGCCGCAGCGAGGACAGGTCGAACTCCTGCAGGATATGGAGGAGCTCGATCAGCGAGACGCCGCCCGCCGCCGGCGGATTGCCGGCAATGCGCAGGCCCCGGTAGGAGCCCCAGACCGGCTCCTTCTCGCGCACCTTATAGGCCGCCAGGTCCTCCATGCCGACGAGGCCGCCATGGGCTGCCATGTCCGCGGCGATCTCCTGCGCGATCTCGCCGTTATAGAAGATCTCGGGGCCGGCGGAGGCGATGCGCTCCAGCGTGTGCGCGAGGTCGGGATTGGCGACGATATCGCCGGGTCGCTTCAGCGTGCCATCTGGGTGGAAATAGATCGCCCGGCCGGTCTCGCTCAGCCTCAGCTTGTCCTCGGTGTTGACCTGCCCGGTCGGGCGCTGGTCGATCGTCCAGTAATAATGGACATAGGGGCGCAGCATGAAGCCGTCGCGCGCCTGGCGGATGGCCGGTGCCATCACGTCCTCCAGGGCCATCGTGCCGAAGCGCGCCAGCGCTTCGGCATAGCCCTTGACGTTGCCGGGCGTGCCGGCCGCGAGGTGACCAAGTTCGTTGGCATGGTCCGCGAGCAAGAAGACGAAGCCGTCACGCGTCTGGCCGACGAACCGGGCGGCCCACATATCGGCCGTCACGGAGAGCGGCGCACGCGCCAGGAATTCAAGCACGGTGTGGACGCCGCGTTTCGGCATACTGATCTGCATCGCGCCGAAGCCGCCGATCCCGCACATCTGCGGATCGACCACGCCCTGGCTGAAGGCGCAGGCGATGGCCGCATCGACGGCATTGCCGCCGCGCCGCAGGATTTCGGCTCCGACTTCGGCAGCCTCCGGCTGAGCCGCGACGATCATTCCGCGCATGGTGTCCACTCCGCTTCCGGTGCCGCCCAATGAAGCCCATTCCTGAAGAGCTGACCATCGCGCCTGGAGCCCTTCTATACCGGCATACCTCCTTCAGCATTGCAGTCATGACGACGCTGCCATGCCTCGCCGGGGCTTCCTCGTCGCGTATAAGCTGGCCCACTCGCAAAGCCGATGGAAACCCATCGGAAACAACAACGAGGACGGAACGGATATGACGATTGGAGTGGGTGGGTCGAGCTTCGAGGCGGAACTCGCCAAGCTGAAGCCGATGACGGACGGGATCGAGCCGATCTCCGTCAAGGAGTACAAGGCGCGCGTCGCCAAGGCCCAGGCGCTGCTGCGCGAACAGGGGCTTCAGGCTCTCTATTTGGATACCTCGACCAGCTTGGCCTACTACACCGGCATCCAGCTGAACCTGACCGAGCGCCTGCACGGCGCCATCATCCCGGTCGAGGGCGACGTGGTCTATCTCAGCCCCGCTTTCGAGGAACCGAAGACCCGCGAATACATGAAGTTCGGCGACGACGTTCGCTGCTGGGAAGAACACGAGGACCCGACCGAACTGGTCGTCGAGACCATTCGCAGCCTCGGCTACGAGAGCGGCCAGGTCGCGCTCGACCCACATACGCCCTTCTTCATCGTCGACGGGCTGCGCAAGGCCGGCAACCGCTTCTCCTTCATCCACGGCAACACGGTCACCGCCGCTTGCCGCCAGTTGAAGTCGGCGGCCGAGATCGCACTCATCCAGCGGGCGATGGACATCACCATGGAGGTCCACAAGGCCGCTGCCCGCGCCCTGCAGGTCGGCGTCACCACGGCGCAGGTCAAGCTCTTCCTCGACCAGGCCCACCGCAAGCTCGGCATGAGCTGGACGAGCGGCGCCGCCCAGTTCGGCGAGGCGACCGCCTATCCGCATGGCGTGCCCTACGAGCAGACGCTTGCCGAGGGCGACATGGTGCTGATCGACATGGGCACCAAGGTCGGCGGCTATCGCTCCGACATCACCCGGACTTACGTTTTCGGCGAGCCGGCCGATCGACAGCGCGAGATCTGGGATCTCGAAAAGCGGGCGCAGCTTGCCGGCTTTGACGCCGCCAAGCTCGGCGCGCCCTGCGAGAACGTCGATTTCGGCGCTCGCGGCGTCATCGAGGCCGCCGGCTATGGCCCCGGCTATAAGGTGCCCGGCCTGCCGCACCGAACCGGCCACGGGCTCGGCCTCGACGTCCATGAGGAAGCGTTCATGGTGAAGGGCAACAAGACCCCGCTCCAGACCGGCATGTGCTTCTCGATCGAGCCGATGATGTGCATCTACGGGGAGTTCGGCGTCCGCCTCGAGGACATCGCCTATATGACCGAGGACGGCGCCCGCTGGTTCACCCAGCCCTCACACACCGTCGATGACCCCTTCGCCTACGAGGCCTGAGACACTAAGCCGGCCATGCGCGTTTCCAGCAGGACTGGAACGCCTTGGCCGGTCACCTCGATCGCGGATCCAGGGCGTCGCGAAGGCCGTCGCCCAGCAGGTTGAACGACAGAACCGTCGCGAAGATCGCGATGCCCGGCCACAGCGCCATCCAGGGCGCGTTGCTGAGAAAGCGCTGGGCCGAGTTCAGCATCGAGCCCCAGGACGGCGCCGGCGGCTGGAGGCCGAGGCCGAGGAAGGACATGCTGGCTTCCGCGATGATCGCCGTCGCGATGGTCAGCGTCGCCTGGACCATGAGCTGCGGCAGGATGTTCGGCAGGACATGGCGCACCGCGACACGCCATTTCGGATTGCCGACCGCCCTCGCCGCCTCGACATAATCCTCCCCCTTGATCGAGAGGACCTGGCCGCGCGTCAGGCGGATGAAGAACGGCGTGGCGGTGATGCCGATCGCCAGCATCGCATTCGTGAGGCTCGGGCCCAGGAAAGCGGCGAGCGCGATCGCCAGGATGAGGAACGGGCACGCCAGCATCGCATCGGTGAAGCGGCTGATGAAGCCGTCGACGAGGCCGCCGAGAAAGCCCGCCGCAAGCCCGAGCGGCACGCCGATCGCCATCGCGATGCCGACCGAGGTCAGGCCCGCCAGCAGCGAGGCCCGGGCGCCCCAGATGATGCGCGACAGCATGTCCCGGCCGGCTTCGTCGGTGCCGAACCAATGGGCCGCTGACGGAGCCTTACGCACGGCCGTCCAGCTCTGAGCGGTCGGATCGTAAGGCGCCAGCAGCGGCGCGAAGACGGCTACGAACACCATGAACAGCACGACGGCGAGGCCGACCAGCGCGCTCTTGCGCTTCGACAGATGCCGCCACAGACGGCCGCGGAAGACATTCGTCACGGGATTGGCCGAGGTTTGGGTTTCCGAGATCTTCGACACGGGTCAGCCTCTCAGTCTCGGATTGACGAGGATGTATCCGATGTCGGCCAGCAGATTGAGGATGATGTAGAACAGCGAGGTCACCAGAACGACGCCCTGCACCACCGGATAGTCGCGGGTGAAGACCGCATCGACGATCAGCTTGCCGAAGCCGGGAATCGTGAAGATCTGCTCGGTCAGCACCGCGCCGGACAGGAGCGCGCCGAATTCCAGCGCGCCCAGCGTGATGATCGGCGTCAGCGCATTGCGCATCGCGTGCTTGAGCACGACGGACCGCTCGTTGAGCCCCTTGGCGCGCGCCGTGCGGACATAATCGCTGCTGAGCGCCTGGAGCATCGCGCCGCGCGTATGGCGCATGATCACGCCGGCGATCCCGATGCCGAGCACGAAGGCCGGCATGATCGTGGTGGCGAGGTTCATCCTCAGGTCTTCCGAGGGGCTGACGAAGCCTGACGCCGGGAGCCAGCCGAGATGGACGGAGAAGAACAGGATGAGGAGGATGCCGAGCCAGAAATTCGGCACGGAGATGCCGGCGAGCGACGCGATATTGGTGGCGTAGTCGACGGGGCTGTTCTGCCGCAAGGCCGAGATGATCCCGGCCGTGATGCCGACCACGAGCGCGATGCAGATGCCCATGACGGCCAACTGCAACGTCACCGGCAGCTTGAGCAGGATGAGATCGAGCACGGGGCGGTTATGGCGCATGGATTCGCCGAGATCGCCCGTCGCCACGCCCTTCAGCCAGTAGAGATACTGCACGATCAGCGGCTGATCGAGATGGTACTGGGCGCGGATGGCGGCCAGCGTCGCCTCGTCCGGATTTTCGCCCGCAAGCACCAGCGCCGGATCGCCCGGCAGGAGATGCTGCAGCGAAAAGATGATGACCGACAGCAGGAGAATCGTCGGGACGAGCTGCGCGAGGCGGCGGGCGATCAATGTCGGCATCGTTCAATCGCCCGTCAGGTTCAGGACCGCTCGCGCGGCCATGGCTTCGAGAGCCCGGTTGCGGGTCTCGCGGATCAGGCGGCGGGCGGATCGGTCATGACGGCCATGGGCAGATATGCGCCCATGGCCTGCAAGGATCGAGCATGAGAGGCTCATTGCGATTCCGATGCCGGCTCAGTTCTTCCGGCTGACATTGGTCAGGCGGATGATGCCGTCCGGCGCCGGCTTGAAGCCGGTGAGCGTGGAGCTGTGCGCGAAGATCCACTGCGAGTGGTAGAGATAGACGATCGGCAGGTCCTTGAGCAGGATCGCCATGGCCTTGGCGTATTCCGCCTTGCGCGCCTCGACATCCCCAAGCGAGCGGGCTTTCGCCAGGATCGTGTCGAGCTGCTCGTTGCAGTATTTGGCGTCGTTCGTCGCGACGCCGCAGGCGAGCATCGGGGTGACGTTCAGGTCGGGATCGACGCGGCCGCTCCAGCCGACGAGATGCGCCTGGAACTTGCCCTGGCGGGCGACGTCGAGCAGCGTCATCAGCTCGGTCGGCTTGATCGAGACCTTGATGCCGATCTCCTGCACCATCGCCTGGATGAGCTGGGCGACCTGCTGGCGCTCGGCATCGGTGGGAACGAGCAGCTCGAGATCGACCGACTTCACGCCGGCTTCCGCCATCTTCTTCTTCGCGGCATCCAGATCACGGCCCGGGACCGGGAAGTTCTTGTCGTAGAAGGGGCTGGATGGCGGGAACGGCTGGTTGCCGGTCGAGGCCTGCCCGTCGAAGACGACATTGCTGATCGCCTGACGATCGATCGCGAGGCTGAAGGCTTCGCGGATCGCGGCCTTCTTGCCGGCATCGAGATTGGCGCCTTCGCCGCCGATGCTGAAGGTGATGCCGTAATAGCCGAGGCCGACCACGGGATCGACGGCGAGCGCCTTGTCCTTCTTGACGGCTTCGACATCCGTCGCGGCGAGGCGCTCGATCAGGTCGAGCTGGCGGGAGCGCAGGTTGAGCAGGCGGACATTGGAATCCGGCATGCCGCGATAGATCAGGCGGTCGAAGTGATATTTCGCCGCGTCGTAGTACTGCGGAAACTTCTCGAGGACGATGCGGTCCTGGACGACGCGCTCCAGGAACTTGTAGGGGCCCGAGCAGACCGGCGCTTCGGTGAACTTGTCGCCAAGCTTCCCGCCCGCTGCCGGGCTGATGATCATGCCGGCGCGATCGCTGAGCGCTGCGAGCAGCGGCACCGAAGGCTCCTTGAGATTGATCCTCACCGTCGTCGCATCGACGGCATCGACGCTCTTGATCGCGCTGATCTCGGCCTTGCGGCGCGAAATGCCGGAGGTCAGCGCCCGCTCAAGATTGTACTTGATCGCCGCCGCGTCGACCGGCGTCCCGTCATGGAAGAGCGCATCCTTGCGCAGCTTTAGGGTCAGCACGGTGCTGTCCGGGCTCCATTCCCAGCTTTCCGCCAGCATCGGGATGATCTTACCGGTCTCGTCGATATCGACGATCTTGTCGCAGAGCGACTGCAGGACGTGCCGGCCGACGAAGCTCCAGTTGGACACCGGGTCCAGCGTGTCCGGATCGTCCTGCAGGCCGATCTTCAGGACGGACTGCGCCATGGCGGGAGCCGCCGTGGCCGCCATGGCGCCCAACGCCAGGCCGGCAGCGAGAGCCAGAAAAGCCGGTTTCATCGGTGTTCCCCTTTTTCCGTTGTATCGTGCCGGCCGCGCGCTCAGCGAGCGACCGCATAACCCTGGGCGCCGCGCGGATTGGCGCCGGCCTTGATCAGTTGCACGTCGCCATCCATTTCGCGTGCGACCGCCGACAGGCGCCCCTCGGACCAGGCGTCCCCGACTGTGATCTTGTGACCCCGCGCCGCGAGGTCTTCGCGGACCGCCTCCGGGAAGCGGGATTCGAGCGTCACGGCACCATAGCTGATCTCGCGCGGCCAGAAGGAGCTGGCGAGGTGATCCGTATGGAAGGACGGCGCATCGATCGCCTCCTGGAGATTCATCCCCTTGTGGAGATGGCGTAGCAGCATAACGAGCTGCCACTGGTCCTGCTGGTCGCCACCGGGCGTGCCGAAGGCCATGTAGGGCTGGCCGTCACGGTAGACGGTGGACGGGGTCAGCGTCGTGCGCGGCCGCTTCGACGGCGCCAGTGTCGAGTTCAGCCCCTCTTCGAGCCAGAACATCTGCGCGCGGGTGGTTAGACTGAAGCCGAGGCCCGGGATGACCGGGCTCGACTGGAACCAGCCGCCCGACGGCGTCGCAGAGACCATGTTGCCCCAGCGATCGACGGCGCTGACCTGCACGGTGTCGCCGCGCTGGGCGCCCTCGCGGGTCAACGCCGGCTCGCCTTGCCGGTCATTCGGCAGCTTGGCCTCGCGCGCGACGGTCGGCTCGCCGCCGCCGAGGCCGGGCTGCGCGATCGTACCGACCTTGCGCAGCGGCGGGAGATTGGGGTTGCGGCCGTCGGGCGTGCCGGGCAGCACCTCCATCGACGCCGTGTCCGTGATCAGCGCCCGCCGGATATCGGCATAGCCGGATGAGAGCAGCGCCTTGATCGGCACGTCGGAGCTGTCGCCATACCAGGAATCGCGGTCGGCCATCGCGAGCTTGGCGGTCTCGACGACGAGATGCACGAAATCGGCGCTCATCGGGTCGAGATCGGCGATATCAGTACCCTTGAGGATCTGCAGCATCTGCAGCAGGACCGGGCCTTGCGACCACGGCCCGCATTTGAACACCTCGTAGTCGCCATAGGTCACGGAGACGGGCTTCTCGACGAGCGGCTTGTAGTCGGCCATGTCCTGGGCCGTGATCAGGCCCTTGTGGCGGCGGCCAGAGACGTCCCAGACCTCCTCGGTCGCGCAGAACTGCTCGATCCGCTCGGCCACCGGCCCGCGATACCAGAAATCGAGCGCGGCATCGATCCGCGCCTCCCGGTTCTTGCCGGATTTCGCGTGGTCGAGGATCTGCTGGTAGAGCGCGGCGATCTGCGGATTGCGGAACAGCTTGCCGGACTGGGGCGCGACGCCGCCCGGCAGGTAGAGCTCGGCGGAGCTCGGCCAATGGGTTTCGAAGAGCTCCCGCATCTCCCCGATCGTCCGGGCGATGCGCGGAACCAGCGGATGGCCCGTGCGGGCATAGTAGATCGCCGGAGCCAGCACATCTTCGAGCTCGGCGGTGCCGTAGTCGCGCAGCAGGGTGAGCCAGGCGCCGAAGGCGCCGGGAATGCAGGCGGCCAGCAGGCCTGTGCCCGGAATGATGTCGAGCCCCAGGCCCTTGAAATAGGCGACGGTCGCCTTCGACGGCGACGGCCCCTGGCCGCAGATCACGATCGGCGTATCGGCGCCAGCCGGCGTGACGATGATCGGCACCTCGCCGGCGGGGCCGTTGAGATGCGGCTCGACGATCTGGAGGACGAAGCCGGTGGCGACCGCTGCATCGAAAGCCGTGTGCCCCTTCTCAAGGATGGACATGCCGACCGTCGAAGCGAGCCAATGCGTCGAGGAAACCGCCCCGAATGTGCCCCTGAGCTCGGGGCGCGTCGTGAATGTCATGGCGGTTCCTCAGCTCGCCCCGATGAAACTCGACGTGGATTGTCGACAAGGTGGGGCTCTTGCGAAATATTACATACAAGACTCGCCTCTTGATGCGCAATTCGATGCAAACGCGACTTTTTTGTATACTGCGCGCTCAAGCTGCAATGAGATCGTGCCATTCACGTCGCCAGCCGAGGTCGCCAGCTAGCGAATTGAGGACCCTGTGATGCTGGACATGCCGGTCTCCATCAAAAAAAGCCGGAGCGATTTCATCGCCGAGCAGCTGGAGGAAGCCGTCATCAACGGCCGGGTTCCGGCGGGCTCGCGGCTCGACGAGGCGTCGATCGCCCAACAATTCGGCGTGTCTCGCACGCCGGTCCGCGAAGCGCTGCATATCCTGTGTGGACGCGGCCTGGCCGAGCGCGAGCCCTACAAGGGCGTGGTCGTCACGCAGATTTCGGCCGAGCGCATCGGCGAAATGTTCGAGGCGATGGCCGAGCTCGAAGCGACATGCGGCCGGCTCTCGTCGCATCGGATGACGATGAGCGAACGCGCCGAACTCGAAAGCCTGCACAGCCAGATGAACGTGCTGGCCGAAGCGGGCGACAATGACGGCTACGACGATCTCAACACCCGATTCCACAACCTCCTCTTCCAGGGCTGCCACAACAGCGACCTGATCGCCGCCGCCCAGACCCTGCGCCTGAAACTGGCGCCGTTCCGCAAGTTCCAGCTCAAGGACAAGGGACGGATCAAGCAATCCTGCCGCGAGCATCAGCAGATCGTCGACGCGATTCTGGACCAGGACGCCAAGACCGCGGAAAGCGCGCTGCGGCGCCATCTTGTTTCAGCGGCACAGGAAGTCCTGCTCAAGCGGCAACGTCGGGAAGACGATGCTGTCGCGAAGAACCCACTTTGAAAGGCAGGTTTGGAATGGCCGACACAACCGAGGCCGATGCCATCCGCGCGCTGATCGCCACCATGCAGGCGGCCTGGAACCGCGGCGATTTTCACGGCTACATGGCAGGCTTCGCCAATCCCGACGTGATCTTCGTCTCGCGCGGACGCATCCAGAAGGACTGGCAGGCGACGCTGGACCATTACATCGCCGACTATGGCGGTGCGCCCGGTTCGCAGGGGCAACTCGCCTTCTCGAATATCCGCATCGAGATGCTCGCGCCGGATGCCGCCCAGTTGATCAGCGACTACAGGCTGGAGCGCGCTGCGGGCAACCAGATCGGCGTCAATACGCGCCTGATGCGCAAGCGCGACAGCGGGTGGGTCATCGCTCTCAATCATGTCTCTCAGATTTGAGCGCCCATCCTCGCGTGCATGCGCCGGCAAACTGACGCCGAAGACGTCTTCGATCGCGCATCCGTGACGAAAGCCATGCGGACCGAGGAAGACCTTTCGGCATAGACTAAAGAATGATGGAGAATGCGGTTCTTGCAGGCCCGCAGATGGCCCATCATGACGGAAATCGGGCGCTCAGATCCGATCTAATCCATTAAATCGGGAGGATTGCGATGAATCTCACTCGTCGCGGATTTACGACGGCGCTCGCCGGCGGCATTGCCGCACCTGCCGTCATCCGCACGGCCTTCGCCCAGGGCGCCACCGTCAAGATCGGCATGGTCGTGCCGATGACGGGCGCCGCCGCCGAATCCGGCTCCTTTGCCCAGACCGGCGCCAAGATCGCGTTGGAAGCCGTCAACAAGGCCGGCGGCGTGCTCGGCAAGCCGCTGGAGCTCATCTTCGAGGACGATCAGACCACCAATCCCGGGGCTGTCCTGGCCTTCTCCAAGCTCGCGAGCCAGCCGGACATCGTCGCCTTCATCGGCTCCATCCGCTCGACCCAGATGCATGCGATGGCGCCCGACATGCTCAAGATCGGCAAGCCCGTCGGTTTCGGCGGTACGGACCCCAACCTTACGAAGCTCGGCAATCCCTGGCTCTTCCGCTTCCGCCCGAACGATTCCTATTCGGGCAAGGTGATCGCGCAGTTCGGCGCCAAGGAGCTCGGCAAGAAGAAATGGGCGATCGTCCATTCGACCGACGCCTTCGGCACCGCCGGCGGCAAGGCGCTGGCCGACGCCCTGCCCGATAACGGCGCGACGCTCGCGCTCGACCAGGGCTATGCCAACCAGAGCCAGGATTTCACGCCGGTCGTTCTGGCGGTCCGCCAGTCCGGCGCCGACATTCTCGGCACCTACTTCACCTTCGAGACCGATCTCGGCATCTTCGCCCGGCAATTGCGCCAGCTCGGCGTGAACATTCCCTGGGTCGGGTCGCCCTCGATCGTCAATATCTCGGCGCTGAAGCTCGCGGGTCCCGCGCTCTACAACACCTACGGCGTCGCCGACTACGCCGAGGATTCGAGCGAGGCCTCGAAGGCTTTCGGCAAGGCCTATCGCGATGTCCGCAAGGTCGCGCCGGACAACCAGTCGTCCTGGACCTTCGACGCCGTGACCTGCCTGGCCATGGCCATGAACAAGGCCGGATCGACCGAGCCCGAGAAGGTGCGCCAGGCGATGATCGCCATCCGCGGCCACAAGGGCGCCGAGGGCGAGTACAATTTCGACAAGAACGGTGACGGCCTGCACGGCTACAACATCGTCAAGAACGACAAGGGCGACATCAAGTTCGACAAGCGGATCGACTTCACGCCCAATCTCGGCTGATCCGTCGGCACCGGCGCCGGCTCTCTCAAAACAGAGGGCAGCGCTCGCCGAAGCGCCCGGCACATCCATACCACGCCTTCCGCGGCAAGCGGCCTTGGCCGTTCGCCGCGGAGGACCGATCGGCTCCACGCAAGCGCGGTAGACAGATGGATCTCGTCCTTCAGCTTCTTTTCACGGGAATCGGCATCGGCTCGGTCTATGCGCTGGTCGCGCTGGGCTTCGTCCTGATCTTCCGCGCCACCAATGTGGTAAACTTCGCCCAGGGCGAGTTCTCGATGGTGGCGGCCTTCCTGATGGTGGTCTTCTCCCTCAAGATCGGCCTGCCTTACTGGATCGCCTTCGTTTTGGCCCTGGTCTGCATGGCCTGCCTGGGGGCGGTGTTCAATCTGGCGGTCTACTACCCGCTGCGGCACCGCACCTATCTGCCGGTCATCATCTCGACGATCGGCGCCTCGATCTTCATGGCCAATACCACGCTGGCGATCCATGGACCCGAACCGGAGGTGCTGTCGGGCTGGTTCGACACGCCGGGCTTCATGCTCGGCCCGGTCTATCTCGACAACCAATACGTCCTGATCATCGTCGTCACCGCGCTGCTGGTCGCGCTGCAATACTGGTTCTTCGAGCACACCCTGCTCGGCAAGAAATTGCAGGCGACCTCGCAGGACAAGGAGATGGCCTCGCTGCTCGGCATTCCCGTCGCGGTGATGATCATGATCACCTTCGTCTATTCCGCGGTGATCGGCGGCATTGCCGGCATCCTGGTCGCGCCAGTGCTCTTCGTCTCGATCGGCATGGGCGCGACCATCGCGCTGAAGGCCTTCGCGGCGACGATCATCGGCGGCTTCGGCGACGTCACCGGCGCGATCATCGGCGGCCTCGCGCTCGGCGTCATCGAAACCTTCGGCGCGGCCTACATCTCGGTGCCCTACAAGGACGGCTTCGCCTTCCTGGTGCTGATCGCCTTCCTGATCTTCCGGCCGCAGGGCATCTTCGGCGAGCGCGTGGCGGAAAAAGCATGAGCACGACCGAAACCTCCGCCGCCGGGGATGTCCGGCCGCGCCTGCGCTGGGGCGTCCCGGCCTTCGTCCTGCTCGTGCTGGCCGCGATGGTGCTGGCCGTCGCGGTGCCGAAGACCGGCTACATCCTCAACATCTCGCTGCAGGCGACGACCTATGCCATCGCCGTCCTCGGGCTGACCATCGTTCTGGGCCTGTGCGGCCAGATCAATCTGGCGCAGGCCGCCTTCTTCGGGCTCGGCGCCTATGCGGTCGGCATCGGCCAGACCGAATACGGCCTGAACTTCTGGGTCTGCCTGCCGATCGGCACCAGCATGGCGGCGGGCTTCGGCGCGCTGCTCGGCGCCTCGACGCTGCGGCTCGGCGGGCACTACCTCGCCATGGTCACGATCTCCTTCCAGCAGATCGTCACGCTCGTGCTGATCAACTGGATCCCGGTCACCAAGGGGCCGGACGGCGTGCGCGCCATCCCGCGCCCGGGCTTCCTCGCCGACGGATCGAGCTATCTCGCCTTCTGCATCGCCATGCTCGCCGGCCTCGGCTTCCTTGTCTGGCGCTTGCGCGACACCAAACTCGGCCGCGCGATGCGGGCCGTGCGCGACAACGAGCTCGCCGCCGGCGTCGCCGGCATCGACGTCTACCGCACCAAGGTCACGGCCTTCGCGCTCTCCGCCATCTTGGGCGGCATCGGCGGCGGCCTGTTCGCGGGCGGCTTCGCCTATGTCAGCCCGGACCAGTTCTCCTTCGCGGAATCCGTGGTGTTCCTGACCATGGTGCTTCTCGGCGGCGTCGCCTCGCCGATCGGCGCCGTCATCGGCACGGGTCTGCTGATCCTGATCCCGGAATGGCTGCGCTTCCTGAAGAGCATCCCCGGTCTCTATCTCGCCATCTACGGCGCCGCGGTGATCCTGATCGTGCTGTTCATGCCGGACGGCATCTGGGGTTTTCTGCGTGGGCAGTTTGACCGCTTCAAGCGCGCCGTCCTGCCCGGTCGCAAGGCCGCAACCCTCGCCCTGTCGGGCGGCGGCGAAGGCACCGAGACCGTGATGGAGGTGCGCGGGCTCTCCAAGCATTTCGGTGGGCTGAAGGCGGTCGACGAGGTCGATCTCACCATCAAGCGCGGCGGCGTGCATGCGCTGATCGGCCCGAACGGCTCCGGCAAGACCACGACTCTGAACGTTCTGTCCGGCCTCTACCGGGCGACGGCGGGCACGATCAAGCTCAATGGGCAGGACGTCACCGACCTGCCGCCGCATGCCCGCACCAAGGCCGGCCTCGGCCGCACCTTCCAGAACATCCGGCTCTGGCGCTCGATGACGGCGCTGGAGAACGTCATGGTCGGGGCCGAGCGGCCTGGAAGCACGGTCGGCAACGATGCCACCGCTGCGATGGCGCGGGCACGGGCGGCGCTCGCCTTCGTCGACCTGGAGGAACGCGCCGACGAGGTCGTGGCCAATTTCTCCTATGGCCACCAGAGGGCCGTCGAGATCGCGCGCGCGCTCGCCGGAGACCCTGTGCTGCTCCTGCTCGACGAGCCCGGCGCGGGCCTGAACTCCTCGGAAAAGGTCGAATTGCGCAACCTGCTCAAGCGCATCTCGGCCCGGGGCCTCACCATCCTGATCATCGATCACGACATGACGCTGGTCAGCGAGGTCGCCCAGCAGATCACAGTGCTGAATTTCGGCCGCCGCATCGCGGACGGCTATTCCGCCGACGTGCTGAAACATCCCGACGTGATCGCGGCCTATCTGGGAACGACGCCCGATGTCCCTGCTTGAACTGAAATCCCTCGTCGTCCGCTATGGCGAGGTCGAAGCCGTCGATGGCATCTCGCTCGTCGTCGAGGCCGGCGAGGTCGTCACCCTGCTCGGCTCGAACGGCGCCGGCAAATCGACCACGCTGCGCGCCATATCCGGCCTCGCCAAGCCGGCCTCGGGCGACATCCTGTTCGACGGGCAGTCGATCGTCGGCCTGAGGCCAGAAGAGATCGTGCGCCGCGGCATCGCCCATGTCCCGGAAGGCCGCCGCGTCTTTCCGGGCCTGAGCGTGCGCGAGAACATCATGCTCGGCGCCTCGAACCGGCCCGACATGAAGACCGCGGCGATCAGGCGCGAGGCGGACGAGATGTTCGATCTCTTTCCCGATATCCGGCGCTTCGCCGATGCGCTGGGCTGGACGCTGTCGGGCGGCCAGCAGCAGATGGTCGCGGTCGCGCGCGGTCTGATGGCGAAGCCGCGCATCCTGCTCCTCGACGAGCCCTCGCTCGGCCTTGCCCCCGTCATCGTCCAGGCGGTCTTTGCGATCATCGCCGAGATCCGGCGGCGCGGAACGACCGTATTGCTGGTCGAGCAGAACGCCCGCATGGGCCTGTCGGTCGCCGACCGCGGCTATGTCCTGGAAACCGGCAAGCTCGTGCTCGCCGGCACGCCGGAGCAGCTCTGGTCGAACGAGGAGATCCGTGCGGCCTATCTCGGAGGGCGCAAGGCTGTGGCGTAGCGGTCGGAGCATCGACCGCGCTCCGATCCGGCATGAAGGGCGAATAGGCCGGTGCCCTGCCCGATCGCTCAGCCTCGACGACCAGCCGGGCTCGCGGAAGACGCCTCTGCGCTCTTTCGTCCTGCCGCGCTCATGGCCTCATCGATCTCAGATTGTGTGATCTGACCGATCTCCGCAATGAAGACGATGCGCGTGCCGGGCCTTCCCGACTCGTCCCGATCGAACGGCGCCAATGTGGCCTTCCCGCCCGCGAGCTGAAAGAGATAGCGGCCATCCGGCCTCTCGACCGTCTCGAGAAGCCCTTTCGCGCGGACGAGCCGTGGCGCCATCCGGCCGATCGCCTGCTGGAAACGGGCAAGCGAAATCGGCTCTGCGGCCGTCCAGTCGAAGCTCTCGAAACGGTCGATGCTCGGCCTCTTCGGGCGCGTAATCCGCTCGCGGGCCATCCCGACATCCGGAAAGACCAGCTCGAGCGGGATATCGCCCCCCGTCGCCTCGACAAGGGCGGCCCTGCGATTGATCTGCGACAGGGCGCGACGGCGCGCCTCGAAGGTCGGCTTGTCGACGAGATCGCCCTTGCTGAGGGCAACGAGATCGGCAGCTCGCAATTGGCTCAGCAGCAGGGGATCGCCGAGATCCGCCTCCGGCGATGCGGCATCGGCGACGCACAGCACCGTCTCCAGCGGGGCTTCGCGCCAGATCACCGGATCCATCAGGTTGCGGATGATGTCCTCGGGATCGGCAACACCGCTGGTCTCGATCACGATCGCTTCCGGCCGGGGCGTTCGTCGCAGCAGATTGGCGAGCGTCCGCAGCAGATCGCCTTCCAGCGAGCAGCAGATGCAGCCATTGGCGAGGCTGACGACCCCGTCCTCGGCGCCCGCGATCAGCTCCGCATCGATATTGATGGCGCCGAAATCATTGACGACGGCGGCGATGCGGCGGCCGTCCGCCTGCTGCAAGATATGGTTGACCAGCGTCGTCTTGCCGGCCCCGAGAAAGCCGGTGACCAGCAGGATCGGAACCGGCATGGCCTCAGGCCGCCGCGCCGAACGGGCGGCGCACCGGCCGGCCCGGCCGCGCATCGACGTCCATCAGCCCGTCGGTGATGACCGGCTCGCCGCTGACGACAAGATGCCGGACGCCTTCGGCCGGGCGGTTCATCGCCGAAAACTCGGCGCGGTCGGTCAGTGTCTCCAGGTCGAAGACGACGACATCGGCATCGGCGCCAGCCTTCAGCCGACCCTTCTCGCGCATCGCGGGCGTACTCGCGGCCAGGATTTCGGCCGGGATCAAGGTGCATTTCGCGATGCCCTCGCTGAGGCCGATCGCCTGCCGCTCGCGCACCCAATGGCGCAGGAAGCGGGTGAAGGTGCCCGACGAGCGCGGATGCGACGTCGCTTCTTCCGGCAAGGGCCAGGCATCGCCGGTATAGGTCGACCCATCCGGCATCGACCAGGGCATGGCATCCGATGCGATCGCGCCGCCGGGATACATCACCGAAAGGTCGAGCATGTCGCGGTGGCGGGCATTGTTCTCGGTGTCGAGCACATGCCAGAGGACGAGCTGCGACGGATCCTCGGATTGCGCCGACAGCAGGTCCTCGCGATCCTGGATCCGGCGCCCGCTGGTGACCAGCTGGATCTGCTGGTAGCGCGTGTCGTTGCGGCTTTCGAAATCCGGATCGCTGAAGAACGCCGCGGCGATCACGGTCGAGCCGGTACCATAAGGATAGGCTTCGACGGTGATCGGCAGGCCCTGCTCCTGCGCCGTCCTGATCAGCCGCGCACAGCGCTCGACATCCGTCTTGCTGGAGCTGTTGAAGTGGCAGATATGCATATGCGCGCCGGTCGCGCCGGCATAGCCGATGAGGCGGATATAGGCCTCCGCCGCGCTCTTCGGATCGGTATTCGCCATATAGGCGATATGGGTGAAGGTCGGCACGCCGCGCTCGGCCGCGAGTTGGCACAATGCCGTCAGTTCCTGCACACCGGCACCCGGTGCATAGGCGTTGAGGATGCCGATGCCGATGCCGCCCTCGTCGAGCCCGGCCGCGATGCGGTCGAGAATGTTCTGCTGCTCGGCGGGCGAGGAGATGTTGTCCATCCAGCGCGGATCGCGCATCGCCCGCCCGAACGCTTCGAGCGACGATTCCTCGTTGATCCCGATCATCGCGCCGATCCGTGCGAAAGCCCAGTTCGTCGCGGCGCCGTAGTTCAGGATGCGGCCCTGCTCCGCCTGCCGGCGATACCAGGAGGCGACGGGAAGCACCCCGGCTTCCAGGTCCAGCGTCGTGGTGACGCCGTCGAAAGCCTGCATCCGGTCGGCGGGAATCGACTGGCCATGGGCATGAAGGTCGATGAAGCCCGGCGCGACGATCAGCCCCCGCGCATCGATGACACGCTCGGCATCGCCAAGGCCGGAGCCGATCGCGGCAATCTTTCCATCGGCGATCGCGACATCGGCGATGCCGTCATGGCCCGTTTCGGGATCGACGACGCGACCGCCCGTGATCAAAAGTCCGCTCATCCGCCCTCGCCTCTCGCCCGCTCTCTGGATCGCCTGCCCGGGCCGCAGCCATGGCTGGCCCGATGTTGGCCGATCCGGAATTGCCGGGGCAAGAGCGTCGCCCAGCGAACTGCTTTGGTCGATCATGCAGGCAAAGCATACGCCGAACCCCTGCGCAGCCGGTGCCGCCTAGCAAACGTCTAGCTGCTCATGCCTGCTGCATCAGCGCATCGCGCAGGCGCAGCAGCTCCTCGCAGACCGCTTCCAGCTCCCGGACCGCGAAGCCGTCGCGCAGAGCGGGAACATGCTCGCCGAGCCGAGCGCCCAGAATGCCGGTGAAACCGGCCTGGCCCTCGGCTGAAACGACAAGCCCGTTCTGTGCCTCGAAGGAGGCATTCCAGGCGACCGCCTCGCTTTGTGCCAATCCGACCGGCAGGTCCAGCATGAGAGTTCCGTCCGTCGTCAGCCGGACTGGGTAGCCGCCGGGCAGGCCGTTCGGCCCCGGCACATGGCCATACCAGTCACGGCCGGCGGCCATGGCGAGCAGCATGGGGACGCCGCTCGCTCCCGAGATCTCGATCACAGGCTCGGGCGTGAGCTGGATATCGGCGAAACGCGCATAGACATCCGCGATCTCGGCGCCGTCGAGCCAGACCCGCGGCGCCCGCCCGCCCCGCTCCTCCGGCCGGCGGCGCCAGGCTGCGAGATTCTGATAATGGGCGAGGACCTTGACCTCGGCGCCCGGAGGCGTGGCGGCCGAGCCCGCGAAGACGTTGGACAGGATCGCGACATTGCCCATGCCGCAGGCGACGTCATGGCCCATCGCCTTGATCATGCCGTTGACCACGTCCGGAAAGCCGCAATTGATCAGCGTCACCGGTTGACCGGCGCGCGTGATCGCCGCCGCGACGCGCGAGGAGAGCAGCGCCTGGAAAACCGCCGTGGCGCTCAGGCCGCCTTCGGCGACGAGCTGGGTCCAGGCATTGCCGCTCTGGGCGATGACCTGCGAGGTCTGGATCGAGGCCGCCTGCACGACGATGCGCGGGCTGGTCGCGGCGAGCATCTCGTCCGATGCGTTCGGGGCGAGCAGATCGACCGCATGGGTGGTGAAGCGCGCCTTCCTGCCGAACAGCGCCGCACGGGCATTGGCCGCGGTACGCAGCCAGTTCAGCCGCTCGCGGTTGCGCCCGGCGATGACGACCGCGACCGGCTCCTCCGCCGTCGCGGCGATGTCGAAGACGATGCGCGCGGCAAAGCCGCCTGTTCCGGAAACCAGGATATCGCAGCCGGCCATGTCAGCGCCCCATCGCCATCGCCGCGCGATCCCAGCAATCGTCGAGCCGGGGCGAGAGCTTGTGCTTCATGATGCGCTGGCTCGCCGTGCGTTCGAACTCATCGACGACGGCGATGTAGCGCGGGTTCTGGTAGGGCGCGAGGCGCTGGCCGAGCCAGCCGGACAAGGCCTGCGGGTCGATGACGGCGCCGTCGCGCGGCTTGACGAAGAGCTTGATGTCCTGCTCGCCGACATCGGCCGCGACGCCGATCATGGCGCAATCTTCGATCGCCTCATGCTCGGCCGCGACATGCTCGACCTCCCAGGCGGAGACGTTCTCGCCGCGGCAGCGCACGCTGTCGGTCATGCGGCCGTGAAAGTAGAGATTGCCGTCGGCGTCGAACGAGCCGAGATCGCCGGTGTGGAAGCCGTCCGGGCGCAGCGCCTTCGCCGTCGCCTCGGGATTGTCGAGATAGCCGGGGAAGATCGCGCCGGGGATGCTGGTCTCGATGACGATCTCGCCGCGGGCGCCCGTGGCCACCGCCCTGCCCTCACTATCCCTCAGCTTCACCGTGAACCACGGCATCGGCGTCCCAACCGAGCCGACGACGCCGGTCACGTTGCAGGTCGTCAGGCTGGACGCTTCCGTCATGCCGTAGCATTCGCGGATATCGATGCCGAAGCGGTCTCGGAACGCCGGCCAGATGTCGGCCGGGCAACCGCCCCCCCAGGCGATGCGCACGCCGTGCTCGCGGTCGCGCGACGACGGCGGCTGCTTCAGCAATATCTGCAGGATGCCGCCGAGATAATGGATATGGCTCGCGCCCTCCGCCCGGACCTGGTCCCAGAAGCGGCTGGCGCTGAAGCGCTCGACCATGGCGAGCGTGATGCCGCGCAGCATCGGCAGGGGTAGAAGCTGGGCGCCGCCGATATGGTAGAGCGGCTCCCAGACGAAGAAGACGTCATCCGGTTTGGCGTCCGAGAGCAGCGCGACGCTTTCGGCCGCCAGCCGCAGCATGCGGTGCGAGACGATCACGCCCTTCGGCCGCCCGGTCGTGCCGGAGGTGTACATGATCGCGAAGGCGGCATCTGGCGACGGAGCCGGTTCTGAAAAGAGCTCCCTGCCTGACAGGATCGCGTCGAGCTCTCCGCCCGGCGCATGGGCTAGCAGCGGCAGCTCCGCCCCCTGTCCCATCGCCTCGGCGATCTGCGGCGCAAGCTCCGCATCGGCCACGACGAGGCGCGGCTGCGAATGGGTGAGCAGGTAGCGCAGCCCCTCGCCGCGCTGCTGCGCGTTGACCGGCACCCAGGCGACACCCGCCCGAGCGAGCCCGAAGACTACCGCGATGGTCGCGATCGAATTGCGCATCATCACGGCGACCCGGTCGCCGGCGACGATGCCGCGTGTCCTCAGATGCGCCGCGAAAGCGGCCGAACGCCGCTCGATCTCGGCATAGGTCACGGGCTCGCCGCAGAAGCGCGCATAGACGCGCTCCGGTTCGCTCGCAGCGCATGTTGTCAGAAGGCTCACGAAGCCAGCGTCGTCGAAGGAGGTCATCGTCGTCGGTTCAGTCGAGTCGGGAAGAGGAGCGGAAACGTTCCGCGACGAGCAGCATCGCCGTCACCACGATGAAGACGACGACCGAGACCGCCGCGAGCGTCGGGTTGAGCTGCAGGATCATGTCGTCCCACATCTGCTTCGGGAGCGTCGTCTTGATGCCGCCCGAGACGAAGATCGCAATGGTCAGCTCGTCGAAGGAGGTGATGAAGGCGAAGAGGAAGGCGGCGACGAGGCCGCCCTTGACGAGCGGGATGGTGACGCCTGTCAGCGTCCGCACCCGGTTGGCGCCGAGCGTCGCCGCCGCCTGGTCGAGGCGCTGGTCGTAGGTCTTCAGCACGGCGGCGATGGTGACCAGCGTGAACGGGATCGCCAGCACGGTATGGCCGATGACGAGGCCGAGATCGGTCGCGATCAGGCCGAGCCGGGCGAAGAGATAGAACAGCCCGACCGCGATGACGATGCGCGGTACGATCATCGGCGCGAGGAAGAAGGCGAAGATCAGACCGGCCCAGCGGGTGCGGCTGTTCGCCAGCGCCAGCGCCGCGAAGCCGCCGATCGCCGTCGCCGCAAAGGCGGTGACGAAGGCGACCGCGAAGGAGCGGATCGTCGCCTGGATCCAGAGCGGCGATTCGAAATAGGTGCGGAACCAGCTCAGCCCGTAGCCCGGCGGCGGGAACTCCAGGAATTGCGAGGAGGTGAAGGCGAGCGGGATGACGAGCAGCGTCGGCAGCACCAGGAAAGCGATGACGAGCCAGCAGAAGCCGGGCAGCAGCAGCGCGCAGAGGCGCTTGCCGAGCAGGGCCTGGGCGACCGCACCCAGCCGCGCGGCCAGCGCCGCGACGGCGGAAAGGATCGCCAGCCCGAGATCGCGGATCCGGCCGGTGCCGACCTGGGCCGAGCCCCCGGCGATGGTCGACAGCCCGAACAGGCGATCATAGATCACGCAGGAAACCAGCGCCGCCAACAGCATCATCGCGGAGAGCGCGCCGGCAAAGGACCAGTTCAGCAGCTCCTGCACCTGCGTGATGATGAGCTGCGCCAGCATGGTCTCCTGCCGCCCGCCGAGGAAGGCCGGCACGATGAAGAAGCCGAGCGAGGAGATGAAGACGAGCAGCCCCGCCGCCGCGACGCCGGGCAGCGAGAGCTTGAAATAGACCAGCCAGAAGGCGCGCGCCGGCGCTGCGCCCAGCGTCTGCGCCGCCTGGACGAGCCGTCGGTCGATGCCGGTCATCACCGGCAGCATGGTCATCACCGCCAGCGGCACCATCGCATGGACCATGCCGACCATGACGCCGAACTGGTTGTTGATCAACGAGAGCGGCTGGTCGACGACATGCGCGCCGGTCAGCAGGGAATTGATCACGCCGCTGCGGCCGAGGATCAGCATCCAGGCGAAGGTCTTGACGAGATAGCTCGTCCAGAACGGCACCATGACGAAGAGCAGCATCCGGCCGCGGAACAGATCCGGTAGGCGCGCCAGCCAATAGGCCAGCGGGTAGCCGACCAGCAGCGACCAGAACGCCGTCCAGCCGGCGATGCGGAAGGTGATGCCGAGCACGCGCAGATAGACGTCGGTCGCGGCGATGCGCTGGTAGGAACTCGCCGAGAAGGCCCCGTTATCCGGATCGACGACGCTCAGGCCCAGGAGCTGCGCCACCGGCCAAACGAAGAAGACCGCAAGGAAGATCAGGCCGGGCACCGCCAGCCACAGCGCGTTGGGGCGCAACCTGTTCGTGCGCGCCGGCGCACGGCCGATGCTGACGGCGCTCATGCGACCAGCACCGCCTTGTCGCGCGGCCAGCCGGCGACGATGGCCTCGTCGATGGCGGGCACGGCGTCGTCGGGGCCAAGGCGCAGCACGAGCTGGCCGCCATCGGCAAGCACGGCGATGACCCGGGTCTCGGAGCCGGCATAGACGATCTCGCTGACGCGCCCGTTGACGGCGTTGCCCTCCTGCGCGCCGAGGCGCAGGTTCTCGGGCCGGATCACCAGCGCGGCATCCCGGCTTTCGCAATGCGATCCGTACGGCAGGGCGAAGCGGCCATGCGCGGTCTCGAGCGAGCCGTTGCCGTCCCAGTGACCGCGGAAGATGTTGGAGATGCCGATGAAATCGGCGGCGAAGGCCGTGCGCGGGCGCTCATAGATCTCCCGCGGCGTGCCGAGCTGCTCGATCTTCGCGTGGTTCATCAGGCAGATGCGGTCGGACATCGCGAGCGCCTCCTCCTGGTCATGCGTCACGTAGACGATCGTGGCGCCGCTCTCGCGATGCAGCCGCTTGATCTCGATCTGCATGTGCTCGCGCAGCTTCTTGTCGAGGGCACCAAGCGGCTCGTCCATCAGGATGATCGAGGGCTGGTAGACGAAGCAGCGCGCCAGCGCGACGCGCTGCTGCTGGCCACCGGACAACTCGCGCGGGAAGCGCCCGGCGAGATGCCCGAGATGGACCATGTCCAGGGTCTGCGCGACACGCTTGGCGATCTCGGCGCCCGGGCGGCCGCGCATCTTGAGCGGAAAGGCGATGTTCTCCGCCACCGTGAGATGGGGAAACAGCGCATAGTGCTGGAAGACGAGACCGATATCGCGCTGATGCACCGGCATGGCCGATTGGTCCCGGCCATCGATGACCACCCTGCCCTCGCTGGCCTCGACCAGGCCGCAGATGAGCTGGAGCAGCGTGGTCTTGCCGGAGCCCGAGGGCCCCAGCAAGGTGAGGAACTCGCCTTCGGCGACGGTGAGCGAGCTCGGCTCGAGCGCCGTGGTCGCACCATAGCGCTTGCAAAGTCCTTCGATGACGAGCTTGCCCTCGACGGCAAGCTTCGCCGGTTTCGGTTCGGTCACGATCATGCCGGCACGCGTCGCCATCGGCTCAGGTCAGCAGCCAGGCGTTGAAGCGCTCGGTGACCTTGGCGCGGTTGGCGCTCCACCAGTCTTCGTTGGCGATCGCCATCTGCTTCAGGTTCTCCGGTGAGGTCGGCAGCAGCTTGGCTCGCTCGGCGGGGATCGTCTGATAGGCGTCGAGATTGGTCGGGCCATAGGCGAGTGCCTCGGTAAAGACGGCCTGGGCCTTCGGATCCGAGCAGAAGCGGATGAACTGGCGGGCGACATCGGCCTTCGGACCGCCCTTCGGCAGGCCCCAGCCCTCGATCGAATAGAGGCCCTGGTTCCAGATGATCTTGGCCGGAGCGCCGCCGTCGATCGCCGCCTGCAGGCGGGCGTTCCAGCCTGTGGTCATGTCGACTTCGCCGCTCTGCAGGAGCTGCGTCGACTGGGCGCCGCCGGTCCACCAGACCGCGATATGCGGCTTGATCTTGTCGAGCACCTTGAAGGCGCGGTCGATGTCGAGCGGGTAGAGCTTGTCGAGCGGCACGCCGTCGGCGAGCAGGGCCTGCTCGAGGCTGTCGATCGGGTTCTTGCGCATCGAGCGACGGCCCGGGAACTTCTCGACATTGAAGAAGTCGGTCCAGCTCGCGGGCGCGTTCTTCACCTTGTCGGTCCGGTAGGCGAAGATCGTCGAATAGACGTCGGTGCCCATGAACTCGGGCGAGATCGCCTGCGGCATCAGCTTCGGCACATCGGCATGGGCGAAGCCGATCGGGTCGAGCAGGCCCTGCGCCTTGAGGATGTCGCGGGCCGACAAGGTCAGCGTGCAGACGTCCCAGGTATAGGACTTGGTCTCGACCATCGCCTTGAACTGCGCGGTCGGCTCGGCCTCGCGGGCGACATTGACGACCTTGTTGCCGGTCGCCTTCTCGAAGGGATCGTAAAAGGCCTTGCGGAAGGCCGGTCCGAAGGGGCCGCCGGGATCGGCGACCGTGATCTGGGTCGCGGCGCGCGCCGTGCCCGTCAGGTAGGGCGCGGCAACCGCGCCGGCAGCGACGCCGCCCGCGAGTTGCAGCAGGCTGCGCCGGGTCGGCTTCGTGGTCAGGTTCGTCATCGTCTTCTCCCCTTTCAAGCGGTTTTCCGCATTTCCCCATGGGTGATCGGATCGTCGGCGCCCAGCACCCATGGGCGCTGGGCTTTCTTAGACGTCAGGCGCTCTTGCGCGCGGCGCGCTTGGCGAGGAACGCCTCCATCATGCGAGCCGGCTCGCCGGTGGCGTAGGCCTCGCGCTGGTTGCGGATGCCGGCGACCAGGCATTCGCGGAAGCTCTCCTCGGTCACCTCGCGGAAGCGGGCCTTGTTCAGCCTCATGGCGACCGGCGGCTTCTCCGCCAGGTCCTGGGCCAGGGCGAGCGCGGCCTCCATGACCTTCTCCTTCGGCACGATCCGGTTGATCAGGCCGATGCGGAAGCACTCGTCGGCATCCATCATCCGCCCCGTCAACGTGAGGTCGATCGTCCGCGCGATGCCGAGCATCTCCTTCATGATCCAGGGGCCGGTCACCGAGGCGATGCCGGAATTGATCTCCGGCTGGCCCATGGTGACGCCGTCATGGCCGATGCGCAGGTCGCAGAGCAGCGCGACCTGGAAGGCCGAACCCGCCGCGACGCCGTTCAGCGCCGCGATCAAAGGCTTCGAGAGCGAGCGCATGCGGTCGTAGAGGCGCTCCCACTCGCCCATCCACAATTCCGCCCGGTCGGGATCGAAGGTCTTGGTCTCGTTGAGGTCCTGCCCTGCCCCGAAGGCGCGGTCGCCGGCGCCGGTCAGGATGATGGCGCGCACCGCCTCGTTGGCCTCCAGCTCGTCGAAGCAGGCGACCAGGCGCTCGCGCATCGGCGCGTTCCAGGCGTTGAGGATCTGCGGACGGTTGAGCGTGATGATGCCGATCGCGCCACGCACCTCGATCAGAACAGAATCCGTCATACCGCTCTCCGATTGGTTTTTATTACGATGCAATAAACTCTATTGATTATTCTGCCCGAATGGCGCAGCTTGTCAAGGCAGCCGGGCGCGGCCATTGATCGAGCGAGGAGACAGACCGCGATGACGATGTCCGAAACCCCACGGAACGGCCGCAAAAGCGCCGCGCTTGCCGCCGAGCAGCCGGGGCGCAAGGACGACGTGCTGATGGTCAATTCCGTGGAGAAGGCATTCCGGGTGCTGTCCGCCTTCGGGCGCCAGCATCAGACGCTCAGCCTCTCGCAAGTCGCATCCGAGACCGGCATGGACGTGAGCGCCGCGCAGCGCTTCACCCATACGCTCGCCAAGCTCGGCTATCTGCACAAGGACGCGCAGACCAAGCGCTTCGAACTGACCGCGAAGACGCTCGATCTCGGCTACCACTTCGTGCGCAGCAGCCGCCTGCTCGACCGGGCGATGCCCTACCTGATGCATCTCAGCAAGGAGACGGAGGAGACGGTCAATCTCACCGTGCGGGAAGGCGCGGAGATCATCTTCGTCTCGCGCTTCCTGAGCCGCCACGTGCTGAATACCGACGTCATCATCGGCACGCGCATGCCGGCCTACGCCACCGCGCCGGGCATCGCCATGCTGTCGCGCCTGCCCGAAGACGAGGCGATGGCGATCATCGACGCCTCCGACCTCAAGGCCCATACGCCCTCGACGACCTGGCAGCGCGAGGCGCTGCGCCAGAAGCTGCGCCAATCGGCGGCGCAGGGCTACGCCACCGCCTTCGAGGAGGTCTATATCGGCGACGCCTCGATCGCGGCCGCCGTGGTCGACCATCACGGCCGGCCGGAGGCCGCCGTCAACATCGCGACCTCGACCTCGCGCTACAGCCATGCCGAGGTGGTCCAGCGCTTCTCGTCCCTCGTCATCGCCGCAGCCCACGCCGTCTCGCGGGTCTGATCGGCGCGCTTCTCGGGCGCTTGACAAGCCGGCTTGCGATTTATCAATATTCAAAAAGACTTATCGCATTGAAATAAAACTCGAGATTGACATGGAGCCGCCGCGAGCCCAGTTCCGCCGTGTCGCCGCCCGGACCGGCCGGCCGGCGACGCTCCGTTTCGACGGCGCGACCATCCATGCGACAGCCGGCGACAGCGTGCTCGCGGCGCTGCTCGAAAGCGGTGTTCTGGTCCGCCGCCTCGAATTCGGCGGCGAGCCCCGTGCAGGCTTCTGCCTGATGGGCGCCTGCCAGGATTGCTGGGTCTGGAGCGCCGAAGGCGGCCGGATCAGGGCCTGCACGACCCCCGTCGCCGACGGGATGGAGCTCTTCGCCGAGCCGCAGCCGCAGGCTCCCGGCCATGGCTGAGATCGTCATCATCGGCGCCGGCCCGGCGGGCATCGCCGCCGCCGAGATGCTCTGCGCGAAAGGGCTGAAGCCGATCCTGATCGACGAAGGCGCGCGCGCCGGCGGCCAGGGCTATCGCCGGCCGGCAAGCGACCTCGCTCTCGACATGAACAGGCTGATGGGCTCGGAGGCGGAAAAATACACCGCCCTGCATCGCCGCTTCGAAACCCTGCTGCCGCGCCTCGACTATCGCCCGCAGACTCTGGTCTGGGCGATCGACGGCAGCACGCTGCACCTGCTGCGCGACGGACAAGCCGAAACCCAGCCCTTCGACAGGCTGTTGATCGCCAGCGGCGCCATGGACCGCATCGCACCCTTGCCCGGCTGGACCCTGCCCGGCGTGTTCACGCTCGGCGGCGCGCAGGTCGCGCTGAAGGACCAGGGCTGCCTGATCGGGAACCGCGTCGCGTTTCTGGGCTCCTCTCCGCTGCTGACGCTGGCGGCCAAGCAATATCGCGAGATGGGCGCCGAGATCGCCGTGATCGCCGACACGACGCCGTTTTCGGCCAAGATCGCGGCGCTTCCGGGCCTGCTGCGGGCGCCGCGCACGCTCGTTCGCGGTCTCTGGTACATGGGCGCCGCGCTGCGCGCGGGAATTCCGCTGCTGCACGGCGTGATGCCGATCGCCATCGAGGGTGAAAGCCGTGTCGAGGCGCTTGTGCTGCGCGATGCCCAGGGTCGCGAGCGCCGCTTCGCCTGCGACGCGGTCGCGCTCGGCTATGGTCTGAAGCCGGAGACGCAGCTCGCCGATCTCGCCGGGGCCTCCTTCGCCTATGATCCCGATTTCCGGCTGTTCCTGCCGGCGATCGACAGCATGGGCCGGGCGCGGCCGGGGCTCTACCTTGCCGGCGACGGCGTCCGGATCGGCGGCGCCGATGCCGCCGAAGCCAGCGGCGCGCTCGCCGCCCAGGCCATCCTGGCCGATCTCGGGCATGGGCAGGATATCGCGGTCACCCGGACACTGGCCCGCGACGTCGGGCGCCTGCGTGATTTTCAGCGCGGTCTTGCCCGCGCCTTCGCCTGGCCGAAGGCCCAGATCGCCGCCTTGCCCGATTCGGTGACGCTCTGCCGCTGCGAGAAGATCACGATCGGCGAGGTCCGCGCCGCGATGGCGAAGGATCTCGGCCCGGTCGAGGTCAACCGGGTCAAGGCGATGACACGCTGCGGCATGGGCCGCTGCCAGGGCCGCGTCTGCGGCCCCGCCCTGCAGGAAATCGTCGCTGCCGAGATCGGCGGCGACGGTGCAGCGGCGGGAAGGCTGCGCGGCCAAGCGCCCGTCAAGCCGATCGCGCTCGCCGCGGCCGGGAGCACGGCATGAGCGGGCGCACGACGGATGTCGCGATCGTCGGCGGCGGCCTGATCGGCGCCTGGACGGCCTTCTTCCTCGCCCGGCGCGGCCAACGCGTGACCTTGCTGGAAAAAGGCGTCGTCGGCGCGCAGTCGAGCGGCGTCAATTTCGGAAACCTGCGCCTGCAGGGGCGCTTTCCCGGCCAGTATCCCCTCTCACTGCGCTCCCAGGCACTTTGGGAGGATTTCGACGCGCTGATCGGCGAGGATTGCGAGTTCGAGCAGACCGGGCATCTCTACCTCGCCTATGACGAGGAAGAGCACGTCAAGCTCGAAGGCTACGCCAAAGTCTCCGAATCCCATGGTCTTGCCATCGAGCGCGTCGGCCCTGCCGAGCTCAAGCGACGCTGGCCCTGGCTGAGCGAACGCGCCGTCGCCGCGACCTACTCGGCGCGCGACGCCACCGCCAACCCCCGCCTCGCCACGCCTACGGTGGCGCGCGCCGCGGCAAGACTTGGCGTCGAAATCCGCGAGAATGCCGGCGTCACCGCGGTCGAGCGCTCAGGCGACGGCTTTGCGCTGACCCTTGCCGATGGCGGCAGGCTGCATTGCGGCGCGCTGGTCAACAGCGCCGGCGCGTGGGCGCTGGAGATCGCGGAGCGCTTCGGCGAGACCGCGCCCGTCTTCCCGGCCGGGCCGCCGCAATTCGTGACCGAGCCATTTCCCTACCGGATCGAACCCTCGGTGCAGGCCATCGACGGCTCGGTGATCTTCCGCCAGATCCCGCGCGGCAACATCATCCTCGCCGGCTATCCGCGCACGGCGGCCGATCCGCAGGCGAACAGGGCGCCTGTCCCTCCGGCCAAGACGCTCGCGGCGATGCGGGCGCTGGCGCGCGTTGCGCCGCTGCTCGCCCAGTGCCACGTCATCCGGGTCTGGTCGGGTATCGAGGCCTATCTCCCGGACATGATCCCGGTGATCGGGCCCAGCGAGACGACGCCCGGCCTGTTCCACGCTTTCGGCTTCTGTGGCCACGGCTTCCAGATCGGCCCCGGCGTCGGCCTCTGCCTCAGCGAAATGATCGTCGACGGTGCCACGCCGACGCCGCTGGGACCATTCTCGATCGGACGCTTCCGTTCGGAAGCGACCGTGAGCGAGAAGTTCCGCAAGGAATTCGACTGAGACGGCGGAGATCGCCGTCTATCCCATGAGCAGCGTGATCGGCACGACCGTCATGGGAATGGAAGCCTGATCCTCGCCGCCCCTCAGGCTCGCGCCCTCGAACCGGCAGAAGCCTTCTGCCGATCGAAGAATACTTCGCAGGCTTCGGCGACACGCGCGACGGAGGCGTCGTCCAGGTCGAGATGGGTGACCCAGCGCAACGTGCCGTAGCGCCCGCTGACGGCGATGCCACGCTCGCGCAGGAAGGTCGCGAAGGCCCCGGTGTCGACAGCCTTCGGCGACATGAACACCATGTTGGTGCGGGCCGGCCCGGCGCCGAGCTCCGGATAGCGTGCCAGCACCTCCGCCAGTGCGGCGGCGCGGCGATGGTCCTCGCCGAGCCGGCCGACGTTATGCTCCAGCGCGTAGATCGCCGCCGCCGCGATCACGCCGGTCTGGCGCATGCCACCGCCGAGCATCTTGCGGATGCGGCGGGCCTTCTCGATGAAATCCTTCGGCCCGGCAAGGATGGAGCCGATCGGCGCGCCAAGTCCCTTGGACAGGCACAGCGAGACGGTGTCGAACTGCCCGGCGATCCAGGCCGCATCGCGGTTGCTCGCGGCGGCAGCGTTCATCAGGCGGGCGCCGTCGAGATGGGTCGCAAGGCCGCGCGAGCGGGCGAGCCCGGTCGCCGCTTCCAGATAGGCATCGGGCAGAACCAGACCGTTGAAGGTGTTCTCCAGCGCCAGGAGCCGCGTCATCGCGAAATGGAAGTCGTTCGGCTTGATCGCGCTGGCGATGGCATCGAGCGCGATCGTGCCGTCCGCCTCATTCGGCAAGGGCTGCGGCTGGATCGAGCCCAGCACGGCCGCGCCGCCACCCTCCAGCCGATAGGTATGAGCCATCTGGCCGACGATATATTCCTCGCCCCGGCCGCAATGAGCCATCAGGCCGGCGAGATTTGCCTGCGTGCCGGTGGGGAAGAACAGGGCCGCTTCCTTGCCGAGCCGCTCGGCGGTCATCGCCTCCAGCCGCTTCGTCGTCGGGCAATCGTCGTAGACGGCGTCGCCCACCTCCGCCGCGGCCATGGCGGCGCGCATGCCCTCGCCGGGGCGCGTCACCGTATCCGAACGGAAGTCATCCACGATCATCGATCCGATCCTTATGGGCTGTGCGTCCACCCTATCGGGTGCCCGCCCGGCTCATCATGCAAAATTGGGAGACGGGCTCAGCATTCCGGCAGGTTGACCGCCAGCCCCCCGAGGCTGGTTTCCTTGAAGCGCTCGTTCATGGCCTCGCCGGTCTGGCGCATCGCCTCGATGCAATTGTCCAACGGCATGAAATGCGAACCGTCGCCGCGCAGCGCCAGCGACGCCGCCGCGACCGCCTTGATCGCGCCGATGCCGTTGCGCTCGATGCAGGGCACCTGGACCAGGCCCGCCGCGGGATCGCAGGTCATGCCGAGATGGTGCTCGAGCGCGATCTCGGCGGCGTTCTCGATCTGGGCGGGCGAGCCGCCGAGCACGGCACAAAGCCCTGCCGCGGCCATCGCGGCAGCGGAGCCGACCTCGCCCTGGCAACCGGCCTCGGCCCCGGAGATCGAGGCGTTATGCTTGATGAGGCCGCCGATCGCCGCAGCCGTCAGCAGGAAATCGGCGACCTTCTCGGGCTCCGCGCCGATGCAATGGTCGAGATAATAGCGCAGCACCGCCGGCACGACGCCGGCCGCACCGTTGGTCGGCGAGGTCACCACCCGGCCGCCGGCCGCGTTCTCCTCGTTGACCGCCATCGCATAGACGCTGAGCCAGTCCGTGGTGGCGTGCGGCTGCGAGCGATTGGCCAGCTTCTCGGCGACAAGCTGCCGGTGGATGCGCGCTGCCCTGCGTCGCACGCGCAAGCCGCCGGGCAGTTCGCCCTCCTGGCTCAGGCCGCGCTCGATGCAGCCGTTCATCACCGACCAGAGGCGGTCGAGGCCGTTGTCGACCTCTTCCGCCGAGCGGAGATGGATCTCGTTGGCGCGCTTCATCTGCGCGATCGACAGCCCGCTGTCTGCGGCCATGCGCAGCATCGTCGCCGCAGTCGCGAACGGATAGGGCCAGGAGGCCGCCGCCGTGGTGGCCGCCGGGGCGTCGCGCTCCTGCGCCGTTACCACGAAACCGCCGCCGATCGAATAATAGGTCTCGGAGAGCAGTTCCGCTCCCGCGGAATCACGCGCGGAGAAGACCAGGCCGTTGGCATGGCCGGGCAAGGGCGGCCCGTAGTCGAAGACGATGTCCGTCGCGGGATCGAAGGCGAGCGGCGGCAGGCCGTCATGGCGCAGCAGATGGCTGCGGCCGAGTTCCTCGATCTGGCGTTCGGCCGCGTCGAAATCGAAGGCGGCCGGCATCCAGCCGAGCAGGCCGAGCGCCACGGCGCGATCGGTGGCATGGCCCTTCCCGGTAAAGGCGAGCGAGCCGTAGAGCGTGGCCTTCACGGCCGCGGCCCGGTCGCGCGTCGGAGCCTGGCGCAGCAGCTCCAGGAAATGTCCGGCGGCCGTCATCGGCCCCATCGTATGCGAGGACGAGGGACCGATGCCGATCTTGAAGACGTCGAACACGCTCAGGAACATATCCACCCCACCGAACCCGGCCCGGATCGTTCTCGCGCTTCCCCGAAACGCCGAACGAACCGGATCACTGTCTTATCGCTTTTTCGCCGTGTGAATCGGTATCCACCGCGCTCGAAAATGTTCTTGCTCGTTTTGGAGGCAATCTCAAACGGAGATCGCCGGGGCTGTCCGGGATCGCGACCGCCGCGGCCCCTGCACCCTTTGCTCGACGGCAGCGTGCCTTGGCGGCTATAGCAAATGTTGCATCCTGAAGCCTCCGGCAATGGGCGCTTTCACCGCAAGGACTCCAGTATGTCGACGATGCCGATCTCCAAGTATCGCGCCTATGCGCCGGTCAACCTGCCGGACCGCAAATGGCCCTCGCAGGTGCTGACCAAGGCGCCGATCTGGTGCTCTGTCGACCTGCGTGACGGCAATCAGGCGTTGATCGAGCCGATGGGCGTCGAGCGCAAGAACCGGATGTTCAACCTGCTGGTGAAGATGGGCTTCAAGGAGATCGAGGTCGCCTTCCCCGCGGCGTCGCAGACCGATTTCGACTTCGTGCGCTCGATCATCGACGGGAACGCCATTCCCGACGACGTCGCGATCCAGGTCCTGACCCAGTGCCGGCCCGAGCTGATCGAGCGCACCTTCGAGGCGGTGAAGGGCGCGAGGAACGTCATCCTGCACTTCTACAACTCGACCTCGACGCTGCAGCGCGACGTCGTCTTCCGTTCCGACCGGGCGGGCATCATCAAGATCGCGGTCGATGCCGCCACTCAGATCAAGGCGCTGGCCGAGCAGGCCCCCGAAACCAACTTCACGTTCGAATATTCGCCGGAGAGCTTCACCGGCACCGAGCTCGAATACGCGCTGGAGATCTGCGAGGCGGTCAAGGCGGTGATCAAGCCGACGCCGCAGAAGAAGCTGATCCTCAACCTGCCGGCGACCGTCGAGATGGCGACGCCCAATGTCCATGCCGACCAGTTCGAATGGTTCGGGCGCCATATCTCGGACCGCGACAGCGTGCTGCTCTCGATCCATCCGCATAACGACCGCGGCACCGCGGTGGCCGCCGCCGAGCTCGCGCTGATGGCCGGCGCCGACCGCGTCGAGGGCACGCTCTTCGGCAATGGCGAGCGCACCGGCAATGTCGATATCGTCACCATGGCGCTGAACCTGTTCACGCAGGGCGTCGATCCCGCGCTCGACCTGCGCGACGTCAACGAAATCCGCAGCGTCGCCGAATACTGCACGCAATTGCCGGTGCATGAGCGCCACCCCTATGTCGGCGAACTCGTCTACACGGCCTTCTCGGGCTCGCATCAGGACGCGATCAAGAAGGGCTTCGACGCCCAGCAGAAGCGCAACGATCCGCTCTTCCAGGTGCCCTATCTGCCGATCGACCCCAAGGATGTCGGCCGCGACTACGAGGCTGTAATCCGCATCAACTCGCAATCGGGCAAGGGCGGCATCGCCTATGTCCTGCAGGCCGATCACGGGCTCGACCTGCCGCGCCCGCTCCAGGTCGAGTTTTCGAAGATCGCCCAGGAGCAGATGGATGCCGACGGCAAGGAACTGACCGCCTCCGCCCTCTGGGCCCTGTTCGGCAAGACATATCTCCTGTCCGGCGCGCCGCTGGAGCTGATCTCCCACAAGACCTTCCCGACCGGCCAGGATACGCGGACGCTGATCGCCGATCTCAAGCAGCGGGATGGCTCTCTCCGCAGCATCGAGGGCATTGGAAACGGCCCGATCGACGCCTTCGTGGACGCCCTCCAGAAGACCTATGGCGTCGCCTTCTCGCTGCTCGATTACCACGAGCATGCCGTCGGCCGCGGCGCCCATGCGACGGCCGCCTGCTATGTGAAGCTGGAGGACGGGGACGGCCGGATCGTCCACGGCGTCGGCATCGACCCGAACATCGTCATGGCCTCGCTCAAGGCCGTGCTGAGCGGCATGCAGCGCATGGCCGGGGCAACGGTCTGACCGCCGTAAGCGTGAGTTTGCAGGATGCCGATAAGCTCCTGTTCGACGCGGCGACGCACGGCATCGTGCAGCGCTGGCCGCGAACGGAGCATCCATCCTGCCACAGCGCGCCGACCAGGGTTTTCGGGAATCGCTTATTTCACCCCGGCGACAACGGGCCGGGCGGAGAGGATGGGATGATGGACACGGATGCCATGGCCGCTCGGCTCGTCGGCGATCACGATCGCAAGGAAAAATTCCGGCCCTTCGCCGCGGCGAACGGCATCGCCTCGATCGACGATTCCTATGCCGTGCAGGAACGCTATGTGGCGCTGCTGAAGCCGCGCTGCGGCGCAGCCATCGGCTACAAGATCGGCCTGACCTCGCAACGCATGCAGGCGATGTGCGGCATCGGCCACCCGATCGCCGGCGTCGTGCTGGCCGACCGGCTGCACCATTCGGGCGCGCGCCTCGCGACCGCCGACTACGGCCGCATGGGCCTCGAATTCGAGATCGCGGTGCGCATGGCCAGCGATCTTCCCAGCGGCGGCCCGGCCTGGACGCAGGAAAATATCGCGGCGCATGTCGCTGGGGTCTGCGCCGCGATCGAGATCGTCGACGACCGGGCGGCCGACTATGCCGAGCTCGACGTGCTCTCGCTCGTCGCCGACAATTCCTGGAATGGCGGCGTGGTGCTGTCGCAGTTCCGCAGCGACTGGCCGGCGCTGGATGCCGTTTCTGGAACGGTTAGCCGCAATGGAACGGAGATCGACCGCGGCCATGGCCGCGACGTTCTCGGCCATCCCTTCGCGCCCCTTGCATGGCTGGCGAATGCGCTGGCGGCGAAGGGGCAGAGCCTGCGCGCGGGCGAGATCGTGATGACCGGCAGCCTCGTCACCACCCGCTTCCCGACCGAGAGCGAGAGCTATCGCTTCGAACTCGAAGGCATAGGCGCCGTCGAGCTCCACGTCACTGCCTGAGTGCCGGAGACCGAGATCATGGCACATCGCCTCGCCGCCCGGATGAGCCGGGTCAAGCCCTCCGCCATCCGCGAGCTCCTGCGGCTGGGCGCCGATCCCAATGTGATCTCCTTCGGCGGCGGCTATCCCGACGCCTCGCTGTTCCCGATCGCCGGGCTGGACGAGGTCTTCCGCAAGACGCTGGCCGAGAGCGGGCAGGAGGCGCTGCAATACACCGTCTCGAACGGCATGCCGCTGCTGCGCCGCCAGATCGCCGAGCGGATGACGCGCGACGGCGTGCCCTGCACGGCCGACGAGGTGCTGATCCTCCAGGGCGGCCAGCAAGGTCTCGACCTCGTCGCCAAGCTGCTGGTCGACAAGGACGACATCATCGTCGTCGAGGACCCGACCTTCCTCGGCGCATTGATCGCCTTCAACCCCTGCGAGCCGCGCTATGTCACGGTCGGCATGGACGAGGACGGCATGGATGTCGAGGCGCTCGACGCGGCGCTGAAGGCCAATCCCGGCGCCAAGTTCATCTACACGGTGCCGGACTTCCACAATCCGACCGGCGTCACCATGAGCCTGGCGCGGCGCAAGCGGCTGGTCGAGATCGCCAACGCCCATGACATCATCATCCTCGAGGATTCGCCCTATCGCGAGATCCGCTTCGAGGGCGAGCGCATCCCGCCGATCAAGAGCTTCGACACCGAAGGCCGGGTGATTTATCTCGGCAGCTTCTCGAAGATTCTGGCGCCGGGTTTGAGGCTCGGCTGGGCAGTAGCGTCGAGCGATCTGATCGAACAACTCGGCCTGCTCAAGCTCGCCGCCGATACGCAGACGAGTACGCTGAACATGGCGGTCGCCTCGCGCTTCCTCGCGGAATACGACATCGACGCGCATATCGCGACGATCCGCAGCGCCTATCGCCACAAGAAGAACCTGATGCTGGACACGATCCGGCAGAGCTTCCCGCAGGACATCGCCTGCACGGATGCGAGCGGAGGTCTCTTCACCTGGCTGACCTTCCCGGAAGGCTTCGATGCCGCCGCCTTCATGCTCGACCATGCCTTGCCGGAGGCCCGCGTGGCCTATGTTCCCGGCGCGACCTTCTTCGCATTGGACCAGCGGCCCAACCATGCCCGCCTCAGCTATTCGACGCAGACCGACGAGCGGCTGGTCGCCGGCATCACGGCGCTGGGCAATGTCCTGAAAGCCCGGATGGGGTCGCGAGCGCGCGGCTGAGGCAAACTCCGATCGACACCAAAGCGTCGCCACATCGCGAAAGATGAGGACAGCACCATGCCTGTGACCATCCACCCCGCCCCGAAGAACGACCTGACCCCCGCCGAAATCGAGCGCTGGCGAGAGATTCCCGTCGCGGTCGCGGTCGATCTCGGCCGCAATCTCAACCAGATCGATCCGGCGATCCGCCCGCTGATGCCGCCCGGCCGGCAGCCGCGCCTGTTCGGACGCGCTGTGACCGCCTTCTGCGAAGCGCCGGATTTCGGCTCCGTCGTACGCGCCATGGACATCATCGGCCCGGGCGACGTCCTCGTCATCGCGGCAGCGGGCCATGCCGAAAGCGCGATGATTGGCGAGATCCTGGGCGGTCACATCCGCCGCAAGGGCGCGGTCGGCCTCGTTTGCGACGGGGCGATCCGCGATGTCGGAACGCTCGCCGGCTGGACGGATTTCTCGGTCTTCACACGCGCGGTGACGCCGCGCGGCCCGTCCTCAGCGGAACGGGGCGAGATCAACCGCCCGGTGACGATCGGCGGCACGATCGTCTCGCCCGGCGACCTCCTGATCGGCGACGATGACGGGCTTGTCGCCCTGACGCCCGCGACGATCCGCACCCGCATCGCCGATGCCGAGGCAAGGCTGGTGCTGGAGGCGAAGTGGGAGGCGGCCCTGAAGGCAGGCGAGAGCGCCGAGGCCGTCTTCGGCCTGACGCCGGCTTGAGGCCCGCCGACCGGATGCTTCGGAGAAAGAGATTGGCATGACGCCGAACGATCAGATCAAGGACGGCAGCGCACTCCTTCCTTCGCTACCCGTGATTCCGGTCACGCAGGCCAGCTTCGCGCCCTTCGGCTGGCTGGTGGAAACGGGCGCTTCCGGCCGCGCCGCGAACAACGGCACCGCGCGTCGTCACGACATCCACGCGCATGCCGCTGCCGACGTCCGGCCGGGCTCCAGCTTCGTCACCTCGATCTTCGAAGCGAAGGCGCAGCAACCGACTGCCACGATCGCGATGCTCGAGCGGCATGTGAATTCGATCCAGTTGATCATGCCGCTCGACGGTGCCGGCCATATCGTCGTCGTCAGCCAGGCCGCCCCGGATGGCGCGCCCGACCTTTCGACCCTCGCCGCCTTCTCGTTTTCCGCGTCGCAGGGTATGATCTATCGCCGCGGGCTCTGGCATCATCCGATCATGGCGGTCGGCGCGGATGCCCGCTTCCTCGTCCAGTCCTGGCAGAACGGCGGCGCGGCCGATTGCGAGATCCTCGCCATCGCGCCCATCGCGCTGGCTCCGGACGCTCGCTGAGCCTCTCCGTCCCGAGACGGCTTTTCCGGGGACGGAGAACGCCAAGAGTACGGCTCAGGCCGCCGCCCTGCGCTGCCCGATCCAGCGGCGATACTGGCGCGCGCGGCGGGCGCCCTCGACCTGCGCGCAGAGCAGCGCCCAGGCCGGCGAGACGTTCGGCGCGGTGCGACGCCTGCGGCTCAATCGTGCCAGCTGATAGCGCGCGGCCGCCATATGCGCCGAGGAGGCGAGCGGCTTGTTCTTCCAGGTGATCGGCCGGAGCGCAGGCGCATCGGCCTTGCCGGCTCGCCAGCGCCGGGGCAGATCGGGCGCGATAGCGAGCGCGGTCGCGATTCCCGCCATGGCGACGCCGCTCGCGATCACCGTCTCGGCGACCTCGCGCCGCCTGATGCCGCCGGTGACCATCAGCGGCATCGACGCGACCTCCGCGATCTCGCGGGCGAAGTCGAGGAAATAGGCCTCGCGCGCCAGTGTCCGCGCGTCGCGGGAGGCCCCCATCATCGCCGGCGCCTCGTAGCTGCCGCCGGAGAGCTCGACGAGATCGACCCCGAGCGGGTTCAGCATCGCGACCACGGCCTTCGCATCCTCGGGCGAGAAGCCGCCGCGCTGGAAATCGGCGGAGTTGAGTTTGACCGCGACGGCAAAGCCCGGCGCAACGGCGGCGCGAACCGCGCGGACGATGTCGATGAGCAGGCGCGCGCGGTTCTCCAGGCTGCCGCCCCACTGATCCGCACGACGGTTCGACAGCGGCGAGAGGAACTGGCTGAGGAGATAGCCATGCGCCGCATGGATCTCGACGCCCGTGAAGCCGGCGCGCTCGGCCAGGCGCGCCGTCTCGACGAAGCGGCGCTCGAACTCGGCGATGTCATCGGCCGTCATGGCGCGCGGCACCGGGAAGTGCTTCGACTGCGCGCCGAGATCGAGCGCGATCGCGGAAGGCGCCAGCGTTTCCTGGCCTAGGCCCGCCGGCATCTGGCGGCCGGGATGGTTGATCTGCATCCAGACCTGCGCGCCACGCGAGCGGGAGGTTTCCGCCCAGGCCATGAAGCGGTCGAGATGGCGATCGTTCTCCAGCACCACGCCGCCGGGCCCGGTCATGGCGCGGGCATCGACCATGACGTTGCCGGTGATGATCAGGCCGGCCTCGCCTTCGGCCCAGGCACGATAGAGGTGGATCAACCCGGCCGAGGGCGCATGGTCGCCGTCGGCCATGTTCTCCTCCATCGCGGCCTTGGCGATGCGGTTGGGAATGACGGCGCCATTGGGCAGCGTCAGCGGCGAAAACAGGGACATCAGAGGTCTCCAACTGGGATGTTGGACGGACCATAACCTTTGAGTTAAGTTGAAGGTCAAGCGTCTTTACGAGAACCTCGAGCCATGACGATCGGCGAGCTCGCCAAACGCACCGGGCTGACGAATTCGCGCATCCGCTTCTATGAAAGCGCGGGCCTGCTCCAGACCGTCGATCGCCGTCCGAACGGCTATCGGACCTACCCGCCCGAGGCCGTGCTGGTCCTCGAACTGATCACGACCGCGCAGAAGGCCGGCTTCAGCCTCGACGAGATTCGCAAGCTCCTGCCGCCCGGCCTCGACCATTGGGATCACGCCGCGCTGATCGCGGCGCTGCGCCGCAAGGTGGCGGATATCGAGACGCTGGAGACGCGTCTGAAGGAGAGCAAGGCCCAGCTCGTCGCGCTCATCGCGGATATCGAAGCGAAGCCCGACGACATGGACTGCGTCGCCAATGCGCGTCGCGTGCTGTCGCGGGTTCTCGGCGACAGGTTTGGAAGCGAGGACATGCCGATCGGCGACGGTGGTCTGCTCGCCAAGGCGAGCCGGCCCCGCAGGATCAAGGCTTGATGGAAAAACCAAGTATTCGTGCGCTAGCGGCAGCAAAAGCCAAGCAACGCATGGTGGCCGGCCGGCGACGGTTCTGAGGAGGCCAGAAATCCGTCACCGACCGGCCGAGCCCTTCGGTTTCCCAGGAGATGCGGCGGACCTGAGCTCCCGAGGGGCATTTCCGAGCGATCTTTGCGATCACTGCGTTGCACAAACATGTACAATGCACCGCATCTAAATCAATCAAATCCGGCCGATCGGCGCCGTTCATCGATCGTTAACCCTACCAGCTAAGCTTAAGATTTACGGCGCACCAGGAAGCATGGAGGCGCTTAACTGACCGACATCAGGATCTTGCGGCGCAAGCCTGAGAATAAGCTTCAATATGACGTGAAAATGCCGTGCCGAGGGCTCGCGAGCCACGCCGACCCCCTTTGGTCATGGGGCGCCGCAGGATTGCCGGATTGGCGCCTGCTGATTTTACGCGGAACCAAGGCGTCATCCCGGGCCTGCCCCGGGATCCATCGTGGAGCTCCGGACCTCAACGATGGATTCCGCATCGGCGCGGCTTCGCCGCTTGTCCGGGATGACGATGTGACTCCGCGAAAACGAAGCATGCTCCACGAACCGCTACGCCGCGCTGGCGACGATCACGCGATTGCGGCCGCTGGCCTTGGCCCGGTAGAGGGCGTCGTCCGCGCGCTTCATCATGTCGGCGGAGGAGGCGTCCCCTGCCCGGCGGTTCGAGACGCCGACCGAGACCGTCACTTTGATGTCCCGGGTGTTGTTCTGGACCGCGAAGGGCGTGCTCTCGACCCGCTCGCGGATGCGCTCGGCCACGCGATAGGCGGCATCGCGCCCGGTATCGGGCAGCACGACCACAATCTCCTCGCCACCCATGCGCGCCACGAGATCGATGCCGCGCGTGCAGGCGCGGACACGGTCGGCGAATTCGCGCAGCACCTCGTCGCCGGCATCATGGCCCCAGCTGTCGTTGACCGTCTTGAAATGGTCGATGTCGAGCACGAGCAGCGAAAGCGAGCGGGCGCGCAGCGCCGACTCATCGAACATCACCGCAAGCCGGTTGTCCATGAAGCGGCGATTATGCAGCCCAGTGAGCTGGTCCATCACCGCCATTTCCATCGAGGACTGCACGCTGTCGCGCAGCCGCTCGGTGAAGCGCTTGCGGCGCACCTGCGTGCGCACGCGGGCCAGCAATTCGTTGCGATCGATCGGGCGGGTCAGGAAGTCGTGCGCGCCGATCTCGAGCCCGCGCAGGATGCGGTCGCGATCCTCGATCTCGCCGATCAGCAGCACGGAGATGTTGCGGGTGCGCTCCAGCGAGCGCAATTGGCTGCACAGGCGCAGCCCGTCCTGCCCTTCCAGGCCGAGGCTGACCACCACGGCATCGAAATCGCCCTCGGCGGCGCGCATCACCGCCTGCTGGGCGTCGCTCTCGATCTCTACGGCGTGGAAGGCCGAGAGCGCGCTTTCGATCCGCTCGGCGGCGCTCGGACGGTCCTCGATCACAAGGATGCGGCCGTTCAGTCCGGTCTCGGCCGCCGCCGTCGCCAACGGATCGGCGATTCCCAGCCGGACGGATGCGAGGGCGCGGCTGCGCAATTCGTCGGTCATCGCCTTGAGGCGGGCGAGGCTGCGCACGCGGGCGAAGAGCGCGGTGTCGTCGAGCGGCTTGGTCAGGAAATCATCGGCGCCGGCATCGAGCCCCTGCAGCCGGTCGCGCGGCTGGTCGAGCGTAGTGACGATGATGACGGGGATATGCGCCGTCGACGGCGCCCCCTTCAGGCGCCGGCAGACCTCGAAGCCGTTCATGCCCGGCATCATCACGTCGAGCAGGACGATATCGACCTCGCCGCGCTCGCAGAGCGCGATCGCATCGCGCCCGTTCGTTGCCGTGGCCACGCCGAAATACTCCGCCGAGAGCTTGGCCTCGAGCAGCTTCACATTCGCGGGAATGTCGTCGACGACGAGGACGCGGGCAGTCATGGCTCTGCTTTCGCCGGGTCAGGCCGCGCCGGCATAGGTGCGCACGGTCTCCAGGAACTTGGCGACCGAGATCGGCTTGGAAAGATAGGCCTCGCAGCCGCCCTCCCGGATCCGCTCCTCGTCGCCCTTCATCGCGAAGGCCGTGACCGCGACGACCGGAATGGATTTCAGGTCGTCATCCTCCTTGATCCATTTGGTCACCTCGAGCCCCGAGACCTCCGGAAGCTGGATATCCATCAGGATCAGCGCCGGATGATGCGTCCGCGCCAGCTCGATCGCCTCGATGCCATCGGACGTCTTCAGCGTCGCATAGCCATGGGCTTCGAGGAGATCGTTGAAGAGCTTCATGTTGAGCTCGTTGTCTTCGACGATCAGAACCGTCTTCATCGGGCCGCCCTTCATTCGCGCCGGGAAGGCTCACGCCGAAGGCGGGCTTTCCAAATTGGCGGCGTCATCAGATGATTGCTTAGCACGCGAGCAGTTGACGAAACGCAAACCGGATACCTGACTCAGGGCCTCATGATACGACGATCGACCACCGACGAGGCCGAGGCACTCGCGCTTCAGGCTCTTGCCTTCCTGGCTTCCGAACCCGAACGGATCGAGCCCTTTCTGAGTGTGACCGGCCTCAACCCGGCCAATCTGCGCCAGGCTGCCGGCGAACCCGGCTTCCTTGCCGCCGTGCTCGACCATATCGGCTCAAGCGATTCGCTCCTTCTGGAGTTTGCCGGAAATTTAAGGCTGAATCCCGAAATCGTCGCCGATGCCAGGCGCGTCCTCGCCGGGCCGGAGCCGGACGACTTCTCTTGAGCATCGGCGCGCCCTCGCCGCGCTGGCTCTGCCGCGATTGCCTGGAGGATCACGATACTGTCGGATCATCCAGGCGCTGCCCGGCCTGCGGCTCGCCGCGGCTGCTCAGTCACGACGAGCGAGACACGCTCAGCCTCGCCCATATCGATTGCGACGCCTTCTACGCCACGATCGAGAAGCGCGATGATCCAAGCTTGCAGGACAAGCCGGTCATCGTCGGCGGCGGCAAGCGCGGCGTGGTCTCGACCTGCTGCTACATCGCCCGCACCTATGGCGTGCGCTCGGCCATGCCGATGTTCAAGGCGCTGAAGGCCTGCCCCGAGGCCGTCGTCGTCAAGCCGAACATGGCGAAATACGTCGCGGTCGGCCGGGAGGTCCGCCAGCTCATGCGGGAGCTCACCCCGCTGGTCGAGCCGCTCTCGATCGACGAGGCCTTCCTCGACCTCTCCGGGACGGAACGCCTCCATCATGCCAGCCCGGCGGTGACGCTGGCGCGCTTCGCCAGACATGTCGAGGTCCAGCTCGGCATCACCATCTCGGTCGGCCTGTCCTATGCCAAGTTCCTGGCCAAGGTCGCTTCCGACCTCGACAAGCCGCGCGGCTTCTCGATCATCGGCCGGGGCGAAGCGGTCGCCTTCCTCTCGGCCAAGCCGATCAGCCTCATCCCCGGCATGGGCCCGGCCGGCGTCGCGAAACTGGCGGAAGGCGGCTTCAAGCTGATCGGCGACCTGCGCGAAGCCCCGGTCGACAAGCTCTTCAAGCTCGCCGGCAAGGACGGACCGCGCCTCAAGAACCTCGCCAACGGCATCGACACCCGCCAGGTCACGCCCGAGCGCGAGACCAAGAGCGTCTCGAGCGAAACCACGCTCGATGTCGATCTCGCCCGTTTCGAGGAGCTGGAGCCGATCCTGTGGCGGCTTTGCGAGAAGACCTCGAAAAGGCTGAAGGCACAGGAGCTTGCGGGGCGTACCATCACGCTGAAGCTGAAGACGGCCGATTTCCAGATCATCACCCGCGCTGCCCGCCTGCCGGAGCCGACGCAGCTCGCCGCCCGCCTCTTCACTGCCGGGCGCGACCTGCTGAAACGCGAATGCAATGGCGCGCATTACCGCCTGATCGGCATCGGCGCGAGCGATTTCAGCGCGCCCGACGCCGCCGATCATGGCGACCTCGCCGATACCGCGACGCCGCGCCTGAAGGCGATGGAAGGCGCGCTCGACAAATTGCGCGCCCGCTTCGGCGACGAGGCGATCGGCAAGGGCCTGAGCCTGCGTTTACCGCAGCGCCGCTCGTCCGAGCCCGCTACTTCGCGCAAGATTCCTGAGGAAGAAGATCCAGACGCGTGAGCGTGCCGCGCAGCGCGAAGGTGCCGTAATCGAGCCGGATCGCGCCGGTGACGCCGTTCTCGTAGAGCTCGAAGGTGATGCTGTAGGCCGGCGTCGCTTCGCCGGAGCCCGCCTTGAAATAGGAGATCGTTACCGGCCAGCGCGCCATCTTCTCGAATTCGGGGCGCTGCAGCGGCTTCTCGGAAGGCTCGGCCTCGATGCGCTTCCCGATGATCGAGAGCGTATCATAGACCTCCTTGCCGGAATTCGCGCCGTCATAGAGCCTGACGCTCAGCGTCTTCTGTCCGTCACGCGCAGCCTGGATCACGGCCTTCATTTGGGCATTCGGGAAGAGCGCGTCGGTAGCCTCGCGATGGGTCTCGACCTTGGGGAGGCGCAGCTTGACCTCGTAGCCGCCATCGCTCTTCTGCGCGGTGCCGTCGACGGTGTCGGGCTTGGCGCCGCCGGTGGAGCTTTCGGTCTTGAAGCGGTAATTCGCGCCGTCGCCGGCCTCGAAACTGGTGGTGCGGGCATCGATCAGGCGCGGTCCGTTCTCGGTGCCGAGCTGCGTCACCTGCCGGAAGGACAGCGCGTAGCCTTCGCAGGCATCGCCCGTGAACTCGTAGGCCATGCGCCCCTTCGCCGTCTCGATATTGCCGGACGGTTTGCCGCTATCCAGCACGAGATCGTAGACCGCGCGATGCGGCGCCAGAACCACCCGTTCCGCTGCCGCCTGCGCCAAGGCCGGCGTCGCGGCCAAAACCAGCACCCCCGCGAAAACCCCGCTCGCCTGGGCTGCGAGCTTCGAGACTGTTCCGTTCATGCGCCGCTTGTCCATCATGGCCTGTGCGAAATCTAGGTGCATTGCGGCAATGGCGCAAACAAGGCGATGCAGCCGCTCCCGAGCATCGCATCGGCCCTGCCCGCCCGGCATGCCCCGATGCTTGCGAGGGCAGCCCGCATCGGCCATGAAAGGCCTGCCCGAAGGCACCCTGCCTCGCTCGCGGAGCCAAGCTCATGAACGCCGCCGATACCCGCCTCGCCGAACTCGGCATCACCCTGCCGTCCCCGGCCGCGCCCATCGCCAACTATGTGCCCTATGTGATCACCGGCAACCTGCTGGTCATCTCGGGCCAGCTCTGCTTCGGGCTCGACGGCAAGCTCGCGGACAAGCACAAGGGCAAGCTCGGCGCCGAGATCTTCAACGAGGCCGGGCTGGAGGCCGCCCGCCTCTGCGCCATCAACGTGCTGGCCCAGGCCAAGGCCGCGCTCGGCGGCGATCTCGGCCGCATCGTGCGCTGCGTCCGCCTGGGCGGCTTCATCAACGCCGCCCCGCATTTCGCCGCGCTGCCGGCGATCATGAACGGCGCCTCCGACCTGATGGTCGAAGTGCTCGGCGACAAGGGGCGCCATGCCCGCTCGACCATCGGCGTCGCCGAACTGCCGGCCGATGCCGCCGTCGAGGTCGAAGCGATGTTCGAGATCGCCTGATGTCGGCAGGCACGCTCAAGAACGCCGGCCGGCCCGACCTGGGCTGGCTGGTGGCAAGGCCGATCGCCCATCGCGGCCTGCATGATCTCGCGGCCGGCGTGATCGAGAACAGTCCGTCTGCCGCCACGGCCGCGATCGCCGGCAACTTCGGCATCGAATGCGACGTCCAGCTCACCGCTGATGGCGAGGCGGTCGTCTTCCACGATTTCGTGCTCGACCGCCTGACGGGCGAGACCGGCGAAGTCGTCGCGCGCAAGGCGGCGGAACTCAATGCGATCACGCTGAAAGGCTCCAGCGACCGCATCCTGACGCTTTCTGCCTTCCTCGACCTGATCGGCGGGCGCGTCCCCCTCGTCATCGAGATCAAGAGCCGCTTCGACGGCAATCTGGCTCTCACCAGGCGGACCGTCGAGGTCGTCTCGGGCTACAAGGCTCACCCGATCGTGATCAAATCCTTCGATCCCGAGATCGTGACGGCGCTCCGCGAACTCGCCCCCGAGATTCCGCGCGGCATCGTCGCGATGAACGCCTATGATTACGGCGACTATGACAAGCTCTCAGTTGCCCGGAAGCATGCCCTCGCCAATCTCCTGCACTTCACCGAGAGCCGGCCGGACTTCATCTCCTGGAAGGTCACCGATCTCGACAGCGCCGCGCCCTATCTCTGCCGCAACGCGCTGGGGCTGCCGCTGATGAGCTGGACCGTGCGTACGCCGGAAGAGCGGCAGCGGGCCGCCGCCATGGCCGACCAGATGGTCTTCGAGGGTTTTCGCCCTTGAGCGAAGCGGAGGGTAGCGATCTCACCGTTCGTGTCGCGACCTCCCTCAAGGCCGTCCCCGCAGGCGCATGGAACGCCTGCGCCAATCCCCACGCGCTGGCGGACGCCCTCTCGGCGCCCGCTGCGCCCTCGGGCGATCCGGCGCTCGACGGGGACAATCCCTTCGTCAGCCATGAATTCTTGACGGCGCTGGAAGACAGCCGCTGCGTCGGCGGCCGCACCGGCTGGTCGCCGGCCTATCTCCTCGTCGAGAACGATGCCGGTGAGCTCCTGGCGGCGTCCCCCAGCTTCCTGAAGAGCCACAGCCAGGGCGAATACGTCTTCGACCATAGCTGGGCCGATGCCTATGAGCGCGCCGGCGGGCGCTACTATCCGAAGCTCCAGGTCGCCGCCCCCTTCACCCCGGCAACCGGCCCGCGCTTGCTGGTCGCGGATGGTCCACGCGCCGAGGAAGCCCGCGCCGCCCTGATCGGCGGGCTGGAAGCTTTGCGCGGGCAGACGCAATCCTCCTCGGTGCACGTCACCTTCGCGCAGGAACCGGACATCGCCGCACTGAAGCAGGCCGGCTATCTCGAACGCAACGACCTGCAGTTCCATTGGCAGAACGAAGGCTTCGGCACCTATGACGACTTCCTGGCGACGCTGGCCTCGCGCAAGCGCAAGGCCCTGAAGCGCGAGCGGCGCGAGGCGCTCGCCGCCGGCATCACGATCGATGTCCTCTCCGGCAGCGACCTCACCGAAGCGGTCTGGGATGACTTCTTCTCGTTCTACGAGGATACCGGCGCGCGCAAATGGGGCCGGCCCTATCTCAATCGCGCCTTCTTCTCGGCGGTCGGCGCAGCGATGGGCGAGCGGATCGTTCTGGTGATGGCCAGGCGCGCCGGGCGCTATATCGCCGGCGCGATCAATTTCCGCAGCGCCAACACGCTCTATGGCCGCAACTGGGGCTGTATCGAGGATCACCCCTTCCTGCATTTCGAGGTCTGCTACCATCAGGCCATCGACTACGCGATCGCCCATGGCCTTGCCCGCGTCGAGGCCGGCGCGCAGGGCGAGCACAAGCTGGCGCGCGGCTACCGGCCGGTCATCACCCGCTCGCTGCACCATATCGCCGATCCCGGCCTGCGCCGGCCCGTCGCGGCCTATCTCGCGCAGGAGCGCGAGCAGATCGCGGCGGCCCGAGAGGCGCTTGCGGTCGAAAGCCCTTTCCGCAAGACGGATTCCGCCGATGACTGACGCCGCGCTCGCAAATCCGGTCTCAACGGCGCCCGTGTTCTGCGAGGACGACGAGCTCGGCTATCGCCGCAGCCTCACCGATTTCACGAGCCCGCTGATGCTCGACGAGAGCTACCGGCTGGCGCATCTCCCGCTGGTCGCGCCGGAGCACCCCGGAATCATCGCCCGGCGCGAGGGCAAGTTCTACGAGATGGGCCGCCACCCGGTCGTCTACTCGCTGGTCCTGCCGGTCGAGGACGGCACCTTACGCGCCTCCCCAGCCTTCGTCGCGCTGGAGGCCGAACTGAAGGCCGCGCCCTTCGCCGGCAAGATCGCCTGGGACATCCTGCCGAAGCGCCAGGATCGCCTGCACGCGACGGTCTGCGGTTCGCTCAGCCTTGCCGAGCCGCCCACGATCACCGCGGAAACCCGCGAAGCCCTGCGCAAGATCGAGCCCTTCACGGTCGAGCTGCGCGGGCTCTTCTCCGGCAACGTCAATCGCGGCCGGCTGTACCTGCCGGTCTATCCGGAGAAGCGCGCCGGCCGAAACGCGTTGCAGGACGTGCAGGCCGCCTTCGGCCGGGCGCCGGGCGACCTCTGGCTTGTGGGTCTCTACAACTTCATCGACGATCTCGATGCCGACGAGACCGCCGCGCTGGCCGGCATCGTCTCGCGCTGGTGGGGCACGTCCCTGCTCAACCTCACCGTGAGCGAGCTTCAGGTGATGGGCGCGAGCGACGATCTCGTGCTCGACGCCCATGTCGAAGCCGTGCTGCCGCTCGGCGCTTGAGGCGGAGCGATCAGCCGGCCCGCGGCCTTGACGCACCGGCTGGGGCGCCTCAGCTTGCGCCCTCCTTTTCCGATCCTGCCGGACCCGCCATGACCGCCTATGATCAATCCAACGTCTTCGCCAAGATCCTGCGTGGCGAACTGCCCTCCCACACGGTCTACGAAGACGCCGAGACGCTGGCGATCATGGACATCATGCCGCGCGCCGACGGCCATGTGCTGGTGATCCCGAAGGCACCCTGCCGCAACATCTTCGATGCCCCCGCCGATGCGCTGAATGCGGTCGCGCTGACCACGCAGAAGTTGGCGCGGGCGGTGAAGGCCGCCTTCTCGGCCGAGGGCGTGACCATCCAGCAGTTCAACGAGGCCGCCGGCGGCCAGGTCGTGTTCCATCTCCATGTCCACGTCATGCCGCGTTTCGAGGGCGTGGCGCTGCGCCCGCATACCGGCGCGATGGAGAAGAACGAGGTTCTCGCCAGCAATGCCGAGAAAATCCGCGAGGCCCTGAAAAAAATCTGACGGACCATGTCACAGCGCGGCGCGCCGCCTCGTCTTGTCGTCATCAACCGATGGAGACAATCATGAGCCAACGCCTCAACGCCTTCCAGATCGCGCCCGAAGCCTACAAGGCGATGCTGGTCCTGCAGGACTACATCAACAAGTCGGCCCTCGAGCACAGCCTGATGGAGCTGGTGAAGATCCGCGCCTCGCAGATCAACCGCTGCGCCTATTGCCTGCACATGCATGTGCTCGATGCGCGCAAGGCCGGCGAGAGCGAGGCGCGCATCAACCTGCTCAATGCCTGGGAGGAGTCCGAGCTCTATACGCCGCGCGAGCGCGCCGCGCTGCGCTGGACGGAAGAGCTGACGCGCGTGGCCGAGCGGAGCCCGAGCGACGCAGCTTACGCGGAGCTCCGGGAGCACTTCAACGAGAAGGACAGCGTCGATCTGTCCTTCGCCATCGGCGCGATCAACACCTGGAACCGCATCAATTGCGGGTTCCGCACGCGCCACCCGGCCGACCGGCTGCGCCAGACCGAGGCTGCCGCCTGATGACACCGCCCCGGCGCGCATGACGGGCGCGGCCGCCAACCCCTTCGAGGCAAACCGGTCCTACCTGACCCGCCTCGCCTACCGCATGCTCGGCTCGCTCAGCGATGCCGAGGATGTGGTGCAGGACGCTTGGCTGCGCTGGCACGGAACCGCGCCCGAGGCGATCGCGAACCCGCGCGCCTGGCTTGGGCGCGTGGTGACGCGGCTCTGCCTCGACCTGATGAAATCAGCGCGGCGCAAGCGCGAGACCTATGTCGGCGCCTGGCTGCCAGAGCCGCTGATCGAGTCAATCGGCGCCGCTCCGAGCCCGGATGAGGCGATCGACGTGCCTTATGCGCTCCAGCTCGCGCTGGAGCGGCTTTCGCCATTGGAGCGTGCCGCCTTCCTGCTGCACGACGTCTTCGACCTGCCCTTTTCCGAAATCGCCGAAACGCTCGGGCGCAACGAAGCCGCCGGCCGGCAGCTCGTCTCGCGGGCGCGCCGCCATGCCCGCGACGAGGACGGCCCGCGCCATCCGCTCTCGCCCGACGAGGCCCGGCGCTATGCCCAGGCCTTCTTCGAAGCGGCCCACGGTACCGATGCCACGATCCTGAAGAGTATGCTCGCCCATGATGCGATCCTGCGCGCCGACGGCGGCGGCAAGGTCAATTCCGTGCTCAACCCGATCCTCGGCAGCGACAGGATCGGCCGCTTCTTCGAAGGCATCGGCCGCCATGTCGAACGGGAGGGCCGCTCGACCACGCGCTATGAGTTCGTGACGATCAACGGCCTGCCCGGCTATGTCAGCCTGGAGCGCGGCGAGACCGTACAGGCGATGGCGCTCGACATCCGCGACGGGGCGGTGGCCGCGATCTACATCATCCGCAACCCCGACAAGCTCGGCCATGTCCGGCGGTTGCTGGAAGCTTAGACAGTACGGACCACGACCGTCATTCCGGGGCTTCGCGTAGCGAAGAGCCCCGGAACCCGCGACCGGGTGAGACTTCTCACGCGGAGTTGCAGAGCGCTCGGCCCGTCGTGGATTCCGGGTTCGCGCCTCCGGCGCGCCCCGGAATGACAGCGTTGTGCCTAGCCCGCGAACAGCCAGACACCTGCGATCAGGACGGTCTCGCCGGCCAAGACCGCGAGCATCATCCGGCGCTTGTCGACGAACATGATGCCGGCAGCCGCCGCCAGCGCCGCGACGCGCACCAGGGCCGGAGCCGTCGCGAGCACGCCCGGCGGCGAGACGATCAGCTTGGCGACGATCCCTGCGAGCAGCGCGGTCGCAACCGCCCTCACCCATTCGAGCAGCGGCGAGTCGGTGGAAAGCCGGCGCGCGAAGCCGACGGCAAGCCAGCGCCAGATCTCCGTTGGCAGCACGGCGAAGAGCATCAGCGCGAGATAGGGCCAGAGCGGCCCGTCGAGCATGGCGATCGGCTGGGTCATGCCGGCCTCCGCTTCCGTCCGATCAGGAAGGCAACGCTTCCGGCGACGAGCCCCGCGACGATCAGGTCGAAGCCGCCGCCGATGAAGCGCTCGCAGATCGGCGCCAGCGCAAGGCCAAGCAGCAGCGCCGCCGCGTCGCCGCGATGGCGCAATCCGCCCATCAGCGAGACCAGGAAGAACATCGGCGTCAGGCAGAGCAACCCCGCGGCGAAGGGGATGGGCAGCGCGCCGAGCAGGTAATAACCCGCGAAAGTGCCGACCGAGCTCACCGCCATGCAGGTATTGGCAAAGCCGAGAAAATAGGCGACGCGCTGATGCGGGGCGATGGCGGGCAGGCGCCGCAGGCCCTCGCTCCAGGCCGTGACCGCGACGTAATGTGCCAGGAAGAGCTGCTGCCAGACGCTCTGGCCGGGCCGGCGCAGCAGCGGCAGGATCGCCATCGTCATCGGCAGGAAGCGTAACGAGGCGAAGGCGATCGCGATCAGGATGGCGCTCCAGGCCGCCCCCGCCGCGATCGAGGCGAAGAACAGAACCTGGGAAGGTCCGGCCCAGACCAGGATGGTCGAGAGCACGGCGACATCGACGGGATAGCCGACATCGCGGGCGAGCGAGCCGATGCCGATCAATCCGAAGCCGACGATCCAGGCCGGCAGCGTCAGCGCATCACGCATGCCGGCCAACGCCACGCGCTGCCAGCTCCAGTCGGCGGATACGCTCATGAGATCATCGCTGCGGGACGGCTCGACTCAGGTTGCGGCCCGGAAGAACGAGCCGTTTCCTCTATCGTCCATGCACGCGACGCTTGCATAGGCGTCGGTAAGCCGGCCAGCCCTGCGATTGCTGCAGGGAGGGCGCCCGGCCCGTCAGCCCTTGCCGCCCTTCATCGCGATCGCGATGAGCTCATTGGCAAAGTCGATCAGCTCCTTGGGGATGCCGCCGACAGCCTTCACGCCGAGATAGATCAGGTAGATGAAGGCCGGCACCAGGATCCAGCCCAGCACTTCCTCGAAGATCTTGCGGCGGCGGCGGCGGCGGTCCCGCTTCTCGAACCAGCCGAGCTTTTCCTTCTTCGGCCGTGCGGGCGCGGCAGGCGTCGCCGGGGTATCCTGAAGCACCTCGCCGCTTTCGGCGGCGAGGCTCGCGGTCTTGCGCTTGAACAACACGTTCTCAGGCCTTCGTCAGCGGAACCTTCGGCACGGTGCGGACGCTCTTGGCCGAGGCCTTCGGAGTATCACCGCCCGTTCCATCGGGAGTGCCGCCACCTTTAGGGCCTCGCCGCGGCGGAGTCTTGGTCGTTTTGCCGGCAGACGCAGCTTTTGCGCGCGGCTTCGGCACGCGCTTGGCCGTGGCAGCCTCGACATCCTTCTCCGGCTTGGGCTTGGCCGGGCCGTCCGGGAATTCGAGGCCGAGCACCTTGATGCCGGTCTCGGACGGGACGACGACGACCTTGACCGCGCCGCCGTTCTTGAGGCGCCCGAACAGCACCTCGTCGGCCAGCGGCGTCTTGATCGTCTGCTGGATCAGGCGCGCCATCGGGCGGGCGCCCATCGCCTCGTCATAGCCGTTCTCGACCAGCCATTCGCGCGCCTCGTCCGAGAGCTCGATCGTGACGTTGCGGTCGGCGAGCTGCGCTTCGAGCTGTAGCACGAACTTGTCGACGACGCGGGCGACCACCGTCTTGGGCAGATGGCCGAAGGAGATGACCGAATCGAGCCGGTTGCGGAATTCCGGCGCGAACAGCTTGTTGATCGCCTCGGTATCGTCGCCCTCGCGCTTGGTCCGGGTGAAGCCATAGGCGTTGCGGGCCATGTCGGCGGCGCCGGCATTGGTCGTCATGATCAGGATGACGTTCCTGAAATCGACCTGCTTGCCGTTATTGTCGGTCAGCTTGCCGTGGTCCATCACCTGCAGGAGGATGTTGAACAGGTCGGGATGGGCCTTCTCGATCTCGTCGAGCAGCAGCACGCTGTGCGGATGCTGGTCGATCTGATCGGTCAGGAGCCCGCCCTGGTCGAAGCCGACATAGCCCGGAGGCGCGCCGATCAACCGCGAGACGGTGTGGCGCTCCATATACTCGGACATGTCGAAGCGGATCAGCTCGACGCCGAGCGAGGAGGCGAGCTGGCGCGCGACCTCGGTCTTGCCGACGCCGGTCGGGCCGGCGAAGAGATAGCAGCCGATCGGCTTTTCGCCGTCGCGCAAGCCGGCGCGGGCGAGCTTGATCGAGGAGGACAGGGCCTCGATCGCCTTCTCCTGCCCGTAGACGGTGCGCTTCAGCGTGGTCTCGAGATTGCGCAGCACCTCGGCGTCGTCCTTGGAGACGGTCTTGGCCGGGATGCGCGCCATGGTCGCGATCGCCGCCTCGATCTCCTTGACGCCGATCGTCTTCTTGCGCTTCGCCTCGGTCACCAGCATCTGCGAGGCGCCGGTCTCGTCGATCACGTCGATCGCCTTGTCCGGCAGCTTGCGGTCATGGATGTAGCGGGCCGAGAGCTCCACCGCCGCCTTGATGGCGTCGTTGGTGTAGCGCAGCTTGTGGAACTCCTCGAAATAGGGCTTCAGCCCCTTGAGGATCTCGATCGTGTCCGGGACCGACGGTTCGTTGACGTCGATCTTCTGGAAGCGGCGCACCAGCGCCCGGTCCTTCTCGAAATACTGGCGGTATTCTTTGTAGGTGGTGGAGCCGATGCAGCGCAGCGAGCCCGAGGCCAGCGCAGGCTTCAGCAGGTTCGAGGCGTCCATCGCGCCGCCCGAGGTCGCACCGGCGCCGATCACCGTGTGGATCTCGTCGATGAACATGATCGCCTTCGGGTGCTGCTCGATCTCCTTCATCACCTGCTTGAGGCGCTCTTCGAAATCGCCGCGATAGCGCGTGCCGGCGAGCAGCGTGCCCATGTCGAGCGAGAAGACGGTCGCGTCCTCCAGCACCTCCGGCACCTCGCCGCGCGTGATCTTGAGGGCGAGGCCCTCGGCGATCGCGGTCTTGCCGACGCCGGGGTCGCCGACCAGCAGCGGATTGTTCTTCTGGCGGCGGCAGAGGATCTGGATCGTTCGCTGCACCTCGGCCTCGCGGCCGATAAGCGGATCGATGCGCCCGTCCCTCGCCTTGCGGTTGAGATTGACGCAGTAAGCGTCGAGCGCGCTTTCCTTTTTCTTCTTGTCCTTGTCCTCGGGCTGGCCCTGCTCGGAGCGCTGCTCGCGCTGCGGCTCGCCCTCCTCCTCGGAGCCGCGCACGGGCCGGCTCTCGCTGGCGCCGGGGCGCTTGGCGATGCCGTGGCTGATATAGTTGACCGCGTCGTAGCGGGTCATGTCCTGCTCCTGCAGGAAGTACGCCGCATGGCTCTCGCGCTCGGCGAACATCGCGACGAGCACGTTGGCGCCGGTCACCTCTTCGCGACCGGACGATTGGACATGGATCACCGCGCGCTGGATGACGCGCTGGAAGCCGGCGGTCGGCTTGGAATCGTCACGTCCGTCGGTGACGAGATTGGTCAATTCCGCGTCGATATAATCGACGAGGTTGCGCCTGAGCAGGTCGAGATCGACGCTGCAGGCGCGCATCACCGCCGCCGCGTCCTGGTCGTCGACCAGCGCGAGCAAAAGGTGTTCGAGGGTGGCGTATTCGTGACGGCGCTCGTTGGCGAGGGCCAGAGCCCGGTGAAGCGCCTGTTCGAGACTGCGCGAGAAACTCGGCAAGGGGCGCGCTCCTATCTGATTTCCGAATGAACTATCGAACCCAAGGCTACTTTTTCTCCATCACGCATTGCAGCGGATGCATGTGCTTGCGCGCCAGATCCATGACGAGCGTAACCTTGGTCTCGGCGACTTCGTAGGTAAAGACGCCGCATTCGCCGACGCCGTTCTGATGCACATGCATCATGATCTGCGTGGCTTCGGCGCGGTCCTTGTTGAAGAACCGCTCCAGAACGTGAACGACGAACTCCATCGGAGTGTAGTCGTCGTTGAGCAGCAGGACCCGGTAGAGATTGGGCTTGCGCGTCCGCGTCCGGGTGAGGACGGCGGTGCCGCTGCCCTCGCGCCCGTTGCCGTCGCGCCCGCCACCGTCGCTCGGCGGCTGGCCGCGCTTGGGACGGTCGGCCATGACCGGCGCGTCGCTGGCGCGCACCGGCCGCCCGGCCTGCCTTGCTATGCCCTGGCCTGACTGCATCATTCCCGTCCGCGCCGTATCCATCCGATCCTGCATCGACAACCGAGATAGTGCTTCGCTAGCGAATTTACAGACCTCGCTCCCGCTTCGCCAGCCCGTTCGCAGCGAACATGGCCGATCCGCTCTCCGCAAGCCCGTCCTGACTTGACCCGGCAGGGTTCACGGACATAAGCCCGGCGGCCCGCTGGACAAGGACGCCGCCATGACTCCCAACGCCATCGTGACCATCGGCGAGGATCTCGCCCGCCCCGTGCGCTTCGGCAACGCCTTGCCGCTCGCCCTGATCGCCGGCCCCTGCCAGATGGAAAGCCGCAACCACGCGCTCGAATGCGCGTTCGCGCTGAAGGAGATCGCGGCGGCGCTGAGCATCGGCCTCGTCTTCAAGGCCTCGTTCGACAAGGCCAACCGCACCAGCGTCAAGGGCGCCCGCGGCATGGGGATGAAGGCAGGCCTGCCGGTCTATGCTGAAATCCGCGAGCGCACCGGCCTGCCGGTCGTGACCGACGTGCACGAGGCCGACCAATGCGCGCCCGTGGCGGAGGTTGTCGACATCCTCCAGATCCCGGCCTTTCTCTGCCGCCAGACCGACCTGCTGGTCGCGGCCGCGAAGACCGGCCGCGTGGTCAACGTCAAGAAGGGCCAGTTCCTCGCGCCCTGGGACATGGTCAACGTCGCCGCCAAGGTGACCGAGAGCGGCAACCCGAACGTGATGCTGACCGAGCGGGGCGCCTCCTTCGGCTACAATGCGCTGGTCTCCGACATGCGCGCGCTCCCGACCATGGCCGAGATCGGCGCGCCCGTGATCTTCGACGCCACCCATTCGGTGCAGCAGCCCGGCGGCAAGGGCGCCTCGACCGGCGGGCAGCGCGAATTCGTGCCGGTGCTGTCGCGCGCGGCAGTCGCGGTCGGCGTGGCCGGCCTCTTCATCGAGACCCATCCCGACCCCGACAAGGCGCCCTCGGACGGCCCCAACATGGTGCCGCTTTCCGAATTCCAGGCGTTGATCGCCGAGTTGCAGGGCTTCGACCGTCTCGCCAAGTCGCGGACCGCCCCGGCGGCGCGCGCCTATGTCTGACCCCGCCAAGGCCTCCGGCGACAATCTGGGGGCCCTGATCCCGGTCCTCGGGCTCTGCGGTTTCGCCTCGACCTTCACCATGCGGCTGATCGACCCGCTGGTGCCGACGCTCGCGTCGGAATTCGGCCAGAGCGTCCACCAGATCGCCTTCCTGGTGACGGCCTTCGCCAGTTGCTACGCGCTCGGCCAGCCCTTCCTCGGCCCCATCGCCGATTCCGTCGGCAAATTGCGCAGCATCGCGACCTGCCTCGCAGTGCTGTGCGTGCTCTCGATACTCGCCGCTTTCGCGACGAGCTTCTGGATGCTGCTCGTGCTGCGCGCGCTGGGCGGCGTCATGGCCGGCGGTGTCATCCCGGCGGCGATGGCCGCGATCGGCGATCGCGCGCCCATGGCCGAGCGGCAGATCATGCTCGGCCGTTTCCTCGTCATCATGATCGTCGGCCAGATGGCGGGCGCAACCTTCTCGGGGCTGGTCGCCGATCATATCGGCTGGCGCGCGGTGCTGGGCATCGCCGGACTGCTCGCGGCGGGCGGCGCCCTGCTCGTGCGGCTCGTGCTGAAGCCTCGGCCGGACGCCGCGCGGCCTCCGTTGAGCCTCGCCGGCGCGATCGCGAGCTACAAGGCGGTCTTCTCCAACCCACGCAGCAAGCTGCTGTACCTGCTCGTGATGATCGAGGGCGCCTTCGTCTTCGGCTTGCAGCCCTTCATCGCCGCGATCCTGCACGAGCGTTCCGGCGTCGGCGCTTCCGAGGCCGGCCTCGCCATCGGCGCGATGGGGCTTGGCGGCCTGGTCTACGGCATCCTCACCCGCATCCTCGTCGAGCGGGTCGGGCCGCGCCAGATGATGCGCGTCGGCGGGCTGGCGGTCGCGCTGAGCTATTTCGCCTTCACGATCCCCGGGCCGTGGTGGAGCGCGATCGGCATCTTCCTGGTCACCGGCTTCGGCTTCTTCCTGATGCACGGCACCTTCCAGGCCCAGGCGACGGAGCTGGCGCCGACGGCGCGCGGCTCGGCCATGGCGCTGTTCGCCTGCTTCTTCTTCATGGGGCATGCGACCGGGCCGCTGATCATGGGCACGCTCCTGCACCTGCTCGGCCCGCAGATGGCGCTGGTCGTCTTCGGCGTGGTCGTCGGCACGCTCGGCGTCGTGACCCCGCGCCTGCTGCCGCCTTTGGGCTCGCGGACCTGACGCGCCGGCCGCGAGCCTGAAACGTCATGCCCGGCCTGATCCGGGCATGACGCAGCACGTCAGCTAAAGCTAAGCCTCAGCGCCCGCGATAGGGCGCGACGCCCTGGTCCGGCAGCCAGAGGCCCTTCGGCGGCTCGCCCGTCTGCCAGAACACGTCGATCGGGATGCCGCCGCGCGGATACCAGTAGCCGCCGATGCGGAACCATTCCGGCTCCAGCAGATCGACCAGCGTCTTGCCGATGCCGACGGTGCAATCCTCGTGGAAGGCGCCGTGATTGCGGAACGAGCCGAGATAGAGCTTCAGCGATTTCGACTCCACCAGCCATTGCCCCGGCAGGTAGTCGATGACGAGGATGCCGAAATCGGGCTGGCCGGTGACCGGGCAGATCGAGGTGAATTCCGGGCAGGTGAAGCGGGCGAGATAGTTCGTGCCGGCATGCGGATTGGGCACGCGGTCGAGCCGCGCCTCCTCCGGCGAGGCGGGCAAGGCGCTGCTCTGGCCGAGCTGCAAGGTCGAGGCGTCGATGGTCATGGGATGCTCCTGCGTTTGGCCGGGGTTCTAGAGCATCTCCGGCCAACCTGGGAACTGCCGCCGCAACGCAACCGCTTCGAACGTTGAAAAATGCCAAATCCGATGCGTGGGCCCTGAAGCGGCAGCGTCGCCGCGTCTATTTGTTAATGAAACGCTAGATCAACAATTCAAATCAAATACAATAACACGACAATTTTCGTAAATATTTATGGGTCTTCCACACGCTTGTTTGCGCAGCAGGGAAGTATTGTCTAGTTCGATCTCACGAGAACCGAAGCCTAGACCGAACTACATGATCATTGCCGGCATCTTATTCCTGGTCGGCCTGCTGATCGGCCTCTCTCATGGCTATCCGGCGATCGTCCTGGCCAGCGCGGCGACCACACTCATCATCTTTCCGACATGGATCATCCGTGGCGAGTTCGGCCTCTTCGTCATCCTCGTCTGGATCGGCTATCTCTTCGCACTGCAGGCCGGCTTCCTGCTCGGCAGCTATCTCAGCCTGCCGGACGAGCTGGAAGATCTACCAGAACCAGACCGGCCGCCCCGCGAACAGGCAAAGCCCCGCCCACCAGAGCACAGTGAGACCGGACCAGAACAGGACAGAGGTGAGTGAAGGCCGGCGGCGCGTAGGCATGGTCTGGAACATGATCGTTTCCCGATGGGACGAAGCGTCTGGATGCCCGGACAATCCGCAAGCCACGCGCCACCGGGCGGCCAGTCGCCGTCACGGGCCTGCGGATTGAGGCTTTCCCCGCGGCAGGCTCTTGGCTAGAAGCGCCCTATTCCTCCTGCCCCGCCTCTCCCGGAGCCTGCCATGACCGCGATCATCGACATCATCGGACGCCAGATCCTCGATTCCCGCGGCAATCCGACGGTCGAAGTCGATGTCGTGCTGGAAGACGGCTCGATGGGCCGCGCCGCCGTTCCGTCGGGCGCCTCGACCGGCGCGCATGAGGCGGTGGAACTGCGCGACGGCGACAAGTCGCGCTATCTCGGCAAGGGCGTGCTCAAGGCCGTCGAGGCGGTCAACGTCGCCATCGCCGAGGCGATCGTCGCCATGGATGCCGAGGACCAGACCGCGATCGACCAGACCATGATCGAGCTCGACGGCACGCCCAACAAGTCGAAGCTCGGCGCCAATGCCATCCTCGGCGTCTCGCTCGCCGTCGCCAAGGCGGCGGCCGAAGCCTCCGGCCTGCCGCTCTACCGCTATGTCGGCGGCACCTCGGCCCGCCTCCTGCCCGTGCCGATGATGAATATCGTCAATGGCGGCGCCCATGCCGACAACCCGATCGACTTCCAGGAATTCATGGTCATGCCGATCGGCGCGAGCTCCTTCGCCGAAGGCCTGCGCATGGGCGCGGAGATCTTCCACACCCTGAAGAAGAAGCTGCACGACGCCGGCCACAACACCAATGTCGGCGACGAGGGCGGCTTCGCCCCGAACATCAAGTCGGCCGAGGCCGCGCTCGACTTCGTCATGCAGGCGATCGAGACCGCCGGCTACAAGCCGGGCGAGGACGTCGCGCTGGCGCTCGACTGCGCCGCGACGGAGTTCTTCAAGGACGGCGCCTATGTCTACGAGGGCGAGCGCAAGACGCGCGATCCCAAGGCCCAGGCCAAGTATCTCGCCAAGCTCGTCGGCAATTACCCGATCGTCTCGATCGAGGACGGCATGGCCGAGGATGACTGGGAGGGCTGGAAGGCGCTGACCGATCTCGTCGGCGCGAAGTGCCAGCTCGTTGGCGACGATCTCTTCGTCACCAACGTCACGCGCCTGTCGCAAGGCATCAAGAGCAAGACGGCGAACTCGATCCTGGTCAAGGTCAACCAGATCGGCTCGCTGACCGAGACGCTCGCCGCCGTCGAGATGGCTCAGCGCGCCGGCTACACCGCCGTGATGTCGCATCGCTCGGGCGAGACCGAGGATTCGACCATCGCCGACCTCGCCGTCGCGACCAATTGCGGGCAGATCAAGACCGGCTCGCTCGCCCGCTCGGACCGGACCGCGAAGTACAACCAGCTCCTGCGCATCGAGGAAGAGCTGGGCGCGCAGGCGATCTATGCCGGCCGCAGCGCCCTGAAGGCGCTGGCCTGATCCAGACGCAAGCTGCCGCGCTCACCAGCGTGGCAGCAGCCCGTTCGCCTGCGTCAGGGTCCAGGACCCTGCCGCCTGCATGCTTCCGGCTGCGCCGGACACAGCGTCGACGACCTTCATCGCCGGCGCGACGACGAACTGCCGCAAGGTAGAATCGGCCGGCTCGCCGCCCGAAGGTTCCGTCGCCGGCATCGGTCCCAAGGCTGCCAAGGCCGCGGGCGGCAGGATCACCAGCGGCACACCTGTCGCCTGCCCCTTCTTCTCGGACAGCACCGCCAGACGGCGCGGCGGCAGCGCCGGGAGGTTGACCGCGACAGACGCCCTGGCCTGCGCGACCGCGCGCGGCGGCGTCCAGTCTCCCTGCTCCGGCCAGGCCAGCGAGAGTGGCATCGCCAGCGCGGCCGGCATGAACGAGTGCCCGGCGGCGAGTTCATCCTCCCCGGCCATCCCGCCTTCCGCGAGGCGATCGGCGATCTTGCCGTCGCGCAGCAGGGTCAAGCTGGGTGGCTTGGCGCGATCGGGCGCCGCATCGGATAGCAGGGCCGGGACAGCCACGAGCATCGTGCTTGCCATGGCAATCCCCAGGGAGAGCAGAAGATGGCTCCCCAACCGCGCCGCCATCGTGGCCGGCGCGGGAAAATCAGACTCTGTCGACATCTGTTGCGCTCCGCATCGCTGCGCCCCTTCAACTGCGACGCTAGGAAGCCGTCCGCTCTGGGCACCAGCAGGGCTGAAACGGGGCGCAAATGCGGTCTGCCGCCGCACGCGCGGGCGCCATGCAAAAGGCCCGGTTACGGCTACCTGGCAATCCGCGCTATGGCGGCACATGGACCAGCGCATCGCCAATCCCCTGCTGCACCAGCAAGAGCAGAGCCGGCGGCGCTGGCTGGCCATTGCCGGAATGGTGTTCAGCGTCCTCGTCTTCGGCTCCAATTTCGTCGTCAGCCGTTATGCCGTGCTGCATGGCATGACCGCGCACGACATGATGGCCGTCCGCTTCGGAACGTCCGGCCTGCTGCTGCTGCCGCTGTTCCTGCGGCGGGGACTCCTGAATTGTAGCGGCGTCGGCTGGGGGCGTGGCCTTTTCCTGCTGGTGTCGAGCGGCTTCCCGATGAGCTTCCTGATGCTGACGGGCCTGAGCCTGGCTCCGGCGGCGCACGGGGCCACAATCACGCCGGGCACCGTGACGATGATCGGCATCGTCGGCAGCGTGGTCATGTTCGGGGCTGCGATCACGCGCAATCTCATGGCCGGAACGGCGGGTATGCTCGCCGGGCTCGCCTGCCTCGCCATCGCCGGTTCGAGCGGCGGCCACGGCACGCTGACGGGCGACCTGATGTTCTTCTGCTGCGGCCTGCTCTGGGGCTTCTATCCGCTGATGGTACAGCGCTGGCGGATCGACGGGCTTCATGCGGCGGCGATCGTCGCGGTCCTGTCGCTCGCCTATCTGCCGTTCTACTTCGCCTTCTTCCACCATGGCTTCGGCGCGCATTGGACGGTCTTCGCCTTCCAGGGCTTCTACCAGGGCGTGCTGAACATGATCATCGGGCTCTGGCTCTGGGGCCGCGCCGCCCATGTGCTGGGCGCCGCCGTCGTCGGGCGCTTTCCGCCGTTGATCCCCGTCACCGGGACAGCGCTGGCGATCCCGGTTTTGGGCGAATGGCCCGCCGCCTTGCAATGGGTCGGCATCGTACTGATCATCGGCGGCCTGTTCGTGGCCTCATGGCGCCGTCCGGCGCGCCAGCCCGAGCAGGATCAGGTTCCAGCCCACCGCGATGACGAGGCCGAGGCCGAGCGCCGTCCATGAGCCCCAGGGCACGGCGGTGACATGCACGACCGCCAGCCCAAGTCCGGCCCCTAGCAATCCCAGCGCGCTGCTGCCGATGACCGCAGCCGCAGCCGGCCCACCGGCCCGCGTATGCAGGATGATGATCAGGCTCGACAGGATGATCGGCAGGCCCGCGAGGATGCCGGACCATTGCGGGCCGACCTTCTCGCTGAGCCCCGTGACGATGCCGACCAGCGCCGCGACGCAGGCAGCCCGGATCGGGATGGCATAGCGCGAGATCCCGGCCGGCGGCCTGGCCCGCACCTTGAGATAGGGCCGCACGAGCATGTGCACCACGAACAGGGCGAGCACCGTCAGCATGGTCAGCGGGACGACCGACAGCGCCATGCTGCGAAGAACCAGCAGCAACACCGTCCAGATCGTCAGCGCGCCCCCGAGTGAGACGGCCACGCCGTAGCGCTGGGCCAGCAGGACATAGCTCAGCACGAAGCTGGCATGGGTCGCGTTGGCGTTCATCGTGCCGAGCGCGGCACCCGCGATGAAGTCGGGGCCGTGATCGAGCGCCAGGAAGACGAGGACCGGCCCGAGCGAGATCGGCAGGGTCGCGATCATCGCCGCCATCAAGGGCCCGGCGCGCTCAGCCAGCATCGAACAGCTCACGACCACGCAGGCCGCGAGCGCCATCTTGAGCGGCAGCAGGGCAAGGCCCGTGCTCAAGCCGGCTCGCCCCTTTCCCAGCCTTCGCGCGTCTCGGCGATGAAATCGTCGAGCCGCCCGGCGGCGATCGCGGCGCGCAGGCCCGCCATCAGGTCCTGGTAATAGGCAAGGTTCACCCAGGTCAGCAGCATCTTGCCGAGCATCTCCTCCGCCTTGACGAGATGGTGCAGATAGGCGCGCGACCAGCCATTGGCTGCGGGACACGAGGATTGCTCGTCGACCGGGCGCGGGTCCTCGGCGTGCTTGGCGTTCTTCAGGTTCATCCGGCCGAAGCGGGTGAAGATCTGGCCGTGGCGCCCGGCACGCGTCGGCATCACGCAATCGAACATGTCGATGCCGCGCGCCACCGATTTCACGATGTCGTCGGGCGTGCCGACGCCCATCAGGTAGCGCGGCTTCTCCTGCGGCAGATGCGGCTCGACCGTCTCGATCATCGCCAGCATCACGTCCTGCGGCTCGCCGACGGCCAATCCGCCGACCGCATAGCCCTTGAGGTCCATAGCGGCGAGCTCGCGCGCGCTGTCGACGCGCAGATGCGGCACGTCCCCGCCCTGCACGATGCCGAACAGCGCCCGCCCGGGATGTTCGCCGAACGCCGTCTTACAGCGCTCGGCCCAGCGCAGCGAGAGGCGCATCGCCTTTTCCGCGACCTTCTCCTCGCAAGGCAGCGCCACGCATTCGTCGAGCTGCATCACGATGTCGGAGCCCAGCAGGTTCTGGATCTCGACCGAACGCTCGGGCGTCAGCACATGCTTCGAGCCGTCGATATGCGAGCGGAAGGTCACGCCCTCCTCGGTCAGCTTCCGGAGCTGCGACAGCGACATCACCTGGAAGCCGCCGGAATCGGTCAGGATCGGGTGCGGCCAGTTCATGAATTTGTGCAGGCCGCCGAGCCTGGCGACGCGCTCGGCGCCCGGCCGCAACATCAGGTGATAGGTATTGCCGAGCACGACATCGGCGCCGAGCGCCCTCACCTGTTCGGGATACATCCCCTTCACGGTCGCGGCGGTGCCGACCGGCATGAAGGCCGGCGTGTGGATGACGCCGCGCGGCATGCTGATCGCGCCGGTGCGCGCGGCGCCGTCGCGGGCGGCGACCTTGAAGGTGAATTCGGGCGTGGCAGCGATTTCCGGCTGCAGGGCTTGTGGCTGAACGGTCATGGCCAGCGAGGTAGAGCAGCGCGCCGATTTAGGGAAGACACCCGCGCGCCGGGCGCCCCTCTCTCGTCGTCATGCTCGGGCTTGACCCGGGCATCTCATGACCAGAGGGCTCAGCCCTCTTCGGCGCGTCATTCTCGGGTCGACGCTGCGCGTCGCCCGAGAATGACGCAATGCGGAGGGCTCACGCCTTCGCGACCGCCGCCGCATAGATCTCCGGCTTGAAGCCGACGATCGTCTTGCCTTGGCCCAGATCGAGCACCGGCCGCTTGATCATCGAGGGCTGCGCCAGCATCAGCGCGATCGCCTTGTCAGCGTCGAGCCCCTGCTTCTCGGCATCCGGCAATGCCCGGAAGGTCGTGCCGGCGCGGTTCAAGACCGTCTCCCAGCCGAGCTCCTTGACCCAGCGTTCGAGCGAGGCCTTGTCGATCCCGCTCGCCTTGTAGTCATGGAAGACCACCGCGACGCCATGGCCGTCGAGCCAGGCGCGCGCCTTTTTCATCGTGTCGCAATTCTTGATGCCGTAGATGGTGATCGTCATGCCGTCGTCCGAAGCTCGTGAAGCCACACGGCATTTGCCGTCCAACCGTCGTCACGATTTGCCGGCCGGCGGCAGGCAGGGATGACAAGGCGGGCGGCATCGCCGGATACAGGCAGGGATTAGCATGGATAGCGCGTCAGTCTCCGAGCCGAAAATGTCGGACAGCCCGGCTTTTCCCCATCGCCGCTGGAAGGACCACCCCGTCCCCGGCGTCGACTTTCCCGATGCTACGACCTTCACCAGCGACGCCCGCTGGATGCGGACCGCCTGCGAGGCCCTCTCCGCCCGTCTCGACAAGGAGATCGACCTTCTCGCCGGCATCGATATCGGCGGCCTCGGCTTTGCCGGCGCGCTGGCGCTGCGAAACGGCCTCGGCTTCATCGATATCCGCAAGGTCGGCTCCATACGCGCCGATGTCGTGCGCAGCCTCGCGAACAATTATGAGCTCGGCAACGGCATCGCCCTGTCGAAGGGCCAGACGCTGCAGGGGCGTGAGGTTGCCATCATAGACGACTGCCTGATGACCGGCGGCACTGCGCTGGCAACGGCGCAATTGCTGCGCCGGCTGGGCGCACGCTGCACGCATGCGCTCTTCGTCTTCGAGCTCGAAGGCCTCGGCGGCCGGGAGCGGCTGACCCAGGGCGGCATCGCTGTGCATACCCTGCAGCAACTCCCGCCGACCCAGCCCAAATAGGTTTTCGGGCTGAATTCAAGAGCAGCCGGGACTCAGGCCGGGCGCTTCGGGCTGTCGAGGCCGCGCTGCACGGCCGGGCGCGACAGGCAACGCTCCAGCCAGATCGGCACATGCGTCAGCTTCGCATAATCGACGAGCTCGCCCGCGCCGTAGAAGCCGACAAGGTTGCGCACCCAGCCGAGGATCGCGATATCGGCGATGCTGTAGTCGTCACCCATGATCCAGGTGCGGCTCGCCAGCCTGTCCTCGAGCACGCCGAGCAGGCGCTTGCTTTCGCTGGCGTAGCGGTCGCGCGGGCGCTTGTCCTCGTATTCGCGGCCGGCGAACTTATGGAAGAAGCCGAGCTGGCCGAACATCGGGCCGATCGCCGCCATCTGGAAGAACACCCACTGGATGGTCTCGTAGCGGGCCGCGGGGTCCTGCGGCAGGAGCTTGCCCGTCTTCTCGGCGAGATAGAGCAGGATCGCGCCGGATTCCCACAGGCCGAACGGCTTTCCGCCGGGGCCGTTGGGGTCGATGATCGCCGGGATCTTGCCGTTGGGGTTCAGCGAGAGGAATTCCGGCCCCCAGGTCTCGTTCTTGCCGATATCGATGAGATGCGGCTCGTAGGGCAGTTCCAGCTCCTCCAGCGCGATCGAGACCTTCACGCCGTTCGGCGTCGGCAGCGAATAGAGCTGGATGCGGTCGGGATGCGCTGCCGGCCAGCGCTTGGTGATCGGAAAGGCGGACAAATCGGCCATGACAGGCTCCGTCTGAATCGGATGAGGCTTCGGCCGGGAACGATAGAGCCGGCCGCGCCCAAAGCAACGGCGCACGCCCTCGATTGCCGCAAACCGGCCTTGCAAGGCTGCATGGCGTTCAAGCGAGCGGCCAGGAACCCAGAATCTGATAGGGTCTGTGATCTATGCTCTCGATCAGGACGAACTCGCGCACCTGCCAGCTCAGCTCAGGCAGGTCGATAGGCTCCCGAAGCCTCCGATCGTAGAAAACCGTGACATGCGGCTGGAAGCTCGACCCATCGACCTTGAGCCCGGCGTGCCGCAAGTCATTGAGGAGCGTGGCAGACAAACTGTTCGCGGCGAGCAAATCCGCTCGCGTCGTCAGGGAAAATGCGTATTTCGGCGGTTTTCCGAAGCTCGCGGCCTGATTGAACATGACGACGAAGGACGTCCTCCGGATCACATCCGCGACCAAGCGCGCCATCGCAATGCTCTGCCCGAACGGCCCATCGGGTGCGGCAATGCCTCGCAAGGTCACATGATATTTGTCCGGCCCGCGCAACTTGCCGGAGGCGCAAAGCCGGGTGCTCAACTCACCGGCCAGTTGGTGGATCCGCGCCTTCGCTTCCGCGTCCGGAAGGAGCGCGAAGAAATAGCGGGGCCGACGGCGGCCTTCTCGCGGCCGAACCTCTCGCCCACCATCCAGGTCGAGAACGAGCTGCATAGCCCATTTTAGAACAAAACACGAACATATCAAGCAGACTCGGGCCGTCATCACAGTTCGTCGTTTGGGGATCATTCCGGTTCGCCGTGAAACAACCCCGTCATCCCGGGCTTGACCCGGGATCCATCGTAGAGCGCTGATTCCCACAATGGATTCCGGATCGGCGCCGCTGCGCGGCTTGTCCGGAATGACGAAATGTTTCCGCCAGGAGCAAGGAAGCGCGCAAACCGCCCGGCGAAAATCGCAAGGCTGCCAATCACCACCACAGCCTCGCCAGCGCTTGAGCCCCACTCACCCCGCGTCTAGGCTGCCTCCGGTGGCCGGTCGGCTGCCGCTTGCGCTCCCGCTTGGCGGGCGGCACGGATTCCTCTCCTGTCAGGCATTGCTATGGCTTCCTCAGACGCACTCGCCGCGGTCTTCGATCATATCGAGTTGAACCGCAGCGCCTTCCTCGACCGTCTCATCGCCTATCTGCGGCACCCCAGCATCAGCGCCGAGAATATCGGCATCGCCGAGGTCGGCCTGTTGCTCGTCGACATGCTGACCGAGATCGGCCTGGAAACCAGCCTGATCCCGACCGAAGGCCATCCTGTCGTCGTCGCGCGCTGGGAGAAGGCGCCGGGCAAGCCGACCGTGCTGCTCTACGGCCATTACGACGTGCAGCCGCCGGACCCGCTCGACAAATGGGTCTCGCCGCCCTTCGAGCCGACGATCCGCGACGGCCGTCTCTACGCGCGCGGCGTCGGCGACAACAAGGGCCAGCATTTCGCCCAGATCCTCGCGATCGAGTCCCATCTCAAGGTCCATGGCGAATTGCCCTGCAACGTCATCCTCGTGCTCGAGGGCGAGGAGGAGATCGGCAGCCCGAACATCGCCGGCTTCGTGCGCGCCAATCCGCATCTGCTCAAGGCCGATCTCGCCGTCACCGCCGACGGCCCGCGCCATGCCAGCGGCGCGCCCTCGATCAAGTTCGGCTCCCGCGGCGTCATCTCCTTCGACCTGCGCTGCCGCCATGCCAGCCGCGACGTCCATTCCGGCAATTTCGGCGGCGTCGTGCCGAACCCGATCTGGACGCTGGTCCACCTGCTCGCGACGATGAAGAACCCTGAGGGCGAGATCACCATCGACGGTTTGCACGATGCGGTCGAGCCACCGACGGCGGAGGAGCTGGAAGCGGTCGAGCGCCTCCCGCTCGACATCGAGGCCTTCAAACAAGGGCTTGGCCTCACTCGCCTCGACGCACCGGCCGATCGCCCGTTCTACGAGCGCCTCTGCTTCCGGCCGACGCTGACTATCAACGGCTTCCATGGCGGCTATGGCGGGCCGGGCACCAAGACCGTGCTGCCGAACGAGGCGCTGGTGAAATGCGATATCCGCCTCGTCGAGGCGCAGGACCCGGAGGACATCCTGCGCAAGGTCCGGGCCCACGTCGAAAAGCACGCGCCGGAAGTCGAATTCATCTGCGAAGAGAAGGGCATGCAGCCCTCGAAGACCTCGATCGCCTCGCCCTATACCGCGCCGCTGCGCCGCGCCTTCGTGGCGGCTCAAGGCGAGGAGCCCCTGCTGATCCCCGCCGGCTTCGGCAGCCTGCCGAACTACGTCTTCACCAAAATCCTCGGCATCCCCGCCTTCGTGACGCCCTATGCCAATCACGACGAAGCCAACCACGCCCCCAACGAGAACATGACGCTGGACTGCTTCTATAGCGGCCTGCGCACGGGCGCGGCCCTGCTGCATGAACTTGGTCAGCTCGGAAAGCCGGCCTGAGGGTAGGTCCTCGGCCGCGTTTCCTCCGTCATGGTCGGGCTTGTCCCGACCATCCACGTCTTCGCTGGTCGAAGATCGTGTTCAAGACGTAGATGCTCGCCACAAGGGCGAGCATGACGCGCAAAACACAAAAGTGGGTCATCCCGGACAAGCCGCAAAGCGGCGCCGATCCGGGATCCATGCCTGAACCTTCACCGGTGGCGCTCCGGCATGGATCCCGGGTCAAGCCCGGGATGACGACGTGGTTCCAGTGAAACCTGGAAAGCGCTACCGCCCCTGCCAGTTCGGCGTCCGCTTGCCCAGGAACGCCTCCATCCCCTCGCGGAAATCGGCGCTGGTGTAGCAGAGCGTCACGAGATCGTGCCCATCGATCCCTGAGGCGGCAGCAGTGGTCAGCCGGCGCATCGCCTCCTTGGTCGCGCGCATGGTCAATGGCGCATGGCCGGCGATGATCTCCGCCAGCTCGTGGGCGCGCTGCATCAGCGCCCCATGATCCGGCACCAGCTCGTTATAGAGCCCGATCCGCGCCCCCTCCTCCGCCTCGACGAGGCGGGCCGTGAAGACGATGTCCTTCACCCGTGCCGGACCGAGGATGGCGTAGAGCCGCCCGTAATTCTCCATCGACAGGCAGTTGCCGAGGGTGCGCGCGATCGGGAAGCCGAAGCGCGCGCTCTGCGTGGCGATCCGCAGGTCGCAGGCGAGCCCGATCGCCGCCCCGCCGCCGGTGAAGGCGCCGGAGATCGCAGCCAGCGTCGGCACCGGGCAGCGCTCGATCGTGCCGATCACGGTCTCGATCCGCTCCTCATAGGCCAGCGCATCCTCGGCGCTGGAGAAGGCGCGGAACTGAGCGATGTCGGTGCCCGCCGCGAAGGCCTTGTCGCCCGCCCCGGTCATGACGATGACGCGCGGGTCGCCATGGCCGGCAGGGTCGCGGCAAATCTCGGCGATGCGCTCGTACATGGCGAAGGTCAGCGCGTTGCGCGCCTGGGGCCGGTTGAGCGTGATCGTGCCGACCCCGCCCTCGACCGCATACAGGATTTCGTCGTTCACGCAGGCTCTCCGTCAGATCACGCCATCGGCCCGCAAGCGCGCGAGCCCGGCTTCGTCATAGCCGAGATCGGCCAGGATCTCGTCGTTATGCGCCCCAGGCGCCGGCGTCGGCGTCGCCACATCGGCCGGCGTGCGCGACAGCGTCACCGGCTGGCCGATCAGGCGGATATCGCCGAGTTCGGGATGGTTGACCGGCTTGGCGATGCCGAGATGGCGCACCTGGGGGTCCTCGAACATCTCGTCCACCGCATAGATCGGCCCGGCTGGAACGCTGTTGCGCTCCATCGCCTCCAGCCAATGAGCGCTGCCGGCGGCGGCGAAAACCTCCTCGATCATATCGCGCAGTTCCGGCCGGCGGGCGAAGCGCTTTTCCTTGTTGTCATAGCGCGCATCCGTGCCCCATTCCGCCCGCCCGATCGCCCGGCAGAACGAGCGCCACTGCTCCTCGCCGCCAACGCCGAGATTGATCGCCCCGTCGCGCGTTCGATAGACGCCCATCGGCGTATGATAGGGATGATCGTTGCCGGCCTGCGGCGGCACCGAGCCCTCGACGAGATAGCGCGCCGCCTGGAAATCCATCATCGCGATCTGGGCTTCGAGCAGCGAGGTCTGCACCCACTGCCCTCGCCCGGAGACCGCCCGCTCCTGCAGCGCGACCAGCGCGCCGACCGCCCCATAGAGCCCGGCCGAGGAATCGGCGAGCGCGATGCCCGCCCGCACCGGCCCCTGGCCGGGCAAGCCGGTCACCGACATCATGCCGCCCATGCCCTGCGCGATCTGGTCGAAGCCGGCGCGCGTCCGGTACGGGCCGGACTGGCCGAACCCGGAGATCGAGACCAGGATCAGGCGCGGATTGCGCGCATGCAGCGTCTCGAAATCGAGCCCGAGCCGCTCCTTCACGTCGGGCCGGAAGTTCTCGACGACGAGATCGGCCTCGTCGACGAGCTTCATCAGGATCGCCTTGCCCTCGGGCGTCTTCAGGTTCAGCGCCAGCGAGCGCTTGTTGCGATGCAGGTTCTGCATGTCGTAGCCGAGGCGCGGCCCGCTCATGTTCTCGTTGGGATCGAGCCCCGGCGGGCTCTCGACCTTGATCACGTCGGCCCCGAAATCGGCAAAGACGCGCACGCAGGTCGGCCCGGCCCGCACCCGCGTCAGGTCCAGCACCTTGAGCCCGGCAAGCGCGGTGGACGGTCTCGGCTGCGGCATTTGTGTTCGCTCCCTCTCGGAGCGAACTATCCGGTACGGCGAGCGGCGCGGTCAATGGCAGGGCGCATGCTGCATGCAGGAGTGGAGAGCATGACAGCGCAGCGCACGGCACGAGGTCGGGCGCTGAAGCCAATGCTTTCCCCATTTAGGTGAAGGCTCACGTCATCCCGGACGGAGCGAAGCGGAGATCCGGGATCCACCGTAGGGCGCCGAGCCTTGGAATGGCTCCCGAGGCAAGCCCGGGATGACCGCGTGGTTCCCGAGAGAACCGGCAAACGCATGATCTGCATTTTCCCTCTTGAACCTGAAGTGGCTACAGCTTGTAGAGAGATGTCCCGTAGCGAAAGAGAGACGGAGACACGTCATGGCCGCCCGCCCTGAAACCGCAGCCCAGACCCTGTCCTGGAAGGTCGGCGGCATGGATTGCGCGAGCTGCGCCGCGAAGATTCGCGGCGCGGTGGAACGCCTGCCCGGCGTCAGCGACGTCAAGCTCTCAGTGATGTCGGAAACGCTGACGCTCGCCCTCGATGCCGGCGCGACCACGCCGGAAGCGATCGAGAAGCGCGTGAACGGCCTCGGCTACACCACGGCCGCATTGGCGGCTCCTGCTTCCGCATCGCCCGCCGCCAAGCAGGACGCTTGCGGCTGCGGCCATGATCACAGCGGCCACGCCCAGGACCATAGCGGTCACGCGCATGAGCACGACAAGCATGAGCACGGCGACGCCTGCTGCTCGGGCGCTGCGCATGGTCACGATCACAAGCACGGCCACGATCATTCGGGCCATTCCCACGCCGGCCATGACCACGCCCCGAAGAGCGCCCAGCCGGCCACCGCCGCGAAGGACCACGGCCACGGCCTGCCCGGCCATGTCCATGAGGCCACGCCCGATGGCGCGAGCTGGTACCAGACGGCCAAGGGTCGCCTCGTCATCGCGACGGGCCTGTTCCTCGGTGCGGCCTATGCCGCCGGCCTGATCTGGCCGGGTATCGGCCACTGGGCCTTCATCCTGGCCTGTATCGTCGGCGTCGCCCCTGTCGCGAAGCGCGCCTTCGCGGCGGCCCGCGCCGGCATTCCGTTCACCATCGAGATGCTGATGACGATCGCCGCCATCGGCGCGCTCTTCATCGGCGCGGCCGAGGAGGCGGCGCTGGTCGTCTTCCTCTTCGCGGTCGGCGAAGTGCTGGAAGGCGTCGCCGCCGACCGCGCCCGCGCCTCGATCCGTGCGCTGGGAGACCTCGTCCCCAAGACCGCCATCATCGAGGAGAACGGTGCGACCCGTCAGGTCGATGCGGCGAGCCTGACGATCGGGCAGACCGTGCTGGTCCGCCCCGGCGATCGCATCCCGGCCGATGGCGAGATCATCGACGGCACGTCCGGCATCGACGAAAGCCCGGTCACCGGCGAATCCGTGCCGAAGACCAAGGGCGTCGGCGAGCCCGTCTATGCCGGCTCGGTCAACCGCGAGGCGGCGCTGCGCGTGCGCGTCGACAAGGCGGCCGAAGACAACACCATCGCCCGCATCATCCGCCTGGTCGAGGAAGCCCAGGAGGCCCGCGCCCCGACCGAGCGCTTCATCGACCGCTTCTCGCGCTGGTACATGCCGGCGATCGTCGGCCTCGCCGTGCTGGTCGCGCTGGTGCCCCCGCTCCTGCTCGGCGCCGAATGGTCGGTCTGGATCTATCGGGCGCTCGCGCTGCTGCTGATCGGCTGCCCTTGCGCGCTCGTCATCTCGGTGCCCGCCGCGATCGCCGCCGCGCTGTCGGCCGGCGCCCGCCAAGGCTTGCTGATGAAGGGTGGCGTCGTCATCGAGACCGCCGCCAAGACCGGCCTCGTCGCCTTCGACAAGACGGGAACGCTCACGCAGGGCAAGCCGCGCGTCACCGATATCGTGGCGCTCGCCGGCAGCGAGGCGGAGGTTCTGGCCTTCGCCGCGGCGGTTGAGCATGGCTCGGCGCATCCGCTGGCCGAAGCCGTGCTGGAACGCACCCGCACGGACGGTATCGCCTACAAGCCTGCGACCGAGGCCGCCGCGCTGGCCGGCCAGGGCGTCACCGGCAAGGTCGACGGCCGCGCCGTCTTCGTCGGCGCACCGCGCCACGCCGAAAGCCGCGCCCCCTTCGACAAGCGAGCGCGCGTCACGGCGGAGGAGTTGGAGGCCGCCGGCAAGACCGTCGCCGCCGTCATCGTCGATGGCGCGCTTACCGGCTTCATCGCGCTCCGCGACGAGCCGCGCGAGGATGCGGCCGCGGCCATCGCCGAGCTCAAGGCGATGGGCATCCGCTCGACCATGCTGACCGGCGACAATGCCCGCACCGGCGCGGCCATCGCCGCCGGCCTCGGCATGGAGCACAAGGCCGAATTGATGCCCGACGACAAGGTCGCGGCGATCAAGGCCTTCTCCCGCGAGACCGCCGTGATGATGGTCGGCGACGGCATCAACGACGCGCCTGCCCTCGCCGCCGCAAGCATCGGCATCGCCATGGGGTCGGGCACAGACGTCGCGCTGGAGACCGCCGACGGCGCGGTGCTGAAGAGCCGTGTGCGCGATGTCGCGGCGCTGATCCGGCTGGCGCGGGCGGCCATGGGCAATATCCGCACGAACATCACGATCGCTCTCGGATTGAAGGCCGCGTTCCTGGTGACCAGCGTGCTCGGCTATACCGGCCTCTGGGTCGCGATCCTCGCCGATACCGGCGCGACCGTGATCGTCACCGCCAATGCGCTGCGGCTGCTACGCTTCGACGCAGGCAAGGCGGGCTAAAGCTCGCCATTTGCGCTTGGAGCCACGCCGTCATCCCGGGCTTGACCCGGGATCCATGCCGGCGCGCTTCCGATCGAGGTTCAGAAATGGATCCCGGCTCTACGCTTCGCTCCTGCCGGGATGACACGCGTTTCCGCCCGAACCCGCCTAGGTCAAAGCAGCGGGAGCGAGGCTAGCGGCGGGTCGGCCTCGGAGCGCGCATCACACCCGGATATCGGCCAGCGCGCCGGTCTTGTTTTGGCTCTCGCCCTTGGCCTGCATCTGCTTCAGCATCTCGTCGCGGATCTTGCTCATCACATCGGCCTTCGCCTTCGAGTCGAGCTTGTTGAACTGCTCTTCGGTCATCCCGAGCTTGGCGAGGATCGCGGCCTGAACCCGCTCCTCGGGCGACATCCGCGCGATCTTCAGGAACTCGTCCTCGGTCGAGGACGATGTCGTCGAGGCCGCAGCGGCGGTGCTGCTGCCGGTGTCGGTACTGCTGTCGTTCTGCGCAGCCGGCCTGACCGGCGTCGTGAATGGCAGGCTGATCGGCCGGTTCGTGATCGGATTCGACATGGCTTGCTCCTTTGAGCAAACCGGAACGCAAGCTCCGGGCCGCCACGGGCATCCCACGAAAGCGCTGCAAAATCAGACCCTTGGCAAAACGGGGGCAGGTTTCCCCATCATGCCTCGCGGAGAATGCGGCAAGTTCTGCCCGGCAAACCCTGCCGAATCCGGATTGACCGGCGAGCCGCACAAGCCCGCTAAGCGGCGCCGGGAATCGGCCCTGGCGACATCCATGCTGCAACGCAAACTGGAGCGGCTCCGCCTGCCCGCACTTAGCACCTGCAATATGCCTATTATGAAGGCACCACAGAACGCCAGCTCGCTTGAAACGCTCTCTTGCACAAATCGCAGGCTGCCGATTTCCTCAATTTCGCCGCAAGCGTTACGTTCAGCGCAGAACGATCCCATGAAAATGACCGGAACCTTAACTCGTCATGCATTGGAAGCATATCGGAGCTGACCGCGCGCCTCTGTTTGAAGCAGGCTGTCCGGATTATATGCACTGCACAACGAGATTATCGCTGTGGGCGCCGCCCCGGTCCGGAATATCGCCAAGGAAAACCACCATGTTCGTCACCATGATCGCCGCCAAAATCCGCGCCTACCTCCGCTATCGCGAGACCGTTCGCGAGCTCTCCCGTCTGACCGACCGCGAGCTCGACGATCTCGGCCTGTCGCGCTCGGAGATCTCCTTCATCGCCCGCTCGCACGCTGCGGCCTGAAGGCTTCGGAATGAGAACCGCCGCGCACAGGGTGCGGCGCGTTCCGTGTAGTTTCTCCTGAGGCTCGTGTTTCCCCTCCCCTCGAGCTTCGGTCGAAGAGCGAATGCCCGCCTCACGGCGGGCATTTTGCATTTCAGGCCGCCTGTCCCTTGACCTCGCGGCCCGCTGCGGACACATCCGCAGCCATGGAACCCGTACATATCATCGGCGGCGGTCTCGCCGGCTCCGAAGCCGCCTGGCAGATCGCGCAGGCCGGCGTCCCCGTCGTCATCCACGAGATGCGCCCCGTTCGCGGCACCGACGCCCACAAGACCGAAGACTTGGCCGAGCTCGTCTGCTCGAACTCCTTCCGCTCCGACGATTCCTCCAGCAACGCCGTCGGCCAGCTCCATTGGGAGATGCGCCGCCTGGGTTCGCTGATCATGGCCAAGGGCGACGCCCATCAGGTCCCGGCCGGCGGCGCGCTCGCGGTGGACCGCGACGGCTTCTCGCAGGCCGTCACCGCCGCGCTGGAAGCCCACCCGCTCGTCACCATCGATCGCGGCGAGATCGCCGGCCTTCCCCCGGCCGATTGGGACAATGTCATCATCGCCACCGGCCCGCTGACCTCGCCCGCGCTGGCGCAGGGCCTGCAGTCGCTGACATCCGAGGATGCGCTCGCCTTCTTCGACGCCATCGCACCGATCGTCCATTTCGATTCGATCGACATGGACCAGGCCTGGTTCCAGTCGCGCTACGACAAGGCCGGCCCCGGCGGCACCGGCTCCGACTACATCAACTGCCCGCTCGACCGCGACCAGTACGAAGCCTTCATCGACGCGCTGCTCGCCGCCGAGAAGACCGAGTTCAAGGAATGGGAGGGCACGCCCTATTTCGACGGCTGCCTGCCGATCGAGGTCATGGCCGAACGCGGCCGCGAGACCCTGCGCTGGGGTCCGATGAAGCCGGTCGGCCTCACCAACAAGCACAACCCGACCGTGAAGGCCTATGCCGTGGTCCAGCTCCGCCAGGACAATGCGCTCGGCACGCTGTTCAACATGACGGGCTTCCAGACCAAGCTGAAATATGGCGAGCAGGCCGCGATCTTCCGGATGATTCCCGGCCTGCAGAACGCAGAGTTCGCGAGGCTCGGCGGCATCCACCGCAACACCTACCTCAACTCGCCGAAGCTGCTCGACGAGCGCCTGCGCCTCAAGGCCGACACGCGCCTGCGCTTCGCCGGCCAGATCACCGGCTGCGAAGGCTATGTCGAGAGCGCCGCCACCGGCCTCCTCGCCGGCCGCATGGCTGCCGCCGAGCGGCTCGGCCACGACCTGACGCTGCCGCCCGCGACGACGGCTCTGGGCGCCTTAGTCAACCACATCACCGGCGGCCATATCGTCACCATCGACGAGGGCCCGCGCTCCTTCCAGCCGATGAACATCAATTTCGGCCTGTTCCCGCTGATCGAAGGCGTCGCGACGACCGGCCCCGACGGCAAGCGCCTGAAAGGCCCGGCCAAGAGCCTCGCCCGCAAGCAGGCCCTGACGGCCCGCGCCAAGCAGGTGATGGACGAGTGGGCGGGTGGCGTTGAGGCGAAGGCGGCGGAGTAATCAGCTCTGCCGTCATTCTCGGGCGAAGCGAAGCGCAGACCCGAGAATCTCAGCCAGAAGGAGGCTCTGGCGCCTCAGCGTCATGAGATGCTCGGGTCAAGCCCGGGCATGACAACCTCTTACTTGCGCCGCGACGCCCGCCACAGGATCCACTGTCGGCGCCAGGCGGGAAGCGTGATGATCGTGCGGTAGGGATCGTAGCCGCCCGCCTCCATCCGCTTGAGATAGGGCTCGACCAGCGCCACCGGCAGGAAGGCCGGCTTGAGGCCCGAGGGGATCGTCTCGTTGAGGCTCACCAGCTTCTTCAGGTGCCCGCGGGCGATCTCGCGCAGCTCCTTCAGCGTATAGAGCACCCCCGGCCCGCCCCGCCCGCGCACGATGTCGTCGCGCGTCACGCCGTTGCGGGTGAGGATATCGGCCGGCAAATAGACCTGCCCCTCGGCCGCATGCCAGGGAAAGGCGCGCATCAGACCGGTCAGCGCATAGGCGACGCCGGCATGGCCGCAGGCCGTCGCACCGCCGGGATCGCGCCCGCCCGCCAGGATGATGCAGGCGAGCCGGATGACCGCGCTCGCGGTTTCCCCGGCATAGCCCTCCAGATCGCGCAGCGAGGGCATCGGATCGTCATAGAGGTCGAAGATGCGCGCATCGATCAATGCCGTCAGCGGCGCGATCGGCAGGCGATAGCGCTTGATCGTGTCGAGCAGCGCTGCGGCCACCGGATGAGCTTGAGTCTCGCCGCCGGCCTGCCCCTCCAGCACGTCGCGCCACCATTGCAGTCGAACCTCGCCCGGCAGCGGCTCGCTGACCAGCGCCCTGACCCGCGCGATCTCGAGGCTGAAGGCATAGAGCGCATAGAGCGCCGCGCGACGGTCCTCGGGCGCGTAGAGCCCGGCGATATAGCGATCCTGGTCCTGCTCCCGGACCAGCTCGGCGCAATGGGCGTAGGCTTCCGGCAGGCGCGCCGGCGCGATTTCGCTGCGGTCGTCGGTATCGGTCTGCGGCATCGTCCCGCCTCGGCCCGTGGTCATGCGGCCGTTCCCAATCCTAGAGCATTTTCGAGCGAAGGGGTTATCGGTTCGCGTTGAGAAAATGCGACAAAACAAGACTCTAGGGCAAGCGCCCCGTCTCCGCTACGCATCGCCGGCATGGCCGGCATCTAGTCGACCGCGATCAAGGCCGCCGCCACGCGGCGATCCTCGCCGACGAGCACGTTATAGGTCCGCGCCGCGGCGCCGGTCGCCATGCCCTCGACCGTGATCCCGGCCTGCTTCAAGGGATCACGCAGTGCAGGCGGAATGAAGGCGATATCCGGCCCCGTCCCGATCAGCAGGAAATCGATCGTGCCGGCCTCGTCGAGCACCGGCTGCAGGCTCTCGATCGTCACCTCGGAAAAGCGCGCCACAGGCCAGATGCGGATGCCGGCCGGCGTCGCGATGATCGAGCCCTTGTGGCTCATCTGCGCAAAGCGGAACCCGCCCGCACCGATGGCGTCGAGCGGAAAGCGGCCGGGAACGAAGCCCTCGAAACGCGGCACGGCCGCTGTCAGGCCTTGGCCTTGGCGGCCGCGGCCTTGCTGCGCGCAGCCTCCTGCGCCTCCTCGCGGGCGCCCGCCGAGCGGACATCCATGTAGAGCAGTACCGGCGTCGAGATGAACATCGCCGAATAGGTGCAGACCACGACGCCGAACAGCATCACCAGCGCGAAGCCCTCAATCGCGGTGCCGCCGAACAGCACGAGCGCGAGCAGCGACAGGAAGGTCGTGGTCGCGGTCATCGCCGTGCGCGACAGGGTCGAGTTCACCGAGAGGTCGAGCAGCTCCGCCACCGGCATGGTCTTGTAGCGGCGCAGGAGTTCGCGCGTGCGGTCGAACACCACGACGGTCTCGTTCAGCGAGTAGCCGACGATGGTCAGGATCGCCGCGATCGAGGTCAGGTTGAATTCGAGCTGCGTGATCAGGAAGAAGCCGATGGTCAGGACGATATCGTGCAGCGTGCCCAGGATCGCGCCGATCGCCAGCGGCATCTCGAAGCGGAACCAGAGATAGATCAGCACGCCGACGATCGCGAGCACGACGCCAAGCGTACCGGCTTGCACCAGCTCGCCCGAAACGCGCGGGCCGACCGTCTCGACCCGACGGAAATCATAGGTCGAGGCGAAGGCTTCGCGCGCCTTGACGACGACAGCCTGCTGCGCCGTCTCGCCGCCCGGCTGCATGCCGAAGCGCATCGAGACCTCGCCACCGGAGCCGAATTCCTGCACTTCGGCCTCGCCGAAGCCGAGCCCGTTGGCGGTGTGGCGGATCTGGCCGATGTCGACGGCCTGCCCCTTCGTCTGCATCTCGATCAGGGTGCCGCCCTTGAAGTCGATGCCGAAATTCAGGCCGACCGTCAGGAAGAGCGTGAGCACGAGGATCGAATAGGCGGCCGACAGCGGATAGCTGAAGCGGCGGAACCAGACGAATTTGAACTTGGTGTTGTCGGGAACGATACGAAGCAGGCGCATGGCCAATCTCCTGAAAGGCTTGCGTCAGAACGGCAGGCGCTTGGGCTTGGCCCAGCGATACCAGATCGCGATCAGCATCCGGGTCAGCGTCACCGCCGTGATGACGGTGGTGAGGATGCCCAGGATGAAGACCACCGCGAAGCCGCGCACGGGGCCGGAGCCGAGCGAGAACAGCGCCACGGCTGCGATCAGCATGGTGACGTTGGAGTCGATGATCGTCGCAAACGCGCGCTGGAAGCCAGCTTCCAGCGCGGAGACAAGGCTGCGGCCCTGGTGCTCCTCCTCGCGCATGCGCTCGTAGATCAGCACGTTGGAGTCGACGGCCGTGCCGATGGTCAGCACGATGCCGGCGATGCCGGGCAGCGTCATCGTCGCGCCGAGGAAGGACATCAGGCCGAAGATCAGGCCGACATGGACCAGCAGCGCGACGCTCGCGATCATCCCGAACACGCCATAGGTGGCGAGCATGTAGATCACCACCAGCACGGTCGCGATCAGGGTGGCCATCTTGCCGGCATGGATCGAGTCGGCGCCGAGGCCAGGCCCGACGGTGCGCTCTTCCACGATGGTCATTTTGGCGGGCAGCGCGCCGGCGCGCAGCAGGATCGACAGGTTGTTGACCTGCTCGATCGTGAAATTGCCGGAGATCTGGCCCGAGCCGCCCGTGATCGGCGACTGGATAACCGGCGACGAGATCACCTTGTTGTCGAGCACGATCGCCAGCGGACGGCCGAGATTCTCGGTGGTGATCTGGCCAAAGCGCTGGGCGCCGCGGATGTTGAAACGGAAGTTCACGATCGGCTGGCCCGAGCGCGAATCGAAGGCCGGCTGAGCATCGATCAAGTCGGCACCGTCGACGACGGGTTGGCGCAGCACGGGCACCGGCTGGCCGCCGGCATCCTGCGACGGCAGCATGTCGACATCGGCGCTGTTGGCATCGCCGACGAGGCGGAACTCGAGCTTCGCGGTATCGCCGAGGATCTGCTTCAGGCGCTGCGGATCCTGCAGGCCCGGCACCTGCACCAGGATGCGGTCGAGGCCCTGGCGCTGGATGTTCGGCTCGGTCGTGCCGAGCGCGTCGACGCGGCGGCGCAGCACTTCCATGGCCTGCTCGACGGCGCGGCGAATGCGCTCGTTCGAGCCGGCCTCCGTCACCGTAAGCTGGATCAGCCCGTCGGGCTGTTCGGTGATGGCGATCGACTGGTTGCCGGAGGGACCGAAGGCGCCGAGTGTCCCGATCGGCTGCGCGAGCTCGCGCAGCTTCGGCATCACGCGCGCCCGCTCGGTGGCGTCGGGAACGCGCACCTGCACGCCGCGAGGCAAAGTCTGGATGCCGCCTTGTGGCGCAGCACGCTCGTCGCGGAGGATGCGGCGAACGTCGTCGCGAAGCTGGACGACCTGGCTGCGCACGAGCTCGGCCCGGTCGATCTCGAGCAGGACGTGCGAGCCGCCCTGCAGGTCGAGGCCCAGCACCACCGCATGGATCGGCAGGAAGGCCCGCGGAATCCACGACGGCGCGTTATCGGCGATGGCCTTGCGCGTCTCCGGCGAGAACAGGTTCGGCACGGCGAGCCCACAGCCGATGAACAGCACGAGCAGGACGAGGATGACCTTGCGGGCCTGGAGACGAAGCATATGCGTGAACAGCCTTGTTGTCGTGGTTCAGGCTCCGCGAACGGAGCCTGACCGTGGCATTCTCAGTTCTTGACCGGCTCGCTCTTGGAGCGGACGTCCTGGATCATGCCGCGCACGATGCGCACGCGCACGCCGTCGGCGATCTCGGCTTCCAGCTCGCCGTCGTCGACGACCTTCGAGACCTTCGCGATCAGGCCGCCCGAGGTGACGACGGTGTCGCCGCGGCGCACGTTCTTGATCATCTCCTGATGGGTCTTGGCCCGGCGCTGCTGCGGCCGGATGATCAGGAACCACATGATGACGAAAATCAGCAGGAACGGCACAAGCTGGATCAGCATGTCGGCGCCGCCACCGGCTCCCGTGGCCTGGGCGAAAGCGGGGGTGATCACGAATACGCTCCTCTGGTACGGCGGCGGCACGCCGCCGACCGCGAATCTCTAGGTGGAAAGACGTCAGGCCAAAACCATCGCCCGGCCGCAAAATCGCGCGGACTATAGCCAGCAACGCCGTGAAATCAATCGGACGCGCCCAGTCTCCCATGCGCGATCCCTCACCTATGGGCTGGCTGCCATTCGCGCAATGCCTCTTGCGCGCGATCCACGGCGTGGTTTAGCTAGCGGCATGAACCGTACCGGACGGTACGGTACGGTTCGATGGAACGAAACGAAGGCGCGCCGCCATGACCACGACCGAGACCGCCCCCGACCCCACGCTGGCCACGCTGCTGCGCATCGCCGACGCGTTGGAGCGCATCGCGCCGCCCCGCCGCAAGGACGCCGACCTCAAGGCCGCCGATGCTTTCGTCTGGCAGGCGGTGGGCTCGGAACTGGTGCCGGTGCCCAAGGTCAACCGCGTCGCGCTCTCGCTTTTGCGCGGCGTCGACCGCGTTCGCGACACGCTGGGCGAGAATACCGAGCGCTTCGCCAAGGGCCTGCCGGCCAATAACGTGCTGCTCTGGGGCGCGCGCGGCATGGGCAAGTCCTCGCTGGTCAAGGCCGTCCATGCCGACACCAACCTGTGCCTCGCCAAGGACGCGCTGCCGCTGAAGCTGATCGAGATCCACCGCGAGGATATCGAGAGCCTGCCCGCCCTGATGAGCCTGCTGCGCAACGATCCGCATCGCGCCATCGTCTTCTGCGACGATCTGTCCTTCGACGGCGACGACACCTCCTACAAGTCGCTGAAGGCGGTGCTCGACGGCGGCGTCGAGGGGCGGCCGGACAATGTCGTGTTCTACGCCACCTCGAATCGCCGCCACCTCCTGCCGCGCGACATGATGGACAACGAGCGCTCGACCTCGATCAATCCGGGCGAGGCGATCGAGGAGAAGGTCTCGCTCTCGGACCGCTTCGGCCTCTGGCTCGGCTTCCACAAGTGCAGCCAGGACGAGTATCTGGAGATGATCAACGGCTATGCCGGCCATTTCGGGCTCGACGTGGCGCCGGAAGAGCTGCGCCGCGACGCGCTGGAATGGTCGACGACCCGCGGCTCACGCTCCGGCCGCACCGCCTGGCAGTACATCCAGGACCTCGCCGGCCGGCTGGGGAAGAAGCTGGAGGGGTGACGAGCGTACGCTCGCCGCGACTTCGAACCAACTTTGTCATTCCGGGGCTTCGCGCAGCGAAGAACCCGGAACCCACGACCGGGTGAGCCCTCCACAACAGGCTTTGGGGTGTCCAGCCCAGTGGTGGGTTCCGGGTTCGCGCCTGTGGCGCGCCCCGGAATGACAACCAAGGCAATTGCCCACGCAGCCTGAAACGAAAACGGGGCGGCCCTTTTTCTGGGGCCGCCCCGTTCTTTTCGATCGGGAGGGTCTCGCGAACCGATCGAATTGGGAAACTGTGTCCGCGGTGCGGGATCAGTTGTTGAGATAGGGCGTCGGATCGACCGGGGCCGAACCCTTGCGCAGCTCGAAATGGAGCTGCGGCGAGGATACGTTGCCGCTCTGGCCGGAATTCGCCACGACCTGGCCGCGCTTGACCGTGTCGCCGCGCTTCACCTTGAGCTCGCCATTATGGGCATAGGCCGAGACATAGCCGTTCGGATGGCGGATCAGGACGAGATTGCCGTAGCCCTTCAGCTCGCTGCCGGCATACGCCACCGTGCCGCCCTCGGCCGCCTTGATCGGCGTGCCCTCGGGGACTGCGATGTTGATGCCTTCATTGCCGCCCTTCCCGCTATAGCCGGAGATGACGCGGCCGCGGGCCGGCCAGCGGAAATCCGCCTTGTCGGCCGACGAGGCAGCCTCTTCTTCCTGCTTGGGAATGCTGGCGGTGGTCTTCGGCTCCGGCGCGGGATCGGCCTTCGGGATCGCGGTCGGCTTCGGCTCGATGGCCGGGGCATTCGCGACGACGACGGGCTTCGCCGGCTGGGCGGCGGGCGCGGCGGTCTTCACCGGCTTCGCCTCAGGCGCAGGCTTCACGGCAGCGACCGGTGCGGCGGCAGGCTTGGCGGCCGGCGTCGGCAGGGCCGCGGTCTTGCGGGCATCCGCCTTGGCCTTGGCCTCGGCCGCGAACCGGGCGCGGGATTCCTTCATGGCCTGGGCGTCGGCGGCGGCTTTCGCCTTGGCCTCGGCGGCAGCAGTCGCCTTGGCTTCGGCAGCGGCCCTGGCCTGCACCTTCGGATCGACGGCGGCTGGCGGCATGGCGCGCGGAGCGGCGGACGGCCCGGCGACGAAGCGCTGCGTCTCGACCGGCGCCTGCGCAGCCTGACGGACCGGAGCCGGGGCCGGGGCC
>NZ_JAELTI010000120.1 GCF_016428755.1 Allobosea sp. ASV33
GTTGTTGAAGGTGGTGGCGAATTCGGCGCCGATCGTCGCGATGACGAAGCCCGTAAGCGCGATCGGCACTGCGGTCGTCGAACCCGGCACCGCAAACCAGAGCATGGTGGAACCGACGACGAGGAGCGCGCCGAAGGCGGCGATCCAGGGCTTGCGCGGCCCGGTCCGGTCGGCGATGCCGCCGAGCAGGGGGGAGAGCAGGGCGATGCACAGGCCGGCGAGGCCGGTGGCATAGCCCCAGAGGGCCTGGCCGTCGGCGGCATCCTTCGCCAGCGCCGAGGCGAAGAAGGGCGCGAAGACGAAGGTCGTGATCAGCGAGAAGAAGGGCTGTGCCGCCCAGTCGAAGAAAATCCACGCGGTGATCGCGCGGCGCGGCGGCCACACGGAAGGCGGAGCTTCGGCAGGCGGGGTCGCGGGACTCACTGCAGGGTCGTGTCCGGGTCGCCGCCGCCGCGGGCCAGCTCGATCTCGGTGATCGCGACCAGCACCTCGGCCCGGTCCTTCAGCGTCGGCGCCTCCAGCAGCGCCTGTTTCTCGCGCGGCCCGAACGGGCACATCATCGAGAGCGCGTTGACCAGGGCCTCGTTCGGCGCCTCGTTGACGCCCTTCCAGTCGATCTTGAGGTCGTTGGCCTTGGCGAAGTCGCGGAGCGCCTTGAGCAGGCCCTTGCGGTCGACCTCCTCTTCGCCGGTGCGGGCGACGAAATCGGCGGCGAAAGCGTCATAGCTGACACGGCCCTGGCGATAGGGCGTCAGCACCGACAGCTCGTCGAGCAGGCGAAAGCGGCTGATGCCGGTCAGGGTGATGATGTAGCGCCCGTCGCCGGTTTCGGAGAACTGGGTGAGGCGGCCGAGGCAGCCGACCTTGAGCAGCGGCGGGATCTCGGGCTGGCGGCCGGTCTCCGGCTCCGGCTGGATGATTCCGATGACGCGATCGCCCTTCAGCGCGTCGTCGATCATGGCGATATAGCGCGGCTCGAAGATGTTGAGCGGCATCTGCCCGCGGGGCAGGAGCAGGGCGCCGCCCAAGGGAAAGAGCGGGACCGCCTCCGGGCAATCCTTGGCTCCCTCGTAGACGGCGTTCATGCCCATGCGCGCCTCATCCTTGTCGCCGGTCAGGAGAACAACAGGGTGGAAAGCTTGCGACGTCCAGTGACGCTCGCCTCGTCCATCGGGCCCCAGGCCTCGAAGAACTGCAGGAGCTGCTTGCGCGCACCGTCGTCGTTCCACTTCCTATCGGCCTTGATGATGGCGACGAGATGGTCGACCGCCTCTTCGCGCCTGTCGCGGGCGTTGAGCGCCAGCGCCAGGTCGAAACGGGCCTGATGGTCCTTCGGGTCGGCTGCGACCTTCGCCTCCAGCTCGGCGGTGTCGCCGAGCGAGGCGGCCTGCTCGGCGAGCTCGATCGCGGCACGGAGCGCCGTGATGGCCGGGTCGTTGGCCTTGTCCTGCGGGGCCATGCCGAGAATGCCCTTGGCGCCCTCTATATCGCCGTTGTCGAGATGCAGCCGCGCCAAGCCTGCGATGGCGGCGAGGTTCTCCGGCTCGATCTCGAGCACGCCGGCATAGAGCTCGCTTGCGCCGGCGGGGTCGCCTGCCGCGATCGCAGCAGCAGCGGCTTCGATCAGCTCGCCCGTCTCGCCGGGACCCATCGGCCCGACAAGGCGCTCGATGAAGGCCTTGATCTGGCCTTCCGGCTGGGCGCCCATGAAACCGTCGATCGGCTGGCCCTGCTTGAAGGCGATGACGGCCGGAATCGACTGGATGCCGAGCTGGCCGGGGATCTGCGGGTGCTCGTCGATGTTCATCTTGACGAGCTTGACCTTGCCGCCGGCGGCCTTGACCACCTTCTCGATGACGGGTGTGAGCTGCTTGCAGGGGCCGCACCAGGGCGCCCAGAAATCGATCAGCACCGGCTGCTTCATCGACTCGGCAATGACGTCCTCGCGGAAGCCCTGGGTCGTGGTGTCCTTGATCAGGCCGGGTTGCTCGGCCGCCTCGCCATTGACCAGCATGGGTCGTCCTTCGTGATCTGTCCTGGAGGCGCAAGCATGGCTATCGGGCCGCCCGCGCAGTTGGCCCATAGATGGGGTGCTTCAGCCGTTCTGTCCATCGGGCGGGACGGGCAAATCGACGATCAGCGGCTCATGCCCCGTGCTCCGGAAGAAGGCCAGGAGATCGTCGCGGCTGACCCGCAATGTCGCCGTGTTGATCAGCGGGTGAAAATTGACGTCCTCGCCGGTCGCAAGCGTCGCGTCCAGCACCATGGTGACATCGCCTGCGCGATCGTTGATCACCGCGAAGGCGGTGACGGAGCCTGGCGTGACGCCGAGCTTCTCCATGAGGAGTTCGGCCGAGCCGAAGGAGAGCCGCCCGCTGGCGCCGATCCGCTCGTGCAGGCGCTTCAGGTCGATTCGCGCGTGCGCCTCGGCCGAGACCAGGAAGATCCGGCCCTTCTTGTCCTTGAGGAACAGGTTCTTGGTGTGGTGGCCGGTCATCTCGTCGCGATGCGGCGCGGTTTCGGCCACTGTGAACACAGCCGGGTGGTCGGTGCGGTGGAAGGCGATGCCCTGCTCGGCGAGATAGGCACAGAGCTGTTCGGGCGTGACGGGCGCGGTCATGGCTGGGCGATCGGCAAGGGCGGGAAAGGTTCGAAGCAGCACTGAAAAAGCGCCTGCCGAAGCGGCAGGAGCCGGCCAAGAGATGCCTAGCCGGGCAGGGCCGCGGCAGCAAGACGGGAGGTGCCAATCCCGGCTTTTGTGGAAGGCGGCAAAAAAACTTTCGCCGGGGTGCTTGCGCTTCGCGGCGCTTTGGGGCAATAACCCGGCCGCGCCGCCAACACGGCGTGACTGTCTCGGATGCGGGTGTAGCTCAGGGGTAGAGCACAACCTTGCCAAGGTTGGGGTCGAGGGTTCGAATCCCTTCGCCCGCTCCAGACAATCTCAAGGCTTGAGAAGCATGCAAGCGTCGGATTTTCCGGCGCTTTTTGCTTTTTTGGCTTGGGGGATTCGGAGCGATTTCCGTTGGGCTCCGAAAAGCTGTGGTTAGCTGCGGGCTGCAAGTCCGATCCGGGACCGCACAGGACTTGTCGGCTCGGTCCCGCTAATCCGCACTGTTTGAAGCCGCTTTTCCGATTCCACCGCAGGAAATGCGGGCGCGACCGGTCTTGGCTCGCAGCGGTGGCAGCGCTCGACCTATCCGGTCGATGAGGCCGCGTGTCCCGCCCGGATCGTTCGCCTGTCGGGAGATCAAGATGTCGCGTCCGTTCGACAGACTGATCGAACCATGGTCGAACATCCAGCGAGCGCTGCCTCAAATGCCGGCGCTGGACACCTGGTTTCGGTATGAAGCTCCGGCCCTCTCGAGATCCGCAACGAAGCGTGCGTATTCGCGGGATCGCGCCTCCTCGTCCGGCAGGCGCAGCAGGAAGGAGGGGTGGACGGTGGCCAGAAGCGGCGTGCCGTCCTCGAGCGCCAGCTCACGATCCCGCGCGCTGGCCAGCGAGCCGGCATGTCCGATGAGCGATCGCAGGGCGCTGGCACCGAGGGCAACGACAAGCCGGGGTTTCACGAACTGCAATTCGAGATCGAGCCAGAAGCGGCAGGCCTTGATCTCTCCGACATTGGGCTTCTCGTGGATGCGGCGCTTGCCGCGCAGCTGGAATTTGAAGTGCTTCACCGCGTTGGTGACATAGGCGCGCGCACGATCGAGGCCGGCTTCCTGAATCGCCCGGTCAAAAACCTGCCCTGCAGGCCCGACGAAGGGCCGGCCGGCAAGGTCCTCCTGATCTCCGGGCTGTTCGCCGACGAAGACAACGGGCGCGTCCAGCGGGCCTTCTCCGAAGACCGTCTGCGTGGCGTTGCAATGAAGCGCGCAGCGCCTGCAGCCTTGCGCCGCAGCGGCCGCATCCTGCCAGGACGTGATCGCGGATTCATCGGCTTGCGCCTCGGGTCGATGCCGAAGCTGCCGGACATGCCGTTCGGGCGGCTGCGTCGGCGCGCGCATCACCATATCCTCCGCTCGCCGGGCGGCGCTTGCGATCAGAGGCGCAATCAATTCGGCCTCTGGCAGGTTCCGCCAGTATTTCACCGGCATCTCGCTTTTCATCGCCTTCGGCTTCAGGCGGGCCGGATTGAAGATGTTGACGTAGTAGGTGAGCCAATAGGCTTCCATGGCATCGCCGTCCGGCGTGTCGGCCTTGCTGGCGGCGGGGCCGAACTGCAGGGTCGAGCCGTCCCAGTGCAGCGAGCCCTGCGGCGTCATGATCGACCAGATCATTCCGGCAAAGCGCCCCGTGAAGAAGCGCGCGGCCCGTTCGAGGATGAAATGCTCCGGCTCGAACCAGGCGATGAAGGGGCCGTCCTCGTCCGCGCCCGACACGGCGCGGAACCGGACGAAAGCGGTCATCTTGTGCAGGTCGCGTCGTACCGAGCGGGCCATCGCCTCGGCGCGTGCGATGTCCGCGTCGGCCGCATTGTCGAGCAAGCGTGGCTCGTCCCGCAAACGCAGCAGCAGGCGGTGCAGCAGGACGAAGCGGCCGGCATCCCGATGGCAGATGACGTTTTCGGCAAGCTCGATGAAACGACGAGGTACGGTCAGCGCGGCATCGCCGGCATCAGCCGGCGGAATGCTTTCCATCGCGAACAATCCGGCATTGTCCTCGCTCGTCAGCCAGGCGACGGCTTCGGGCTGAATACCGGCCAGCGCCAGTCGGCGCGCTTCGCGGCGCCAGCCGGCAAAATCCGCAGGGCCGTTCAGCCGGGCGGCAATCACGGGAACAGCGACAATTGTCGCGGTCGCGGCATCAGTCGGGTCCGCAGGTTCTGGGCGTCGAGGCCGCTGCCAGGACGCCAGCCTTCCGCCAGGATGAAATGCCGGATCGTCGCCAGCGAGCGCGTCAGCCGACCGACATCCTCAAGCCTGAGCCGGCGGAACCGCCGCGAGGCCAGGATGCGATCGACGCTGCGCGTGCCCAGACCCGGCACCCGCAGCAGGGTTTCGCGATCGGCCCGGTTCACGTCGACGGGGAAGCGGCCGCGCTCGCGCAGCGCCCAGGCGAGCTTGGGGTCGATATCGAGATCGAGCATCTCGCCATGCCCCAGGACTTCCTCGGTCTCGAAGCCATAGAAGCGTGTCAGCCAGTCGGCCTGATAGAGCCGGTGCTCGCGCATCAGCGGCGGCGGCTGGAGCGGCAACTGGCTGGAGGCATCGGGGATCGGGCTGAAGGCCGAGTAATAGACGCGCTTCAGGCCGAAGCTGCCATACAGCCAGGCGCTGCGCTTCAGGATGGCCGAATCGCTCGCGCCATCGGCGCCGACGATCATTTGCGTGCTCTGCCCCGCCGGGGAGAAGGCCGGAGCCTTCGCACTCTTGTCGCGTTCCTCGCGCGCCTCATCGATCTTCAGCTTGAGGCCGCCCATCGCGCTCTTGATCTCGCCCGCCTGCTTCTCCGGTGCGAAGCGCGCGAGCGCCGCCTCGCTCGGCAATTCGACATTGATCGACACCCGGTCTGCGAAAAGCCCGGCGCGCTCGATCAGGTCGCGGCTCGCGCCGGGGATGAGCTTGAGATGGATATAGCCGCGGAACCGGTGCTGCCGGCGCAGCGTTTCGGCCACTCGAACCAGTTCCGCCATCGTGTAATCGGCCGAGCGGATGATGCCCGAGGACAGGAAGAGGCCTTCGATATAGTTGCGGCGATAGAAATTCAGGGTCAGTGCGACGACTTCCTCGACCGAGAAGCGGGCGCGGCGGACGTTGCTCGAAGAGCGGTTGATGCAGAAGACGCAGTCGAAGCTGCAGAAATTCGTCAGCAGGATCTTGAGCAGCGAGATGCAGCGGCCGTCCGGCGCATAGGAATGGCAGATTCCGGAACCAGTGGTCGAACCCAGGCCTTTCCCGTCGCGCGAATCCCGCTTCGTGGTGCTGCTCGACGCGCAGGAGGCGTCGTATTTCGCGGCGTCGCTGAGGATTTCGAGCTTCTCCAGGACCGTGAGCTGTGCCATCGCCGTTCCTTTCGTTCTCTATATGTTCTTATAGCGGTCTTGGGCCGGGTTCAAGTCGATCCGTCGGTAGAGAGCGCGGAGCGAATGGGAGCTGCAGGACAATCTGCAATGAAAACAGCGCCGATTCCGCTGATATTGGGTTATAGCGATATTGATGCGGGACGATTCTGGATACCGGCGGAATGATTGAGATCAGAAGCTTCCTGCGCGAGGAGACGAGCGAGCTTCATCGCGAACTGGACGCCATTGTCGAAGTCTTTTCGGACCGCGCCGCCTATGCCCGCTTCCTGCTGGGTACGTTCCGTCATCGCGCGCCGGTCGAGGCCGCTTTGCTGAATGCCGCTGCCGCGCTGGGTTCGGCTTGGCGACCGCGCGCGCTCATGTCGGCGCTGGAGATGGACCTCGCGGACCTCGCACTTCCGCCTCCGCCGAGCGACGCTTTCCATCTGTCAAATGACATCGCTGCGTTTCTGGGAGCCGCCTATGTTCTCGAAGGCTCGGCCCTGGGGGCTCGCGTGCTTGTAAAGGGAGTGGACGCGTTGGGGCTCGGGCCTGAAAACGGAGCGCGCTACCTCTCGGCCCAAGCCGGCTCTCTCGATAGCTGGCGCACGCTGCTGGTCGAACTCGAAGGGCTCGACCGGGAGGAATGGGACCTCGCAGCTCAAGCGGCCAAAGCGGTCTTTCGGCACGCCATCCGGGCCTTCACATCGGAAGAATTCGCTCCGGCATGACAAGCGTCGATCTCACGAATTGCGACCGCGAACCGATCCATATTCCCGGCAGCGTCCAGCCCCATGGCTGCATGATCGTATGCGATGCCGAGGCGGTGACGATCCGGCGCCATTCCAGCAATGCCAGCGCCTTCCTCGGCCTTGGGGAGTTCGAGCTCGTCGGCCGCAAGCTTGAAGAAGTCCTCGGCGGGCCGGTCGTGCACGAGATGCGCAACGCGCTTGCCCGTTCCGGCGTACCCTCTCGGGCGGGATTGATGCCGCGCTATCGCCTTGCGGCGCTGGATCGCGAGTTCGACATCTCGATCCATGCCTTCAAGGGCAATGCCATCATCGAGTTCGAGGAGTGCGTCGCACCGGGTCCGAGCTCGCCGCTTGAATTCGCGCGGACGCTGGTCGGTCGGCTCTCGGACGTCACGACACCGGCGCAACTCATCAAGAACGCGGCACGCCTGCTCAGGGCCGTGCTCCAATACGACCGGGTGATGATCTACCAATTCGCGCCCGATGGCTCGGGCAAGGTCGTGAGCGAGGCCAAGCGCCCCGACCTCGAAAGCTTCATGGGCCAGCATTTTCCGGCCAGCGACATACCCCAGCAGGCCCGGCAGCTCTATATCCTCAATCCGATCCGCGTGGTCTCGGATTCGAGCGGCGAGCGCTTCCCGATCACGCCTGTGCTCGATGCGGCGGGCGAGCCGCTCGACCTCTCCTATGCCCATCTGCGCAGCGTCTCGCCGATCCATTGCGAATACCTGCGCAACATGGGCGTCTCGGCCTCGATGTCGGTCTCGATCATCGTCGACGGCGCGCTCTGGGGCCTGATTGCCTGCCATCATTACAGCCCGCGCTCGCTCTCGATGAACCGCCGGATCGCAGCGGAGATCTTCGGCGAGTTCTTCGCGCTCCAGCTCGGCGCCCTGACGCAAAAGCAGATGCTGCTCGCGGCCGAGAAGGCGCGGGATTTCCTCAACGGCCTGCTCTCGTCCGCCGCCCACGTGACCGATGCCTCAAGCTTCCTCGGCCAGCACCTCGCCGAGTTCCGCAATCTCGTCGAAAGCGACGGCGTCGGCGTCTGGGTGAATGGCGAATGGCGGAGCGAGGGCAGCGCGCCCCCGGCCGCGTTCGCGGAGGAACTGGCCGCCTTCGCGGGATCGGTCTGCGACGGGCGGATCTGGGCTACGACGGCACTGGCCGAGGCCCTTCCGGCCGCGCGCGCCTATGCCGACGCATTCGCCGGGATGCTCGCCATCCCGCTCTCCCAGCTTCCGCGCGACTACCTCTTCTTCTTCCGCAAGGAGCTGATCCACACGATCGAATGGGGCGGCGACCCCAACAAGACCTATGCGACCGGCCCCCATGGCGACCGCCTGACGCCACGGCAGAGCTTTGCCGTCTGGAAGGAGACCGTCGCCGGCCATTCCAAGATCTGGACGCCGGTCGAGCGGGAGCTTGCCGAATCCGCGCGCCGGACCCTGATCGAGGTCGTGCTGCGGCAGAGCGAACTGCTGGCCGACGAGCGCAACAAGGCCGAGATCCGCCAGAAGATGCTCAACCAGGAGCTCAATCACCGGGTCAAGAATATCCTCGCCCTGATCAAGTCGATCGTTGCCCATCCGCTCGCGGAAGGCGCCACGATCGAGGCCTATGTCACCTCGCTCAAGGGGCGGATCGAGGCGCTCGCCATTGCCCATGATCAGGCCATGCGGGCGAGCGGCGGCGGATCGCTGCTCGATCTCGTCAACGCGGAAGCCTCGCCCTATCGAACAAGCGGCGGCACGATCACGGTTCGCGGGCCATCCGTCTCGCTCGACGCCCGCGCCTTCTCGGTCGTAGCTCTCGTGATCCATGAATTGATCACCAACGCCGCCAAATACGGAGCCTTGTCGGTCAAGACCGGCGATCTCACGGTCGACTGGTCGGCCAATGCCGGCGGGGATTGCGAGATCGTCTGGCGGGAGCGGGGCGGGCCGCCCGTCGCCCCTCCGTCGCGTCAAGGCTTCGGCAGCATCCTGATCGATCGCAGCATTCCCTACGACCTCGGCGGCCGCAGCGACTTGTCATTCGAGCCCGAGGGCGTCACGGCGAAGCTCTGCATCCCCGCCAAATTCGCCCGCTGGACCGAGGATGCGGCATCTCCCGAGGCGGCGCCCGTTCCCCTCGCCAAGGGCAAGCCCGGACGCCCGCTCGAAGGCAAGCATGTGCTGCTGGTCGAGGACCAGTTCATCATCGCGATGGATTGCGAGGACATGCTGGCGGGCTTGGGCGCGAGCCAGGTCGAAGTCTGCGCGAACGTCTCGGAAGCCTTGTCGTTCCTGGGCCGGACGGCGCCGGACCTCGCGGTCCTCGACGTCAATCTCGGCTCCGAAACCTCGGAACCGATCGGCAATCGCCTACGCGAGCTCGGCGTGCCCTTCCTCTTCGCGACGGGTTACGACGACCTCGCCATCCTCGGCGTCGCCGAGGCTGCGACGTTGCGCAAGCCCTATAATCTCGCATCGCTGGAGGCGGCGCTCCGCAGGCTTCCTGGCGTCTCGTAGCGTATCGGCGTCCGACGCGATTCAGGCCGCTTCGGACGCCGGAGGCGCCAGGCCGGCCAGCGACAGCTCCATGACGGCGTGCGTGCCGCGTCCGCCGGTATCGGCATAGCGCAATTCGGTGGCGAGGCTTTTGGCCATCGCGCGCACGATCTTGCTGCCGAGACCGGTTCCCCGGATCGTGCCGGTTCCCGTCCAGCCGATCCCGTCATCGGCAACCGCGAGCGTGACGGTATCGCCCTCGCGGACGAGACTGACCCGGACTTCGCCCTGGCCGCTCGGATAGGCGTATTTCAGCGCGTTGGTCACCAACTCCGTCGCGATCAGCCCGATCGAGATGGCCTTGTCGGTTTTCGCCAGTACGGGCTCCGCTTCGAAGCGGATGACCGGCATCTGGCCGGAGCCGGCGAGCGATTGGGCGAATTCGCCAAGCAGCGAGCGAAGATAGCCCGCGAGATCGACGGAACGGACATCGTCCGAGGTGTAGAGGCTGCGGTGCAGGTTGCCGATCGCGGTGATGCGCGCCTGGGTCTCGGCCAGTGCCGCCTTGGCGCCGGGGTCCTCGACCGAATTGGCCTGCATCCGGACGAGCGAACCGACCAGCGACAGGCTGTTGGCGACGCGATGGTTGACCTCGGCCAGCAGCGTCACGGCCCGGTCGCGCGCCTCCCGCACTTCCCGCTCCGCCTGTTCACGGGCGCGGGTCAACCGTGTCTTCGCCACGGCGTGCTCCAGCGCCGCCCGCAGCAGCACCTCAAAATCCTCGCCGACCGTCTTGACGACATAGTCCAGGGCGCCGGCCTTCAGCGCGGTCACGGCGATCGACAGCTCCGAGGACGCGGTCACATAGATGACGGCGGGAGAAGCCGGGTCCCTGGCCAGCACAGCGAGGACATCGAGCCCTGAAGCCGTTCCGAGATCGTGGTCGAGAATGATGACGTCCATTCCCCCCGCGGCCGCGCGCGCGAGGCCTGCTTCCGCGCTCTCGACATGCTCCACGGCATAGTTGTGGCGCGCGAGCATGCGCTGCACGAGCCGCCCCAGCGTGGCGTCGTCGTCGATGTAGAGGACTTTGATCGCCCGGTTCGGCATCAGCGGCGGCCACGCAAGCCGGTCATGGCGTTTCCGGGACCTGGATGACGGAGAAGAACAGCCCGAGCTGGCGGATCGCATTGGCGAAGCCGTCGTAGTCTACCGGCTTGGTGATGTAGACATTGGCACCGAGATCGTAGCAGCGCTGGATCTCGCGGCTGTCGTCGGTCGTGGTCAGAACGACCACCGGCGAGCGCTTGGTATGCGTGTTCGCCTTCACCCTCTCGAGGATGTCGACACCGCCCATGTCGGGCAGGTTGAGGTCGAGCAGGATGAGGAGCTGGCGGCCGGTGCTGACGGTGCCGGAGCCGTCGGCACCGAACAGGTAGGTCAGCGCATCCGTGCCGTTGGCGAAGGGGATGATCTCGTTGCTGACGCCGGCGCGGCGGATGTTCTTCTCGATGAGGCGGGCATGGCCTTCATCGTCCTCGATCATGATGATCGAGACGGGCTTTCCATTGGTCACGCTTCGGCACTCCGTCTGTGGGCCGCGAGGTCGGGGGGCAGGGTCACGGTAAAGGTCGTGCCCTTTCCAAGTTCTGAGCGCACGGCGATGTCGCCGCCGAGATTGCGCACCATCGTGCGGACATGGGCGAGACCGATGCCTTCGCCAGCCGTGTTCTGCGCGCCCGAGCGCCGGAACAGTTCGAAGATGCGCTCGTGATCCGTCGACGCGATGCCGCGGCCATTGTCCTCGATCTCGATCTTCACCCAGCCGCGCCGCTCCCTGCGCGTGCGGACGGCGATCCGGATCGGGCGATCGGGCGCCCGGTATTTGATGGCGTTGTCGAGGAGGTTGCCCATGACCTGGTCGAGCGACAGGCGATCGCTGGTGATGCGGGGAACCTGCGCGTCGATCTCGATCCCGCCGCCTTCCTCCGCGCTGGCTTGATGGTGGACCGCCGCGGCGGCGGTCTCGATGAGGCCGGTGAGATCGACGCTCTCGGCCCGCAATTCGCGCCGGCCCTCGCGGGAGATCTTGAGGATCGCGTTGATGAGCCCGTCCATCTTGCGCGTTGACGAACGGATGAAGCCGATCGCCTCCGCGACATCGACCCGCAGAGCCTCTTCGGCGGCCGCCTTCTGCTCCGGGGAGGCTGCCTGTCCGGCGACGACAAAGGCGTCGATCGGCTTGAACATCGCTTCGAGTTCGCTGGTGAAGCCCATGATGTTCACCAGCGGCGCGCGCAGATCATGCGTCACGATATAAGCGAAGCGCTGGACTTCCTCGTTGGCCTTGACGAGCGCGTCGGTTCGCTCGCGCACGCGCGCTTCGAGGCCGAGATTGAGCGTTTCGACCTCGCGCCGGGCCGTAACGAGTTCGCGCGTATAGCTGACGATCGTCCAGCTCGCGGCTCCAGCCATGGCAAGGATCAGGAGCGCGCCGATGATGGTCGTCCAGCGCAGCCGCGCCGACGCCGTCACCTGTGCGTCGATCGCTTCCCGCAGCTCCTTTTCCGAAATCGCCAGGATCGCGCTGAGATCGCCGCGCAATTCGTCCATCAGGCGCTTGCCGGCACCGCTGCGGACGAGGTTCAGCGCGGTCTCGACATCGCCTTTGCGCGTGGCTTCGACCGTGGCCGCGAGCTCCGCCATCTTTTGATCGAGCTCATTACCGACCCTCTGCAGGACGGGAGCGACCTCGGACAGCCTCGCCGCGGCGCGTTCGAGCCGCGCGCGTTGTTCGGGAAGCCGCGCGATCGTCGCATTGTAGGGAGCGAGATAGCTTTCGTCCCGTGTCAGCAGATAGCCGCGCTGACCCGTCTCGGCGTCCTGCACGAGCGAGAGCAGGTCAGCGGTTGCGCTCCGCACGGCGCGAGCTGCGGTCACCTCGCCGAAATAGCGTTCGCTGGCCGTCGTCAGCCAGAGAGACGTGGCGACGATGACAACCAGTACGGCGATGCCGATGGCCAGAAGCAGGGCGTTCGAGCGTTGAAAGAACGCCTGAGAGATAGGCATGCAGGGGAACCAGCCAGTGAGGGTTCCCTCTTTGCGCCGATCAAAGCTTCAAGAGCAACATCAAATGACATTGCCACGAGCGCGTCGCTGTGTCCGCGCGCGAAGGCGCTCACGGCATTGCGGCGACACTCGCCCGAATGCAACGCCTGCCTTTCACCGTTTCCCATTGGGGTTTGACGATGGCAAACCATCCAGGCGCAATCTGGCGATGTAGATCTCTGTTCCCTCAGCGTTCTGCACGGTGACCGAAAGCGACATGTGGTCGCCATTGGGCAGCTTTTCGCGGTTCATTGCAGCGAGCAGTTCCTTGGCCGCATTTCGCGCGCTTTGGTCATCGGGCAGATCCGTGCCCTCCTCGTCGATTTCGAGCTTATCTCCGTCGCGGGTATGGAAGAAATAGCTGGGCATGCCTGCCTAATGCAGCCGGCGCCCTGCTGTTCCTCAAGCACTCTCGATTTTGGCGACGCCGGGCTGGAGGTGCAGATAGTCGGGATCGAAATCCGCCAATTCGCAGAGCCCTCGCCAATCCAGCACCGTCAGACGATTGGCGCGGAGCCGAATGAGCTTCGCCTCCCGGATTTCCCGGAGCTTCTTGTTCATATGAACCGTGGAGAGGCCGAGAGCATCGGCGATTTCCGGCTGTGTCAGCGGGAGATTGCACGTCACTCCGTCCGACAGGCCGATGGCCGTCATCTTCGTGATGAACTCGCAGAAAAGATGGGCGATACGGCTGGGTGCCGAGCGGCGCCCGATACCGACCATCCATTCCCGGTAAATCGCGGCCTCGATGAGCGTTTCGCGCCAGAAGGCTTCGGATATCCGGTAAGACGAGCGGGTGAGCGCTCGCACGGCATCGTGCGGGATCAAGCCGACTACGGCCGGGGTCAGCGTTCCCAGGGAATGATCCATGCGCTCGATGAGCAGCGAGTGGATATCCGGTATGTCGCCGGGCAGATGAAGCGACAGGATCTGCCGCGCGCCGTCGCCGACGATCTTGTACCGGCAAACCAGCCCTTCGGCGACCAGGCAGCATTGCTTGGTGATCTCGCCCTCGCGGACGATGTCCTGGCTGGCCTCGAAGCGCTTCAGGGTGAGCGGCAAATCCAGCAATTTCTGCCGTTCGGCAGGCGGCAGGGGAATATGGGTTTCGAGCTTGAGAACGAGGCGCTCCAGATAAAGTTGCTTATCCATTCGCTCCCTGCCGTTTCAGATTTTCGCGGTCGACAACAACATGCTTTTTGCCCGGGGAGACAACATCATTTGTTCGTCGAGCGCACGGATAGGCGAACAAGCCCCCATGGTCGAGATGGACTTATCCGCTGAAGCCGTTCGAAGGCTGTCCGTTGCGGGCGCCTTTTTCAAGGCCCAAGCAAGGCCTCCAAAACGTCCGAGGTGCAGCGGAGGTTGGCGCCGTAGCGCTGCCTGGCGCCTGCAAGGCAGATCTCGACGGAATAGCCGCGCGTGCCGCGGCCCGATCTGCCGAGAGCACTGAGGAACCTATCGGCAATGACAGCCGTTTCGCCCTCACACTCGCTCGCCAGCAGGAGGGGCTCATGGACAGCATCATTTATCTCGTCGGACTCGTCGTGGTCATCATGGCCATCCTGTCGTTCCTCGGTCTTCGATAGGAGTTCGCCATGTCCATGTCTGGAACAGACGTCGTCGTCGCCCCCGTGACCGTCAACAAGGAGAACCGCTCTTACGTGCAGTGGGGCCCGATCCTGGGTGGCGCGGTCATCGCGACGGCAATCTC
>NZ_JAELTI010000121.1 GCF_016428755.1 Allobosea sp. ASV33
CTGCTGGACCGCGCCCGCGACGAGGGGCTGATCCGCGTCGTGCTGATCCATCACCCGCCCTATGTCGGCGGCGCCAAGCGTGGGCGCGAGCTGGTCGATGCCGCCGCCTTCGAGGCGATGCTCAAGCGCAAGGGCGCCGATCTCGTCCTCCACGGCCATAACCACAGCTTCTCGCTGGCCTGGCGGCCGGGCCTGCGCCGCGACGTGCCGATCGTCGGCGTGCCCTCGGCCTCGATCGGTCCGCTTGGCCATGGCGAGCTCGCGACCTGGCATCTGTTCCGCATCGAGGGCAACGCGGCGGCGCCGCGGATCACGCTGGAACAACGCGGCTTCGAACCCGACGGCACCGTCATCCTTCGCCAGGAGATCGCGCTGCACGCCAAACCGGCCTGACGCAGCCGCACAGCGAGGTCCGCGACGCTCGTTTACCGGTCTTTCACGGGCGGATCATAGGATTCTTCTGCGGAAGGAATGCGCCATGTTCGCTGGCACGCTCGGCAGAAGCCAGTTCTTCATCAAGTCCGGGCTGCTCGGCAGCGCCGAAGCGATTCTCCTGCTCATCTGCATCGGCGTGCAATACGAAGCCTTCATGGGTCCGCCGGGACAGGGGCGCTATCGCCTCGCCGCGACTGCCTCCCTGATCAGCGCCTTCTTCGGCTTCAAGCGGGTCGGCTTCGCCATCCGCCGCAATCGCGATGCCGGAGGCGGGGATGTCTTGCCCGGCCTCTATGCCATCGGCGTCTGCTCGGCGCTCGTCTTGCAGGCGCAGATGCTGATCGTGCGGACCAGCGACAGCCCGTTCAACAGCGCGGAATATTCCGGCTTGCTCGGGCTCTTCATGTTCGGAGCCTGGATCTATCTGCAATTCGCGCCGTCCGTGCCGGCCTCGGAGCGGGCCGAGGCCGGCGTCACGCCGGCACTCGGCCGCCTGGACGGGGACGACGCGCCCGCCGCCCCCTCGCATCTGTCGCTCGCGATGGAAGAGGCGATCTCCGGAAAGAAACCGATCCCGGCGATGCCTGCTTCAGTGCAGCCGCAGGGCTTCCTCGGATCGGTCCGGCGTCCTCCGCCGCCGCCCCAACGCACCCAGTTCGGCCGGCGCGGCGTCAAGTAATCCGTCTCGGCTCAGACGCAGCGTCCGCCGTCGACCGCCAGTACAGAGCCCGTCACCATGTCGGCCTCGTCGGAGCACAGGAACAGAGCGGCATTGGCGATATCCTGCGGCGTCGAGAAGCGGCCCCACGGGATCGAGGCCGTGAACTGCGCGCGCCGCTCGGGCGTGTCCTCACCCATGAAGGTCGCGAGCAGCGGCGTCTCGCCCGCGACCGGCGCGATCGCGTTGACGCGGATCTTGTCCGGCGCGAGCTCGACCGCCATCGACTGCGAGATCAGGTTCGCGGCGCCCTTTGAGCCATTGTACCAGGTCAGGCCCGGGCGCGGCCGCACACCGGCCGTCGAGCCGATGTTCAGGATGACACCGCCGCCATGCTGCCGGAAATGCGGCACGGTGGCGCGCGCCATCAGGTAGATCGACTTCACGTTCACCGCGAAGATCCGGTCGAACTCCTCCTCGGTCACCTCGGTCATCGGCTTGTTGCGATGGGTGGTGCCGGCATTGTTCACGACGATGTCGAGCCGCCCGACCTTGGCGAGGATCTTCTCGACCGCCTTGTCGACGCTCTTCGCCTTGCCGACATCGCAGGTCACGGCGAAGGCCTTGCGGCCGATCGCCTTGGCGGCCTCCTTGGCCTTGTCGCCGTTGATGTCGAGCACCGCGACGCGCGCGCCCTCCCGCACGAAAGTCTCGGCGATGCCGAAGCCGAACCCTTGCGCCGCGCCGGTCACCAGCGCCGTCTTGCCCTTCAGTCTCATGGTCGCTCCTCGTGCTCTGCGATTGCGCGATGTTTGAAACGATTGAGCTTGGCCGTAAATGCGCTTTCGCGCGGGGCCGGTTACGGAAATCGAATGGCGGCGCTTAAGCCCCGATCTCCTCGCGCAGCATCTCCAGCTCCAGCCAGCGCTCCTCGGCCTCGCCGATCTCGCGCGCGACCTCTTCCAGCCGCGCCGTCGCCTTGGCGAAGAGCTTCGGATCGCGCGTATAGAGATCGCCGGCCACCGCCGTGTTGAGCTTCGCGGCCTCGGCCTGCAGCGTCTCGATCTTCTTCGGCAGCGTTTCCAGCGCATGTTTCTCGTTGAAGGAGAGCTTGCGCTTGGAGGCTGGGGCAGTCGGCGCCGACGCGGCAGCCTTGGGCACGGCAGGCGCGCCCTTCTCGACCGGCCGCGCCTTGGCGCCGACGCCGCGCCCGCGCTGCGCCAGCATGTCGGAATAGCCGCCGGCGAACTCGGTCCAGACGCCATCGCCATCCGAAATCAGCACGGAGGAGACCACGCGGTCGATGAAGTCGCGATCGTGGCTGACCAGCAGCACCGTGCCCTGGTAGTCGGCCAGCAGTTCCTGCAGCAGGTCGAGCGTCTCGAGGTCGAGATCGTTGGTCGGCTCGTCCAGCACCAGCAGGTTAGAGGGCTTGGCCAGCGCCCGCGCCAGCATCAAACGCCCACGCTCGCCGCCTGACAGCGCGCCGACCGGCGTGCCGCGTTGGATCGGCTGGAACAGGAAGTCCTTCATGTAGGAGATGACATGGCGCGGCTGGCCGCCCACCATGACCTGGTCCGAGCCGCCCCCGGTCAGCGCATCGCCGAGCGGCGTCTCCGGATCGAGGCTTTCGCGACGCTGGTCGAGCGTCACCATCTCCAGCGCGGTGCCGAGCTTCACCTTGCCGCTATCAGGCTTGAGCGCGCCGGTCAGCAGGTTGATCAGCGTGGTCTTGCCGGCGCCGTTCGGCCCGACGATGCCGATCCGGTCGCCGCGCGCGACCCTGAGCGACAGGTTCTTGACGATGCTGCTGTCGCCATAGGCCTTGCTGACATCGATCGCCTCGATGACGAGCTTGCCGGAACTTTGCGCTTCGCTCGCCTCAAGCCGGACATTGCCTTGCGCGGCGCGGGCCGTGCGACGCTGGTCGCGCAGCGTATGGAGCTCGCCGAGCCGACGCTGGTTCCGGGTGCGCCGGGCGCTGACGCCATAACGCAGCCAGTCCTCCTCGCGGGCGATCTTGCGGTCGAGCTTGTGGCGGTCGAGCTCCTCCTGCGCCAGGACTTCGTCGCGCCAGGCCTCGAACTCGCCGAAACCTCTCTCCGCCCGCCGGGTCACGCCGCGATCGAGCCAGATCGTGGCGCGCGACAGCGAGGTCAGGAAGCGCCTGTCGTGGCTGATCAGCACCATGGCCGAGCGCAGCGATTTCAGTTCCTGCTCCAGCCATTCGATCACGGGCAGGTCGAGATGGTTGGTCGGCTCGTCCAGCAGCAGGATGTCCGGCTCCGGCGCCAGTACCCGCGCCAGCGCCGTGCGGCGAGATTCGCCACCGGACATCGTGGCGGGATCTTCTTCACCGGTCAGGCCCAGTTCCGTGATGAGATATTGCGCGCGATAGGCGTCGTCGCCCGGCCCCAGGCCAGCCTCGACATAGGCGAGCGAAGTCTTGTAGCCGGTGAAATCCGGTTCCTGCGGCAGGTAGCGGATGGTCGCCCCCGGCTGGACGAAGCGCTCGGCATGATCCGGCTCGACGATCCCCGCCGCGATCTTGAGCAGCGTCGACTTGCCCGAACCGTTGCGGCCGACAAGGCAGACGCGCTCGCCGGCCGAGACCGCGATCTCGGCAGCTTCGAGCAACGGCTGTCCGCCGAAGGTGAGCGCGACGTCGCGCAGATGCAGCAAGGGGGCCATGATCAGTCCTGTGTTCGGCCTGCGGGATAGACCGCCGCTGCTCCGCTGTCACGTCCGCAAGCCATGGCACGGCCCTTGCCAGCTTTCTCCCGCCCCTTATCGTGATCGGATCGAGACCTGATGAGTCCAAGAGCGATGCCCAGCGAACGCCCGATCGGGATCGGCCACAATGGCGGCCCGCCGCTGAAGGAGCGCAAGCGCCGCGCGGCCACCGGCTCCGGCAATATCGGCCGCTATTTCGACTGGCGCTTCGCCCATCGCAAGGCCTGGAAGAAGCCCCGCGAGATCGCGCTGAGGCGCGAAGAGAAGGCTTCGGCGCTGGGCCTCACCTATGAGGAGTATTCGCTGGAGATCATGGAGCGCGGCTATTACCCGCAGCCCGAGCATGTCGAGACGATCAAGTCGAAGCGCGCCCAGCGCCGCAAGGATGGCGGCATGGTCGGCCAGTCTCTCAAGGGCATGAAGCTGAGCTGAGCGGTACCGTCATTCTCGGGCGAAGCGCACGAAGACCCGAGAATCTCAGGACCGGAAGACACTGGTTTCCGAGATGCTCGGGTCAGGCCCGAGCATGACGCGAGGCTCATCCCCCAAGCCAGCGCCGCGCCAATCGCGTCGCCGGCTTCTCGAAGAAGCGGTAGAGCAGCAGCGCCGCGACCACCGAACCGGCGAGCGCCAAGGCGATATAGAGGGCCGGCGAATACAGCCCAAGCCGCAGCACCACCTCGCGCATGCCCCGGATGACGAAGGGGTGGACGAGATAGAGCGCGTAGGAAGCATCGCCGACCGCCGCCAGGGCCTTCACCGGCGGGAGCGGCACGATCCCCTCGCGGCCGCAGCCGGCGGCCAGCATCAGCAGGGCGGCCGCGCTGCCGCGCCACAGCACGCTGCTCCAGGCCCCGTCCGTGCCCGGAACATGGGCAGCAGCGACCAGGAGAGCGGCACCGGCCAAGGCCACGGCGATCCGCAACGCCCCGTGCAAGCGCATGCCCTTGTGCCTGAGGACCGCGATGCCCATCCCCGCTGCGAATTCCAGCACGATAGGCTGGCCCCAGAAGCCGAAGGGCAGCGCCAGCGGGCCGCTCAGGCTTTCCGCCCCGACCAACAGCGCCAACAGGAGAGCGACCGCAGGCAAGGTCCAGCGCCGCGGCAACATCAGCCCGGCCGCGAACAGAGCGTAGAACAGCATCTCGTAGTTCAGCGTCCAGCCTAATGAATAGACCGGCTGGACCATCCCTTGCGTCGAGACCACCGGCCAGAACAGGTAGGAGCCGAGGATCTGCTGGAGGTTCGGCGCGCCCGAGTTGAGCAGGGCCGGAACGACGAGCCCGACGAGCAGGAACAGCGTCGTCATCGCCCAGTAGAGCGGCACGATCCGCGCCAGCCGGCGCTTCAGGAACAGGCCCGCGGCGCCGTCCCGCCCGAACAGGTCCTGCGAGGCATGGACCATGATGAAGCCGGAGACGACGAAGAAGATGTCGACGCCCGCCATCCAGGGCAGGAAGTCGCTGCGCGTGAAACTCAGGCCCGCGCGGGCGGCCACTGCGGCAGCGTCCGGCTGGACATGGTGGATCGCGACCATGAAGGCCGCCAGCGCGCGCAGGACCTGGATCGAATGGATGGGCTGCACACGAACCTGAGAGAATGACGGGCAGAAAGGCCGCTCAGCCAAACCACAGCCGCTTGGGATCGTCGAGCCCGAAGCGATGGAGATTGGCGGCGATCGCCGCGAGCCCCTGCTCGGCCGCATCCGTCGCGGTGATGACATGCAGGGCGAAACGCTCCGCCAGATCCTCCATCGGCGGCTTGCCGGCGAAGGCAGACCGAATCGCCGCCTTGTCAGCCAGCGGCAGCAGATGCGGCGCGATGCCGCCGGCAATGAAGACGCCGCCCGTCGCCTTGAACACCAGCGCGAGATCGCCCGCGACGCGCGCCAGCAGGCGCCAGAAGCAGACCACGGCCATCAGCGCCGCCGGATCGCCGTCATGGGCGAGTCGGGACACATCGGCCGCGCTAACCTCCGCCTCCAGCATGCCGGATGTCCGGGCCACCGCCTTGTGCAGGCGCACGAGCCCGTCGCCGCTCAGGAGATGCTCGACCGTCAGGCGCGGGATGCCCTCGCTCAGCGCAGGCCAAAGCCGCTGCTCGGTCTGATCCTCCGGACCGATGCCGATATGGCCGGATTCCGTGGGGATCAGAACGCCGCGCTCGCCGCGCATCAAGAGCGCTGCGGCACCAAAACCGGTGCCGGGCCCGAGCACAAGCTTCACACCTTCGGGCTCCGGATCGCCTTCGACCAGGGTCGAAAGGTCGCCCGGCTTCAGAACCGCGAGCGAGGCCGAGAGCGCCTCGAAATCATTGACCATCAGTCCTTGGGTCAGGCCGAGCGCGGCCGCGATCTGCGGCCCGTCGAGATGCCAGACGGCGTTGGTCAACTGCGCCTGCCGGCCCTCGAGCGGACCGGCGACGGCCAGCACGGCCGAGCGCGGCTTCTCCGGGAGATCGGCCAGGACGGCGGCGAATGCGGCCTCCACCGTCGGATGAGCGCCGGTCCCGATCCGCGCCAGCGGCTTGTGGGGACAATCCGCATCGCTCACCAGCGACAACCGGCAATTCGTACCGCCGATATCGGCGACCAGAACCGGATAGGAGATCGAAGGAGGGCGCATCAGAGCGGCTTCCGCCAGGGCGCGAACCAGCCGAGCCCTTCGAGCGTGCCGGCTTCCGGCCGGTACTCGCAGCCGACGAAGCCGTCATAGCCGAGGCCGTCGAGCTCGGCGAAGAGCGTCGGGTAGTCCGGGCCGGAAGCATCGGGCTCATGACGGCCATTGGCGCGGGCGATCTGGACATGGCCGACGAGCGGATAGAGCGCCCTGAGTTTGCCCGAGACGTCGCCATGGATCAGTTCGCAATGATACATGTCGAACTGCAGCCGGACGTTCGGGCGGCCGGATTCGCGGACATAGGCCGCTGCTTGGTCGAAATCATTGAGGAAATAGCCCGGCATGTCCTTGCCGTTGATTGGCTCCAGCAGGAGATCGATGCCCTGCTCGCCGAGCTTGTCGGCGGCATAGGCGAGAGAGGCGCGATAGGTCTTCTGCGCGATGGGGTCGTTCGGGTCGGCCAGCCCCGCCATCATGTGCAGGCGCTTGACCCCGGTCTCGTGCGCATAGGACAGCGCGGTCTCGACCGAGGCCTTGAACTCGTCCTCGCGCCCGGCCAATGCGGCGATGCCGCGCTCGCCCTTGGCAAAGTCGCCAGGCGGCAGATTGTAGAGCGCCTGGGTGAGTTCGCCCCCTGCCAGCGCGAGCCCGACCTGCTCGGGCGTATGCTCGTAGGGAAACAGGAACTCCACTGCCTCGAAGCCCGCCTCGGCGGCCGCCTTGAAGCGATCGAGGAATTCCCATTCGGTGAACATCATCGACAGGTTGGCGGCAAAACGCGGCATAGGTCTCTCTGCAGGCTGGTCGCGATCGATCGCGGCAGGCTAAACCGATGCGCCCGCCGCGTCATGGCCAAACGCGACAGGCAGGCAATGCGTTCCGTTATGGATAGGATCCGCGTCATGCTCGGGCTTGACCCGAGCATCTCGGAAACCAGCGTCCTCTGGGCATGAGACTCTCGGTCAAGCCCGAGAATGACGGCGCTTAAGGCTTCGGCGGCGGATTCGGATCGGTCGAGAAGCGCCGGAACACCATGTCGGGCGAGGAGGTGTTGTGGCGCGAATGCGTCGTGCGCCCCATCCATATATCGGTCGCCTTGCCGCCGGGATAGGACATCAGCGCCTCCTCGCGCCAACCCTTGGCGCCGGGCTCGCGCAGCGCGATGCGGGCGACGTCGTTGTTGAATTCGGTGACATACATCGAGCGCAGCGCCAGGAAGCCCTTGCCGCCGGTCACCGGCTTGTCGAGCACGGCATCGAGCACCATCCGGTTCTCGTCGACGCTGTCGAGCTTGAGGCTGCCGGAGGAGCCGTCCTTGAAGCTGAGCTTGAAGGTCAGCGTCTTCGGCTCGAATTCAATCTCCTTGATGTTCACCACCGGTCGCCCCTCCTGCTCGATCGGCCCGAACAGGAAGGAGGAGCCGTAGGAGGAGAAGCCGAGATGCTCCGGCGGCAATGGCCGGGCGCGCCAGTTGCCGTCCTGCGGATAGACGACGAGCACCTCGTGCGACTTGTCCTTGCCGAGCTTCCAGAGCTGGACGAGATGCAGGTTCTTCTCGACGCGGTCACCGACGCGGAAGGTCGCCTCCGCCGGGCGCCAGAAGCTCGGGAAGGTGTAGCCGACCAGCCAGTAGTCGATCGATTCGTAGAAGGTGACGCGGCGCGGCGGCGTCGGCGGCGCGAAGGACGGATCGCCCTTCATGTCGCAATTCGTCCAGTCGGCATCCCAGTTGTCGCGCACGAGCCCGGCGACATAGGCAGGATGCGCCGCCTCGATCTGGAAGCGACGGACCTCGGGCGAGACCACCTTGATCGTGACGTTGTCCTTCTCCGCGCAGAGCACCGGCTCGGATTCGTTCTTCACCTCGACGGCGACGTCCCCTGCAGCCTGCGCGATCGTCAGCGAGGCGAGAAGAACGCACGAAACCGCGAGCGGGCGAAGAAGGCTGATCATGGCGATCCTTGACGAGAGTTCGGGAACAAACTGATCACGGCGAGATGAACGCCGGCTGACCAAGGTTGCGGCAGGAACGGGGCGAGAGCGCGACAGACACGCGCCCGACGGGTTCCGGCACCGTCAACGGCCCGGCCGCGACATCGTTCCAACGCACGCATTGCCATACGATCGCTGCAGCAACGCGTGAGAGCGAGCTCTCGCGAAGAGCGCCCCGTGCCTTGCGCCTTCAACCAGTCAGGATGGCGTAGACATCGCCCGAATTGGCCTCGTGCGGCAGGCTGCGCAGGTAGTCGCCCATCGCCTCGGCACTGGCGTGCTCGCCGAGTTCGAGCAGTTGGCTCTCCCCGATCGCGACATTGAAGCGATAGGGGCCGAGCGTTTCCAGCAGCGCGAGACAGGCCTCGGCGACGTCGCGCTGGATCGTGGTGAACTCGAAGGAGATCACCGGCACCGCTTTGGTCAGGCCGGCCAGCACATGCGCCTCGAAACCCTCGACATCGATCTTGAGTAATTTCGGCAGGCCGTAGCGCTGGATCAGGCGGTCCAGCGTCGTGCAGGGCACCATGATCTCATGGTCCCAGACCTGGCCTTCCCAGCCCCGCGCGCCATCGGCGGCCCCGATGAAGGCGGCCGAGGCGCTCGACACGGTCGGGTTCCGGCTGTTGACCCTGAGGGCGATCGAGCCCTCATGGTCGCCGCAGGCCGCCTCGATCAACGTCACCAGCGGGTCGCGCCGGTGGATCAGGCGGGTGACGCGGGCCGGGCCCGGCTGCGGCTCGAGCGCGACCACGCGCGCGCCCAGCCGGCGGAAGGACGAGACGCGGCCGCCGACATGGGCGCCGATATCGAAGGCGAGATCGCCCGGCGCCAGGAACGCCCCGTAGAGCCTGTCCATCGCCGCATGGCGCTGCTTGTCGCCGTGATAGACGCGCAAGGAACGCGAGAGTGCCTTCACCGTCCCCTTCGGATAGGTGACGGCGTTCATGCCGCCTCCCCGTCGCGGATCGCGGCGAGCACCGGCGGCAGGTCGAAATCCTCGGGGATGCCGCAGAGCCCGCGCCGCGCCAGCCAGGCACCGCAAGCCGGCGCCGCCGTCAGCACGGCGAAGGGGATCGCCAGCACATAGCCGGCGGTCAAGGGCAGCGACCAGATCAGCACCGCCGGTGCCATCAGGCCCAGCGTGACGAAGAGATAGGCCCCGAACAGCAGATGCGGCCACAAGCCGGCGAAGGCCGTTCCGAAGGAGAGCGCATGGGCGTCGCGCGCCTGCCCGTTCCAGCCGATCCTGGCCCGCCCGAAGGCGAGTCCGATCATGAACAGCGTCGTGCGGAAACTCGAGACCGCGCCTTGCAGGAAGGAGAAGGCGAGTTCGATCGTCGCCGAAACCAGGAAACGCGCCTTGCCGCCATAGCGAGCGACTCCCCCCTTGGTCAGCAGGATGTCGGCGAAGCCGGCGAGCTTCGGCGAGAGATACATCGCCAGGAACAGCAGATAGAGCCCACCCGCGAGCACGACGGGATAGTCGGGAATCGCCCGATCTTCGAACACCTTCAGCGGCAAGAGCGCGATCATCAACGTCCAGGCCGGAAGGCCGAGAAACATCAGGATCGCCCAGATGAGCTGGAAGCGGCTCATCGGCTTCAGGCCGGGAATGTCGAGCAGCTTGAGATATTGCAGGTTGCCGAGGCACCAGCGCAGGTCGCGCTTGGCGAAGTCGAGCATGGTCGGCGGATTCTCCTCCCAGCTCCCGCCCTCGACCGGCAGGACGCGCACCTCGTAGCCGGCGCGGCGCATCAAGGTCGCCTCGACCTGGTCATGGCTCATAACGGCTCCGCCCAGGGGCGGCCCGCCCGGCAGCACCGGCAGATGGCAGTGATCCCGGAACGGCGCGATCCGGACCAGCGCGTTATGCCCCCAGAACGGCCCGCAATCGCCACCCCACCAGGCCGAGCCCATGGTGTAGGGCCGCATGCCGTGGCGCATGCCAAACTGGAAGATGCGGGCGAAGGCCGAACGACTGGGCATGCCGACCACGAGACTTTGCAGGATTCCGAGCTTGGGATGCGCCTGCATCATTCGGGCCATGCCGAGGATCGTCTCGCCCGCCATCACGCTGTCCGCATCGAGCGGCAGCATCAATTCGTAGCGTTCGCCCCAGTGCTCGCAGAAATCGCGGAGGTTGCCGGCCTTGAAACCGGCATTGTCGCTGCGGCGGCGATAGGTCACCCGTGCCGGCTCGCCGATCTCGCGCGCCCAGGCCTCGGCCAGCCCCTCCTCGGCCGCGGCGACGGCCGGATCGTTGGTGTCCGACAGCACGAAATAGTCGAACCATACACCCGCGCCGGTCGCATCGAGGCTCTCCTTGACGACCCTGAGGCGGCGGAAGGCACGCGCCGGGTCCTCATTGCGCAGGGTCATCAGCACGGCAGTGCGCAGGGCCAGCGGCGACGTATCCTCACCCGCCGCGGCGAAGGGCGCGGCCTCGGCAAGCCCATCCGCCTTGCCGTGCAGAAGCCAGAGCCCGATCGCGGCGTTCCAGAAGCCGAGCACGGTCCAGGGTGCGCCGAACAGGAAAGCGACGAAGATCGCGACATCCGCCGCGCTCCAGCCACCCGTTCCAAGGACTTGTGCAAGCCCGACGAGCAGAAGAGCCAATGTGACGAGATTCAGGGCGAGGACGAGGAACCGGCGGCGGCGCAGCACCGTTTCCGCCTGCAGCCCGGCCGGAGTCAGACCATCAGGCCCGGCCTCTTGCGCCGCCCGCCGGAACGTGGTCGGAGCGGGGCGCTGGTTCATGGCGGTCTCTGTCATGGTAGGCAGACAGGCTCGGGCAGACGGGGATCAGACGCGAATGGCGCGGGAGCTAAAGCCTGCAACCTCGATTGACGCAAGGACAAAGGCTCTTGCGCTTTGGTATACAGCTCGCCGTGAATGCAACCTGAACGAGGTCGCCCTGCCCGCCCTGGGGCCGGAGGACTGCCTGCTCACCACGCTCTGGAGCGGCGTCAGCCGCGGCACCGAGCGGCTGGTCTGCGAAGGCCGCGTGCCCTGTTCCGAGCACGAGCGCATGCGGGCGCCGTTCCAGCAGGGCGATTTCCCCTTTCCCGTCAAATACGGCTATTGCGCCGTCGGCCGTATCGATGCCGGCCCGCAGGATCTGCTCGGCCGCATCGCCTTCTGCCTGCACCCGCATCAGAACCGCTTCGTCGCGCCGCGCGACCGGCTCGTCCTGGTGCCCGACGTGGTGCCGGCCCGGCGCGCCATCCTCGCCGCCAATCTGGAGACGGCGCTGAACGCCCATTGGGATGCCGGCTCCGGCCCCGCTGACAGGATCGTGATCGTCGGCGGCGGCGTCCTCGGGCTGCTCGTCGCCTGGCTGGCGGCCCGCCTACCGGGAGCCGAGGTCACGCTTGTCGATGTCGAGCCGAGCCGGGCCGAGCTCGCTGCCCAACTGGGCTTCGGCTTTGCGTTGCCCGAGGGAGCGCCCCACGACGCCGACATCGTCTTCCACACCAGCGCCACGGCCGCGGGCCTCGAAACCGCCCTCGCCTCAGCCGGCACCGAGGCACGGATCGTGGAGCTAAGCTGGTATGGCGAAGGTGCCGTCCCCGCCACGCTCGGCGGCGCCTTCCATGCCCGCCGACTGCAGCTCGTCTCCTCCCAGGTCGGCCTGGTCTCGGCCTCCCGCCGCGCGCGCTGGAGTTATGCCCGCAGGGCCGAGGCCGCGATGGCCCTGCTCGCCGACGACAGGCTCGATGCGCTGATCACCGACGAGATCGCCTTCAGCGACCTGGCCGAACGACTGCCCGGCCTGCTGGCAGCCGGCGCCGCTGGCCTGACCGCCGCAATTTGCTATGAAACGCGGCCCTGACCGGGTCGTATCGCCAACCCACCCTTGGGAGATCGCATGTTTTCCGTCGAAGTCCGCGACCGCATCATGATCGGCCATTCCCTGCCCGATCCCTTCTTCGGTCCGGCGCAGAACATGCACGGCGCCACCTTCGTCGTCGATGTCGCCTTCTTCCGGGAGACGCTGAACAAGCAGAATGTCGTGGTCGATATCGGCGCCGCGCTCGAGACCCTCGCCGAGACGCTGAAGCCGCTGAAATACCAGAACCTCGACACTCTCCCGCAATTCGCTGATGTGCTGACCACCACCGAATTCCTCTGCAAGCACATCTTCGACGCCATGGCGGCGGCCGCCAAATCCGGCGCGCTCGGCGCCGATGGCGCGGGGCTGAGCAAGATTCGCGTGACCCTCCACGAGACCGACCTCGCCCGCGCCAGCTACGAGGGCGCGCTCGCGTGAGCCGCATCGCCTTCGCGATCCCCGGCGACATCGATGCCCCCACCGGCGGCTACGGCTATGACCGGCGCCTGCTGCGCGAATGGCGCGAGGCCGGCATCGAAGCGCGCCATATCGCCCTGCCCGGCTCCTTTCCCTTTCCGACAGCGGCCGATCTGGCGACGACGGAACGGCTGCTTGCCGCAACCGCGCCCGACGACGTCCTGCTCGTCGATGGCCTGGCCTTCGGCGCCTTCCCGGAAGCGCTCGCCGCCCGGTTCGCGGATCGGTTCGTCGCGCTGGTGCACCACCCGCTGGCGCTGGAGACGGGTCTGAAGCCGGAGGCGGCGGATACGCTGCGGCGAAGCGAAAGGCTGGCGTTGGCCCGGGCGCGCACCGTCGTCGCATCGAGCCCGACGACGCGGGCAACGCTGGAGACGGAGTTCGGCGTTCCGGCGAGCGAGATTGTGGTCGCGGCTCCCGGCTGCGATCCGGCGCCCCGCGCTTCGGGATCGCGTGGTGGTGCCCCGCTCCGCCTGCTCGCGGTCGGCTCGCTCATTCCCCGCAAGGGCTACGGCGACCTCGTCGAAGCCTTGAAGTCGATCGCGGACCGGTCCTGGACGCTGACAATCGCCGGCTCGCCCGATCACGCACCCGAGACGGCGGCGCAATTACGGAGCGTCATCGCCCGAATAGGGCTTGCGGACCGGATCGTGCTCGCCGGCGCTGTAGGTCCCGACAAGCTGGCACAGCTCTATGAAGAAGCGGACGTTTTCGTGATGCCATCCCTCTACGAGGGCTACGGCATGGTCCTGACGGAGGCGCTGGCGCGCGGCCTGCCGATCGTCACCACGCTGAGCGGCGCCGGGGCCGAGGCCCTGCCCGACGCGGCCGCCCTCAAGGTCCCTCCCGGCGACGCTGCGGCACTTGCCAAGGCCCTTGCAAGACTGATTGATGCGCCGGCAGAACGTCGGCAGCGTGCCGATGCCGCGTGGGCCGCAGCCGGCGATCTGCCGCGCTGGAGCGAGACCGCGCGCATCGTCGCGGAGGCTTGCCTGCGCGATAGAGCATCAGCCCGAGAAGTGGCACGCGGTTTTCGGGACAAGCC
>NZ_JAELTI010000122.1 GCF_016428755.1 Allobosea sp. ASV33
GTGCCGAGCCGCCCCGTCTCGTGGTATTGCCGGGCGGGCGGGCCTGAGCGGAACGATACGTTAACCGAAACCCGCCTAGGATCGCCGGGGAATCTAGGTCGGGTATTGATGCTGAGCGCCCTCAAAACGCCCCGTGCGGCTGCCTTTCCTGCCGAGCGCAGGCGGCATTTCCGTATGAAAGTGGTGTTGTTGGGCCGCTACATGCTGCCCAACCGCATGGAATATCCCTGTCAGACGATCGACATCTCGCCCGGCGGCGTCCATCTCGCGGCGCCGGCCAAGGCCCGGCCCGGCGAGCGCGTCATCGCCTATCTCGAGCATCTCGGCCGCATCGAAGGCACCTGCGTTCGCACGACGGCCGAAGGCTTCGCGATGACCATCACCGCGACCAGCCGCAAGCGCGAGAAATTCACGGCGCAATTGACCTGGCTCGCCAATCGCGAGGAACTCGGCCTGCCCGAGGACCGTCGCCACGAACGCATCGTGCCGCGCAATCCGCGCTCGACGCTGGTGATGGAGGACGGCACGGAGCATATCGTCCGCGTAATCGACATCTCGCTCTCGGGCACCGCCTTCTCCACCGATCTCGACCTGCCGATCAACACGCCGGTTCGCGTCGGCACGACGCCGGCCCGCATCGTGCGCCGCTTCGACGGCGGCTATGCCGCCGAGTTCCGCTTCCCGCTCTCGGCCGACCTGCTCGACGAGAACCTGGAACTCTGAAGCCCGCGGCCACCGGCCGCTCTCCAAAGCCGGCCGTTTTCACTTGAAACCACGCCGTCATCCCGGGCTTGCCCCGGGATCCATCGTAGGGTGCAGCGCTCTACGATGGATCCCGGATCGGCGCCGCTTCCCGGCTTGTCCGGGATGACGGCGTAGCTCCGTAAAAGCCCCGCAGCCTTCGAAACCTCACATGGCAACGCGCCGTTTCGCATCCGCGGCCTTGAACAGGGCGACCTGGTCGGCCTGCGCCTTCCGGAAGGCCGGGCGATCAGTGATGCGAGCGACATAGGCTTCGCTCGCCGGCCGATCGCCGAAGGCGCGAACCTTCTCGACCCGCAGCACATCCACCATCAACAGATCAGCCACAGTGAAGCGGCCGGCCGCGAGCCATTCCCGCTCGCCCAGCACCTGTTCGAGCTGGCCCAGGCGCATGCCCATCCACTCGGTCAGTTGATTCTCACGGGCGCCGGTAATCGTGAGGAACCACCAGGGCACGGAGACCATCTCGATCGAATTGAGCGCTGCCAGCGTCCATTGCAGCGTCTCGGCCGCGCCGACCGGATCGAGCGGCATCAACGTCTCGCTCTTTTGCGCCAGGTGCAACAGCCCTGCCCCACTCTCGAACAGCTTCACCGCGCCGTCGTCCAGGAACGGAATCTGGCCGAAGGGTTGGCGTGCGAGGTGGTTGGTCTCGCGCCCGTCGAACGGAACCGTGCGGACATCATAGGCGAGACCCGCCTCCTCGCAGGCCCAGCGCAAACGGAGATCGCGGACGAAGCCGCGGGGCCCCTCGGGCACCCAGTCATAGGTCCAGATCGTCAGCGCGTTCATCGCGGCAAGCCCTTCCACCGTAGACCGCGGAAACAATTCCCCATCGCGGCCGACGTTCCAAGCGATCCGCCCCTGCAGTCCGGCGATCCAGCCGGAATGCGGCCGCTGCGGCGGCCTTGCCCGCGTTAAGGGATGCGTAGGTTAATCGTCTCTTTCAGCACAACAAACAATTAATAGTTAACGATCGGTTTTTCGATCGATGCAAATCGTTACTTCCGGTTTTGAACAAGGTTGATCCTGATTTTTACTTGAACCCACCCAAGGCCGAATACATAAAATTGCACCTTTCCATTTCAGGCCGAATCCATTGGCCGCCGCGCATCGTCAGCCCCGGGACAGAAAGGGGACGACATGTTTTCACTTCATCGCAATCTGATTGGTACCGCTCTGGCCGCCATGGTCGTCATGACCGGCGCAGGCATGGCTCAGGCTCAGGGCTCGGCCGGCATTCCGGTGGCGAGCCTTCCGGCCGAGGCCTCCGGCGACGCCCGTGCGCCCTATGCCTGGGTCGATTTCTGCAAGCGCATGCCGAGCGAATGCCGCGTCGACAGCCGCGAGGCCGAGCGGATCGCGCTCGACACCAAGCTCTGGAAGACGATCGTCGGCGTCAACAACACCGTCAATCGCGAGATCGAAGCGATCACCGACGAAGACCATTGGGGCGTCGTCGACCGCTGGGATATCCCGACCGACGGCAAGGGCGATTGCGAGGACTACGTGCTGCTGAAGCGCAAGCGCCTGGCCGAGGCCGGCCTGCCGCGCCGCGCCATGCTGGTCACCGTCGTGATCGACGAGGAGAATGCCGGCCACGCCGTGCTGATGATCCGCACCGATCGTGGCGACTTCATCCTCGACAACAAGCGCAACGCGATCCTGCCCTGGAGCCAGACCGGCTACGTCTACGTCAAGCGCGAGTCCCAGTACCGCACGGGCTGGACCTCGCTCGGCGGCGCGCAGACCCCGACGGTCGCTTCAGTGCAGCGCTGATGAAGGCTACCGCGACCACGGATCGGTCGCGGATATAGGACGGCGAGGCTCGGTCACGTCCCCACCCACCCGTCCCCAAGGATCGGGTTTCGCCAAGGGCCGGCTTTCCTCCCCGGGAAGCCGGCCCACTTCGTTTGAAGCGTCAGTCCAGCCGTTCGAGGCCGGCCGCAAACTGCTTCCAGCGCCGGACATAGGCCTGCGCCGAAGCGGTGATCCCCGCCGCGGCCTCGTCGTCGAGCGTCCGGATCGCGCGGGCCGGCGAGCCGACGATCAGCGAATTGTCGGGGAATTCCTTGCCCTCCGTCACCAGCGCATTGGCGCCGACAAGGCTGTTGCGGCCGATCTTGGCGCCGTTCAGCACGGTCGCGCCCATGCCGACCAGGCTGTTCTCGCCGATCGTGCAGCCATGCAGGATGGCGCGATGGCCGATCGTGCAATGGGCGCCGACCGTCAGCGGATAGCCCATGTCGGTGTGGAACACGCAGCCTTCCTGGATATTGCTGCCCTCGCCGATGGTGATCCACTCGTTGTCGCCGCGCAGCACGGAGCCGAACCAGATCCCGACCCCGGCCGCCAGCCTGACGCGGCCGATGACATGGGCATCGGGCGCGAGCCACCATTCGCCGGCCGCGGGCGTTTCCGGCCTGGTTCCATCGAGCGCATAGAGGGGCATCGGCTTGTCCTGACGGTTCGAGACCTCAGGATTGCAGGCCCGCAGGGCTTGCCGTCAAGCGCCGAGGAGGTGCAGCAGGTCGAGCACGACCCGGCCCGAGACCAGGCTCCAGACGCCAGCCGTCAGGCCAGCGAGCATGAGAACGGACAAGGGCCGCCCGTCGCCCTGCCGGCCCCGCATCATGTTGCGCAGGATCAGGACCGGCGCGCTGAAGATCACCACCGGCACGCTGGCGACGGCGGCGATCCCACCGGCCTGAAGCAGCTTGAAATCGGCCCGCCTTTCCGTGAACAGCTCGAACGCACTCGCCAGCAGCCCGGCGAAGGCAAAGCCCAGGAACAGGGATTGCAGCGCCTCGACGGCGGAAGGCTGGAAGGACACGAACGCGAACTTTCGACCGGAGCGACGCCCCAGCCTGCCGCATGGCCGGCACACTGTGAAGGCCGGATTTAACCAATGGTTAACCGTACCGGCGCGGTTATGGTTTACGGGGCGTTAAGCCGTTGGTGATTCAGTGGTTGCCACTTGTGGACAAGGCACCGGAATGACCGCATCGCTGCCCTATCACCGGCCCGGCCATCAGGCCGCCCATCTGACATCGATGGTGCGCATGCGCCTGCAGCAGAAGGCCGCCCCGCTGCCGCGCGCCGATGGCGCCCTGCTGAAGGCGGCGCTGCTGATCCTCACGGCTGGCGCGCTGGCGACTGCGCTCGCCGTCTACCTCACGCATCGGCGTGACGAGCCGACCTCGGCGCCGCAGCCGGCCCGTGTCGGCGACGTGGCGCTCATGATCCCGAAGGACCTCACCGGAGTGGATGACGAGGGCGACACGAGCCGGCTCGTCGGCATGGTCCGCCTGCGCCTGGACTGGCCGAGCCTCGGCCCGGCCCAGCCGGACAAGCGCAAGCGGTTGCTGATCACCTTGAGCCCGCCCGACAAGGTCAACGAGCCGGCAAGGCAGCTCTCGACCTATGCCCGCTTCCTGACGCCGACCGTCTGGTCGAATCCCGGCGGCCTCGTTGTCCGCGGCTTCCGCAAGGGCTCGCCCTTCGAGAACGACGAGTTCTACGTCTCCGTCCCCGACGGAAAGGGTTTTGCCGCGCGCTGCCCGATCGATACCGGCTCCGGCCTCGAGGAGCCCTGCCGCATCACCTTCCAGCATCGCGGCATGGATGTGAACATCCGCTTCCCCCGCACCATCATCGCCGACTGGGCAGTGATGCTCGGCGGCGTCAGGCGGACGCTGGACGGACTGATCCGGTAGGAAGCAGGTCTCCATAGCCGGCCAGCAACACCTGCAGCCCTCCTCCTGAGGAGCCATTCCCGAAGGAATGGCGTCTCGAAGGATGCTTCAGAAGTCGCCGCAGCCTGCTGGACCATCCTTCGAGACGCCGCGTTCCGCGGCTCCTCAGGACGAGGGCTCCAGGCTTCGGCCTTGTCGATCTCAGTCCTCGAGATCGACGTCGAGGATCGCCATGGTGAAGTTGAAGGAGCGGTCGCCGTCCTCGTCGTCGACATGGATGATGCCGATGAACTCCTCGCCCAGATAGACCTCGGCCGAGTCGGTCTTCTTCATCCGGGCGCGCACGCTGATCGCGTGGTTGTTGAAGGTGCGGCGCAGATAGGTTTCGAGCTTGGCGAGTTCTGTCTTGTCCACGGTCCTGGGTCCTTTCGATTGGCCGGGAGCGATGCCACGGCAGGCCACGAAGGGCAAGCGAAAGCCGCCGCTGCGGACATGGCAGCCCTCATCCAGCCGGTGGTTGTCGCCCACCGGCGGAATCGTGCCATGTTCGCGAACTTCCGGAACCGTGACGGACCCCAATCATGAAGCCGTGGCTTGCTCCCGCCCTCGATTATGTCGCGTCCTGGCTCGATTTCCAGCGCAGCCACCATGACCAGCCGGGCTGCGCGGTCGCGATCGCCGATGGCGGCAAGATCGTGCTGGAGGCCGCCTTCGGCAGCGCCGACCTCGCGACCGGCGAAGCGCTGACCCCGCGCCACGGCTTCCGCATCGCCTCTCATTCCAAGACCTTCACCTCGGCCGGAATCCTGCACCTCGTCGAGGAGGGCCGCCTGCGTCTCGACGATGAGGTCGGCAGCTTGATCGACGGGCTGCATCCCGAGATCGCCAAGGTCACCGTCGGCCAGGTGCTGTCCAACAGCGCCGGCCTGACGCGCGACGGCCCCGATGCGGGCCAGTTCCTCGACCGCAAGCCATTCTGCAGCAAGGCGGAACTGCTCGCCGACCTCGCCAAGCCGCCGGTCCTCCCCGGCTCGCAGCGCTTCAAATACTCCAACCACGGCTTCGCCCTGCTCGGCCTCGTCATCGAAGCCGTGACCGGCCGGGGCTACAACGAATGGATCACCGACGAGGTCGTCGCCAAGGTCGGCCTCACCGAGACGGCGGCCGATATCGGGCTCTGGGGCCAGCGACCGATGGCGAAGGGCCATACCGGCAAGCAGTTGCTCGGCCGGCGCGCGATCATCCCGGCTGACAATCATTGCCACGCCATGGCGTCCGCTACCGGCTTCGTCGCGACGGCCGCCGATGTCGCGCGCTATTTTGCGCAGCTCTCGCCGAATGCCGAGCGCAGCATCCTCTCGGCCCTGAGCCGCCGCGAGATGACCCGCCGGCTCTGGCCGGACGACGAGTCCAGCCTTGGCCGCCATTACGGCCTCGGCACGATCTCGGGCGGCGAGCGCGACTGGCGCTGGGTCGGCCATTCCGGCGGTTTCCAGGGCTTCATCACCCGCACCTGCATCTTCCCGAAACAGGGCCTGACCGTCTCAGTCCTAACCAACGCGATCGACGGCCTCGCCCATCCCTGGCTCGACGGCGTCGCCCATATCCTCAAGACCTTCGCCGAGCGCGGCAGCCCGTCGCCCGAGACGCGCGACTGGGCCGGGCGCTGGTGGACGCTCTGGAGCGCGACCGACCTGGTCCCCGTCGCCGACCGCGTGCTCTGCGCCGCCCCGGCCCTCATGACGCCGTTCCTCGACGCCGCCGAGATCGCGATCGAGGCACCCGATCAAGGCCGTATCGTCCGCGCCTCAGGCTTCCACAGCCCCGGCGAGACCGTCGCGCTGGAGCGCGACGGCGGGAAGGTCCGTTCCGTCAGGCTCGCCGGATCGCGCCTGCTCGATGCGGATGCCATGCGCGCCGAGATGGAAGAGCGCTACGGCGGCGGGGCCAAGAGCTAGACCGGCCGCCCTCCAACCCTTCGTCATTCTCGGGCGACGAAGGGACACCCGGAATCTCATCACGGGAAAGGCACTGGAACCTCCTGCGGCAAGAGATGCTCGGGTCAGGCCCAAGCATGACGACGGGGACCATCCGCCACGCATTCGCCGCCTTCCGGTCGCAGCTTTCTTTGCGAGGGCTGGCCGATGCGCGTTCTTGCCTCGATGGTCGCAGGCTTACTGGTTGCGGGAGCGGTGCCGGCTTGTGCCCATCAGGCGCCGAGCGGCTGGGATTACCCGTTCTATTGCTGCTTCGACTCCGACTGCTCCCCGATCGACGCCGGGGCCGTGCGGGAAGTCCCGGGCGGCTTCGTCGTGACAATCATGCCCGGCAAGCATCCAATGTGGCCGAGCGAGCGCAAGCAGCCATTGAGACTCGAAATCCCGCAGGACCAAGCCAAGCCATCGCCGGACGGCCATTGGCATCTGTGCATCGATGATTCCGGCGAACTGCTCTGCTTCTTCGCCCCGGGGAATGATTCCTAACGCATGAAATGCAGGTTCCTGAACCGCCCGCGGAAAGCGGTGACGTCCTTCGCCACAGCCTCGGCCGGGCGCGAGCCGTTCAAACCTTCAGCGATATAGCCGGCCAGTTCCGGCATATCCGCCGCCGTCACGCCAAAGCGGACGATCTCCGGTGTGCCGAACCTGAGCCCGTTCACATCGCCGTCGACCGCCGGCAGCGGCAGGCCGATGCCGCAGGAGAGGATGTTCACCGCCCGCAGTTTCTTCGCCGCCGCCTGCCCGCCGCCGTAAGCGGCAGCCTCGATCGCGAACTGGTGCGAGGTCGTCATGCCCCGGTCGCGGGCGAAGACCGGCACCTGCCGCTCGCTGAGGGCCTCGGCCAGCGCCTTCGCCGTCTTCGCCATCTCCTGCGCATAGGCGCGGCCATGCGCCTTCCAGTCGAGCAGCGAGACCGCTAGCGAGGCCGATTTCGCCGCGTCGAAATTCGCAGTGAGACCGGGATAGGCGATGGCGTCGAGCCTTCTCGCGATCTCGGCATCGTTGGTGACGATCAGACCGGAAGGCGGCCCGCCCAGGCTCTTATAGGTGCTCATCGTCATCAGATGGGCGCCCTCCTCCAGCGGCTGCTGCCAGCCATGGCCGGCGATCATGCCGGACATATGCGCCGCATCGAACAGCACGATCGCGCCGACATCGTCGGCAATGGCGCGGATCTCGCGGATCGGATGCGGGAAGAGGTTGAGGCTGCCGCCGATCGAGATCAGCTTCGGCTTGAGGCGCAGCGCATCGGCGCGAAGCTTCTCGACATCGACGGTATAGCGCACCGGATCGATCGGCGCCGGATGGGTGACGATGCCGTAGAGCCCGGCCGCGCCGGCGCCGTGATGGGTGACATGCCCGCCGATCTCGCCGGGCGGCGCGATGATGCAATCGCCGGCCTTGGCCGCGATCATGAAGGCGTAGAGATTGGCAATGGCGCCGGAAGGCACCCGGATCTCGGCATATGTAGCGCCGAAAACCTCGGCCGCGAGTTCCGCGGCGATGATCTCGATCTGCTCGATCGCCTCCAGCCCCATCTCGTATTTGTCGCCGGGGTAGCCGAGCGAGGGCCGCGCCCCGATCCCCGCCGAGAGCAGCGCCTCGGCCTTCGGATTCATGACATTGGTCGCCGGGTTGAGATTGACGCAATCGCGCTCATGGATGATGCGGTTCTCGGTGGCGAGCACATCGATGCGCGCCGCGATCGCATCGAGCGGCTGGCTGGCCGTCTCGCCCGCGACCTTCAGAACGTAATCCTCGCTCGCTTGGGGAACCCAGTCGCGCCTGCCCAGTGCCGTCATCTCGCTCGTCTCCCGAACCGATCAATCCCTCGTTGACGCCATAACAGCGGTTTGCCCGCCCGCGTGCAAACGAGTATTCATCGCTCGCAGGCTGAGGAATTCTCAGCCTCGACAGAGAGAAAGCCTTTGCCCGTCAAGCCGCCGCGCCCACGCCTACCCTCGCTCAATGCCTTGCGCGCCTTCGAGGCCGCGGCACGCCTGGAGAGCTTCGCCAAAGCTGCCGACGAAATCGGCGTCACGGCCGGCGCCGTCACCCAGCAGATCAGGCAGCTCGAAGCGACATTGGGCTTCAAGGTGTTCCGTCGCCTGCCACAGGGCGTTGCACTGACAGAAGCCGCCCGCGAAGCCCTGCCGCGCCTGACGCGCGGCTTCGACATGCTGGGACAGGCGGTGCAGGCTTTGCGCGAGGCGCAGCCGCACCGGCCGCTCGCTATCGCCGCCCTGCCCTGCATCGCGCAGCTCTGGCTCTCGCCGCGTATGCCGGCGTTGCAGGCTGCGTTCCCGGACTTGCAGATATCCATCTCAGCGATGGAAGAGCCGCCCGATCCGCAACGCGACCCCTATGACCTCTCGCTGTTCTACCGGGAGACCGCAGCACAGAGCGGCGGACTTCAACTGGCGGGCGATGCAATCCTGCCGGTCTGCGCGCCCGCTCTCGCCGCCAGGCTCGCCAACCCCGCCGATCTCGCCACGCAGACGTTGCTACACGATGCCGTCTGGCGCAGCGACTGGGCCCGCTGGCTCGCCTTCGCCGCACCGGACACCAAGGTCGATCCGAGCCGCGGCCCGGCCTTCTCACTCTACAGCCTGGCGCTGGATGCCTGCCTGTCCGGTTCAGGCGTCCTAATGGGGCGGATGAGCCTCGTCGGCCCGCATCTCGCCGCGGGGAGGCTCGTCGCGCCCTTCCCGCAGGCGATGCCGACATCAGACCGATTGACGTTGGCCACGGCGACGGCTCCCGGCGCGCATCCGCGCCGGGCCGAGATCATGGACTGGCTTGCAGGCTCGACCGGTCAGATATAGGCGCCGCAATCGCCGGCGAGCGTCTGGTCCATCGAGCGCGAGGGCTCGGCACAGCCGGCTTCCCCGACCACCTTGGCCGGCACGCCCGCCACGGTCTTGTTGCGCGGCACGGGCTGAAGCACGACCGAGCCGGCCGCGATGCGGCTGCATTGGCCGACCTCGATATTTCCGAGGATCTTTGCGCCGGCGCCGATCAGCACGCCCTTGCGGATCTTCGGGTGGCGGTCGCCGCCCTGCTTGCCGGTGCCGCCCAGCGTGACGCTGTGCAGCATCGAGACATCGTCCTCGATGACGGCGGTCTCGCCGACGACCAAGCCGGTCGCATGATCGAGGAAGATGCCCTTGCCGATGCGCGCCGCCGGGTTGATGTCCGTCTGGAACACCTCCGAAGACCGAGCCTGCAGGTACAGCGCGAAATCGCGGCGGTCCTGCTTCCAGAGCCAATGCGCCAGGCGGTGGCATTGCAGAGCATGGAAGCCCTTGAAGAACAGCACCGGCTCAAGCACGCGGTAGCAGGCGGGGTCACGGTCGAGCACAGCCATCACGTCGGCGCGCATCCCGGCGCCGATCGTCTCGTCGCTGGCCATCGCCTCGGCAAAGCCCTGCTCGATCAGGTCGGCGGTCACCGCGGGGTGGCCGAGCCTTGCCGCCACGCGATGGGCGACGGCGCATTCGAAGCTCGGCTGGTTCAAGACGGAAGCGACGATCAGCGTGCCAAGCGCCGGCTCGGCCGCGACCGCCGCCTCGGCCTCGGTCCGCAGGCGGGACCAGACGGGATCGACCCGGTCGAGCCCGGTTGCCAAGTCGCGTGCTTCCACGGCGGAGCGCCCTGACGGCATGGTCATTCTCCGAAAAGGATGGTTCGGCGGAAGGACAGCCTAGCCCGAAGCAGGCGTCCGCATCAAAAGCTCAGGCCGAACCGGTGTTGAATCGAAAAGCGAGGCAGCGGAATCAGATTTTCAGGGAAGATCGACAACACATTGGCGTCGCCCGCTTTTCCGGTTTGCCTCTATTTATCGCGGAGGTTCTCACAAACCCGCGAGGAAGTCGAGGACGGCCTGCTTGTGGCTCTTGTCGCCGACCGCGAGGTTATGGTCGCGCCCGACGATGTCGAAGGAGACGGCACCGGGAATGAGCGCCGCCAGCTCCGGCCCGGAGCCGGACACGTCGTCCTTGGTGCCGACGCTGATCAGGGTCGGCATCGAAATCTGCCCGACCTGCTCGGCGGTCAGCGTCTGGCGCGAGCCACGGATGCAGGCGGCCAGCGCCTTGAGATCGCTCTTGGTCTGTTCGGCGAAGGCGCGGAACATGCGCTGCATCGGATCGGTCAACAGGTCGAGCGAGGGAGCTTCCATCGCATCGGCGATGCCGAGCGGCAGCCCGACGCCCTCGACGAGATGGATGCCGAGCCCACCGAGCAGCAGCGCTTCCAGCCGGCGCGGATGTGCCAGCGCAAGATGCGCCGAGATGCGCGCACCCATCGAATAGCCCATCACCGCCGCGCGGGGGATGTCGAGATGATCCATCAATCGGCGCACGTCCTCGGCCATGACCTGCGAGGAATAGGCGGCGGGGTCGTAGAGCTTCTCGCTCTCGCCATGGCCGCGATCGTCGAGCGCGACGACGCGGTACCCGGCATGGGTCAGCGTCTTCGTCCACTGGGTATTGACCCAGTTGATCACATGCGAGGAGGCGAAGCCGTGGACGAGCACCACGGTGCGGTGCTTCGGCACGTCGCTGGTCGGCGCCATGTCGATGAAGGCGATCTTCACGCCGTCGGAAGAAAAGCTCTGCATGCGGGTCTCGGATCGCAAGATCGGAACGGTCGCCCTTCCCTGCCATGACCGGGCGGTTTTGGGTACCCGCTACCGCGCGGCTTGCTTATGAGCGCCTGCCATGATGAACGATGGCCGCATGACCCAGCCCACGCCCCGCGAATCGTCACGCCTCGCCATCGTCGACATTGCTCGCGGCGTCGCGCTCATGGCGATGTTCGTCTATCATTTCGCCTATGATCTTTCGAATTTCCGGCTGATCGAGACCGATATCGTCGCCGAGCCGGGCTGGCGGCTGTTCGCCCGCTGCATCGCCGGCACCTTCCTGACCATCGTCGGCTTCAGCCTCGTCCTCGCCACGCGCAAGGGGCTCGACGGCCCAACCTATCTCAAGCGCCTCGTCATGGTCGCAGGCGCCGCGGCCCTGGTCACGCTCGGCACCTGGCGCTTCATGCCCGGCGACTTCATCTTCTTCGGCATCCTGCACCATGTCGCGGTGGCGAGCGTGCTGGCCCTGCCATTCCTGCGCCTGCCGGTGATTGCCGTCGCGCTGGCTGCTATCGTCGCCTTCGCGCTGCCCTCCTTCGTCGCCCATCCGCTGCTCGACCAGCCCTGGGCCGATTGGCTCGGCTTCTCGCGCGCGCCGATCCAGACCGCCGATTTCGTGCCGGTCTTCCCGTGGTTCGGCTGCGTGCTGAGCGGCATCGTGCTGGCCCGCCTCGTCCTGCCGCGCCTGGCCGGCACGGCGATCGCCGGCTGGCGGCCCGGCAACAAGGCGACCCGAATCGTCGCCTGGGGCGGGCGCCACAGCCTGCTGGTCTATCTCGTCCACCAGCCGCTCTTCATCGGCGCGCTGATGCTGGCGACCCAGGTTATTTCCCCGCCCTCGCCGGAGGAACGCGCCTTCCGGAACGAGTGCCAGCGCAGTTGCGCCGGCCCCAATGCGCCGGAACAGGTCTGCCGGATGGTCTGCGCCTGCACCGTCGACGGCCTCAAGCGCGAACAGCTCTGGCAGAAGGCGCTCGACAACCTGCTCTCGCCGCAGGAAAGCGCCCGGATGACCGAGCTTGCCCGCGCCTGCCTGCGCGACGGGCGCTGATGCAAATCACACACTGGCTTTAGGGCGGCTCACGCGATAGGTTGCGGCCGAATTCCAGGCTTTCGAAGAGCGACGACCATGGCCGCCACCGGCATCCCGCATTTCCACAACGACCCCGGCGTCCCCGTCATCAAGGTCGGTGCGCATGAGTTCATGTGCATCGGCGCCAAGCCGCCCTTCGACCATCCGCATGTCTTCCTCGACATGGGCGCGGACCACGAGATCATCTGCCCCTATTGCTCGACGCTGTTCACATACGAGCCATCGCTGAAGGGCGCCGCTTGCATCCCACCGGAATGCGCCTACGCGGATTCGGTCAAGGCGGCCTGAAGCTGACATTCCACCGGTGGCGCGGGTTCTGAGGGGCATCCGCGCCTCGTCTTCCCTTTCCGTCATCGAAGGCGTTCGATCCTCGTGTCCGCTCCTCATTTCGTCATCGCCGGCGCCGGCATCGGCGGCCTGACCATGGCCCTGTCGCTGGCGCGGCGCGGCATCGCCGCGACCGTGGTCGAGAAACGGACCGGCTTCGGCGAGACCGGCGCCGGCCTGCAGCTCACCTCCAATTCCGGCCGCGTGCTTGATGCGCTTGATCTCACCCTGCCGCTGAAGCGCGTCAGCGTCACCTCGCACGGGCTGATGATCCGGCGCTGGGCCACTGGCGCGTCGGTGCTGGAAATGCCCTCCAGCCCCGAGCGCATGCCGACGCCGTTCCGCATGATGAAGCGCAACGACCTGCATACCGTGCTGCTCGATGCCGCCCGCGCCATGCCGAATATCCGCCTGATGGTCGGTCGCAGCGTGGATGAGGTCAGCTATGATGCCGATGGCGTCACGATCGGGCTCGCCGCGCGCGACGGTGTCGGCGGAACGCTCTCGGCGCTGGGGCTGATCGGCGCCGACGGCCTGTGGTCGCGCGTGCGCGATCTCACCGGCGACGCTTCCCCGCCGGTGTTCACCGGCTACGAGGCTTGGCGCGCCGTGGTGCCGGCGCGCGCCGGCGACAAGCCGCGCGTGACGCTGCATATGGGCCCCGGCCGCCATGCTGTGCATTACCCCGTAGCCGCTGGCCGGGAGATCAACATCGTCGTCGTCCGCCAGGCGAAGGAGGCCCGCGAAGGCTGGTCCCGCGAGGGGGACCGCACCGTCCTCACCGAACATCTGGCCGGCGCCTCCCAATCCCTGCGCGACCTCGCCGGAGCCGCGGAAAGCTGGCAGGTCTGGTCATTGTTCGACCGCAAGCCCGCCGCCATGGCCAAGGGCCGGATCGCGTTGATGGGCGATGCCGCCCACCCGATCCTGCCCTTCCTCGCGCAAGGAGCGTCGCTTGCGATCGAGGACGCCGCCGTGCTCGCCCGCCTGCTTGCCGAGGCGCTCGGCCGCGACGGTGCTGCCGGCGTTCCCGCCGCCTTCGCTACCTATGCC
>NZ_JAELTI010000123.1 GCF_016428755.1 Allobosea sp. ASV33
GTCGAGCAGGTCGGCTGGGATCGCCGCGACGGTCCAGTCGCCTTCGCGGATATGCTTGGTCTCGGCCAGGAAGTCCGGCGTCTCGCCGGCGTCGAAGCGCTTCTGGCGCTCGGCCCGGAGCGCGAGCAGGCGCTTGCGGGTCTCGTTGAAGCGGCGATGCAGGTCGGCGACGAAAGTCAGCGCCTCGGTGGTGAGAATCTGCTCGAAGCCTGGTTGCAGGGCGCCCTTGACGGCGACGCCGGCCGGCGGGGCGAGAGGGGGGGTGTTCGACATGGGAGATCCTCCGATCACGTTGAGCCCATCATTCCGCGAAAGCGCGTGTTGCAAAATCAGGAAAAAATGACGATCACTTGTTCTGTTTTGGAAGCAATCCCGATTTCGGGAAGAGAAACCATATCTGCAATCAATGGTTGTGTTGTCGTTGTAATAAACGCAGCGTGACGTAACGGCAGAGACTTTCGATTCAAAATGTGCAGATAGGCTCGACTTCCGCAAATCGGCTTCAGCAATTCGTAAGCTCCGGCCGCCAACGCTTCCAGGGTCGAATGCGGCAATCTGGCCCTGGATGAGACACATGATGAAGTTCGGTTCCCTGCCTGAGGCGATCAGGCGCTTCCGCCGGGATCGGCGTGGCAACGTGCTGATGATGTTCGGGCTCGCGCTCGTTCCTCTGATGGGGGTCGTGGGCGTGGCCGTCGACTATTCCCGCGCCAGCAGTGCCCGGCAGGCGCTCAACTCAGCGATCGACTCCGCCGCTCTGATGGCGGCGCGTGATGCCCAGAAGCTGACCGATGCGCAATTGACCGCCCGTATCAATGCCTGGATCAGCGACAACCTGCCCGCCGATGTGAAGAGCCAGTTCACGGGCGCCACGATCGCGATCGACCGGACGGCTCGGACGATCAAGATCACCGCCCAGGCCACTGTGCCGACGACTGCCGCACGCGTGCTCGGTACCACGCAGCTTCCCGTCGGCACCGTCAGCCAGTCGACCTGGGGAACCAACACGATCGAGCTCGCGCTGGTGCTGGATAACACCGGTTCGATGGCGAATAACAACAAGATGACCAATCTGAAGACGGCCTCGAAGAGCCTGCTCACGATCATGAAGAATGCCGCGATTACCCCGGACCAGATCCGTGTCTCGATCGTGCCTTTCAACACTCAGGTTCGGATCTCGCGCTCGTTCATGGACGATACGTGGATGCGCTACGGTGCAACGCGCAGTATTACTTGTAGCTCTGGTATGAAGAGCTGCAAATATACAAACCCGATATCCGGAGCCAGTGTTAACGTCACCGATACAAGTAATTTTACTTGTACGAATAACGGCAAGAATTGCACTGATACCATGACGAAGCTGGTTTGGGCTACTGGGAGCCAGGGCTGCATCATGGATCGTGATCAGAACTTCGACACCACGGACGGAGGGGCGTATTCGGCGAGCGCTCAGCAATATCCCGCCTTCTGGTGCAGCCAGACTTCGCTGGCGGAGACGATGGCGTTGAGCTCCGACTGGACGGCGTTGTCGGCGCGGATCGACACGATGACGCCGGTCGGCAACACGAATGTCACGATCGGTGCGATCTGGGGCTGGGCGACGCTGACGCAGGGGCCTCCCTTTACCGAGGCGAAGCCGGCCACCCAACCGAACCTCAAGAAATACATGATCCTGCTGACCGACGGTGACAACACCGAGAATCGCTTCACCGGCAACCAGAGCCAGATCGATGCCCGCACCCAACTGGCCTGCACGAACGCCAAGGCAGGCGGCATCACCATCTATACAATCCGGGTCATCGACGGGAATGCGACGCTCCTGCGCAACTGCGCCTCCGACCAGAGCAAGTATTACGACGTGCAGGATGCTGCGCAGCTCGATCCGATCTTCAAGGCGATCGCCAACGAGATCAGCGCGGTGCGCCTGACTCAGTAAGGCCGAGCGCGGCGCAGCGCGCGAGGAAGCGCGCCTGCGCCGCCTCGGTATCGAGCGGATCGAGCCAGGACAGGACTTCGGCCGGCAGCGCTTGCGGCCGGCCGAAGAATTTCAGGGCCTCCTCGCGGCCGAAGCCGGCGAGGCGCGTCGCCTCGAAGAAGGCGGCGATGGTGTCGGCCTCCTTGATCTTTCGTTTCAGCGCGGCCGGGGTGGCGGCCGGCAGGCCGAAGCGAAGGTGGATCGCCGCGAGCAGGCGCAGTTCCACGCTCTTGTAGGCATCGCCCATCACCACCTTGAACGGCGAGATCATGTCGCCGATGACGTATTCCGGCGCGTCGTGCAGCAGTGCCATCAGGCGCCAGTCGTCGCTCCAGTCCGGATTGAGATGGGCCGCGATCGCCTCGACCAGCAGCGAATGCTGCGCCACCGAGAAGGAATGGGCGCCGCGCGTCTGACCGTTCCAGCGGGCGACGCGGGCGAGACCATGGGCGATGTCCTCGATCTCGATATCGAGCGGCGAGGGGTCGAGCAGATCGAGCCGGCGCCCCGAGAGCATGCGCTGCCAGGCGCGCGGCGGTTCCGGCTTGCGGGCCATCAGGCGGCGGGGCGCGAGTCACGCGCTAGCGCGGCGCATTCGCTCCAGCGGAAGCAGCCGGTCAGGTGGTCGTTGACCAGTCCGCAAGCCTCCATGAAGGCGTAGACGATGGTCGGGCCGCAGAAGGTGAAGCCGGCCTTCTTCAGCTCCTTGGAGATCGTCTCGGACAGCTTGGTCTGGGTCGGCACTTCGCCTTGCGTCCGATAGCTGTTCTGCAGCACGCGGCCATCGAGATGCTTCCAGAGGAAATCGGCGAAGGGCTCGCGCTCGCTGATCCTGAGATAGGCCTGCGCGCTCTTGATCGTGCCCTCGATCTTGCCGCGATGGCGGATTATGCCGGGATCGGCGAGCAGGCGCTGGACATCAGCCTCGGTGAAGCGGGCGACGGCTTCGGGTTCAAAGCCGGCGAAGCCGGCGCGGAAGGCATCGCGCTTCCTCAGGATCGTGATCCAGGAGAGGCCGGCCTGGAAGCCATCGAGGATCAGCTTTTCCCAGAGGGCGCGGGAGTCGTATTCCGGCACGCCCCATTCGGTGTCGTGATAGGCGAGGTAAAGCGGTTCGGTGCCCGGCCAGCGGCAGCGGAACTTGCCGTCCGCCCCCTGGATCGCGATGCGTTCTTCGCTGACGATGACGGCGTCGCTCATAGGGCAGCTCCTGCGGCGGCGCCGAAGCCCGCTTCGCCGGGGAAGGGGAAGCGGATGAAGCCGGGCTTCTCCGCGAGATGGAAGGGCATCCCGCCGCCGAGCGGAGGCGTGCCTGCAGCAAGCGCATCGGCCAGCCGGTCGAGCCGGAGCATGGCAAGTGCCCGGCCGTTGGCGCCAGAGCCGATGCTGCCGAGCGGCTTGCCGCCGGCCGTCGCATCCGCGCCGGTTTCGGCCGCGATGCCCTCGTCGAAGACGATCGGCACGACGCGGGTGCGCGCCGTGCCGCGATGCTGCATGCGGGAGACGACCTCCTGCCCGATATAGCAGCCCTTCTTGAAGGAGACGCCGCCGAGCTGGTCGAGCAGCGCCTCATGCGGAAAGGTGTCGCCATAGGCGAAGTCGCGGCCGCCTGCGGGCACGCCGAGCGCGATGCGGCGGGCGTGATAGGCCTCCGGCTCGGCGGTGACGAGCGCCTCGATGCCCTCCCGATCGGCGATGGCGCGCTGGCCGAGCGCCGGCAGGCGCGGGTCGTCATAGACCAAACCGATATCCGCGGGCAGCGGTGCGCCATCCGCCGAGGCCAGGACGGCGCTCTTCTCGGTGAGGTCTTCAAGCGTCACCTTGGCGCGCAGCTTGTAGAGCTTCAGGCGTTTCATCAGGTCGGCGGTCTGGAGCAGGGGCGTGTCGAGCAGGAAGCCGCCGCCATCTTCCGGCGCCAGCGCAAGGATGAAGAAATCGCAGATCATCTTGCCTTGCGGCGTCAGCAGCGCGCCGTAGCCGGCCTGTCCGGGCACGACCGGATCGAGATCGTTGGTCACAAGGTTCTGCAGGAAGTCGCGCGCATCGTCGCCGCTGATGCGGATGACGCCGCGATCGATCAATCGTGTGACGGACATGGGCAGCCGTTCCAGTTCTGATGTCGGGCCGAGGCTCGTCAGCCGAATGGGGATGAGGGCGCCACCCGAAAACTGTTTGGGCTTCCGGGACGGCGCGTTGGCCGATAGGTAGGCTGCATCGGCCTTTCGCTCAACCACCCGGAGACGCACCATGCCCCAGACCTACGACGTCATCCTCAAGGGCGGCACGGTGGTGAACCAGGATGGCCGCGTCGCACGCGATGTCGGCGTCACCGGCGGCAAGATCATGGCGCTCGGCGATCTCAGCCAAGCCTCGGCCGGCGAGGTCGTGGACTGCACCGGCCTGCACATCCTGCCGGGCGTGATCGACAGCCAGGTGCATTTCCGCGAGCCGGGCCTCGACCATAAGGAAGACCTGGAGAGCGGCTCGCGCTCGGCCGCGCTCGGCGGCGTGACCTGCGTTTTCGAGATGCCGAACACGATCCCGCAGACGACGACGCCGGAGGCTCTGGCCGACAAGATCAGGCGCGGGCGCCATCGCATGCATTGCGATTTCGCCTTCTGGGTCGGCGGCACGCATGAGAACGCCAACGACGTGCCGGAGCTGGAGCGGCTGCCGGGCGCGGCCGGCATCAAGGTGTTCATGGGCTCCTCGACGGGAGACCTGCTGGTCGAGGATGACAGGGGCGTCGCCGAAATCCTGAAGCGCACCCGCCGCCGCGCCGCCTTCCATTCCGAAGACGAGATGATGTTGCGCGAGCGCATGCCGCTGCGCGTCGAGGGCGATCCGTCGAGCCATCCAGTCTGGCGCTCGCCCGAGGTGGCGCTGACCTGCACGAAGCGATTGGTGCGGATCGCGCGCGAGACCGGTGCGCGCGTCCATATCCTGCATATCTCGACCGGCGAGGAGATGGTCTTCCTGAAAGACCACAAGGATGTCGCGACCGTCGAGGTTCTGCCGAACCACCTGACGCTGGTCGCGCCGGATTGCTACGAGCGCCTCGGCACCTATGCCCAGATGAACCCGCCGATCCGCGACGACAGCCATCGCCAGCGCATCTGGTGGGGCGTCGAACAGGGCATCGTCGATGTCCTCGGTTCCGATCATGCGCCGCATACGCATGAGGAGAAGCACCATGCTTATCCCGCGAGCCATTCCGGCATGCCCGGCGTGCAGACGCTGGTGCCGATCATGCTCGACCATGTGAATGCCGGCCGGCTGACGCTGGAGCGCTTCGTCGATCTATCGAGCGCCGGGCCGCAGCGCATCTTCGGGCTGGAAGGCAAGGGCCGTATCGCGGTCGGCTACGATGCCGATTTCACCATCGTCGACCTGAAGCGCCGCGAGACGATCACCAAGGAGTGGAGCGCCTCGAAATGCGGCTGGACGCCCTATGACGGCGTCACCGTCACCGGCTGGCCGGTCGGCACCTTCGTGCGCGGTCTCAAGGTGATGTGGGAGGGCGAATTGACGACGCCGTCGCAAGGCGAGCCGGCCCGCTTCCTGGAGGCGCTCCCGCGCAGCGCCTGAAACGGATCGGCGCCGCCCGCGTTTGGCTCCGGATGAGCGCGCGGGCGGCTTCGCAAAAAAATCGAAAAAAGATTCCCGGCGCTGTCGATTTCCGCCGCGCCCGTTCGACGTGCAGTCAGAGAACGGGTTTCGGCGGTTCGCGCCGAAGCCGCCCGGTTCTCCCAAACCCAAGGAGAAGACCGATGCGTGTGATGGTTCTGGTCAAGGCGAGCAAGGACAGCGAAGCCGGCGTGATGCCGGATCCGGAGGTCTTCGCGAAGATGGGCGTCTACAATGAGGAACTGATCAAGGCTGGCATCCTGCTCGCTGCGGAAGGCCTGCAGCCGACGTCCAAGGGGCTGCGCATGCGCTTCTCGGGCAGCGAGCGGGCGATCACCGACGGCCCCTTCGCGGAGACCAAGGAGCTGCTGGCCGGTTTCTGGCTCTGGCAAGTGAAGTCCTTCGACGAGGCCGTCGAGTGGCTGAAGCGCGCGCCCTTCGACGGCGGCACCGAGATCGAGCTCAGGCCCGTCTTCGAGATGGAAGATTTCGGAGACATGGTGACGCCGGAACGGCGCGAACGGAAGGATAACCTGCGCGCCGAATTCGAGAAGCGCCCCGGCTGAGCCGGCCCGGTATCCCAGATCCAACTCAAGGGACGGTGCAGGCGATGCCGCCCGTCCCTCAAAGGAGAAAACCGATGCGTTTCATGGTGATGGTCAAGGCGACGAAGGACAGCGAAGCCGGCGCTCCGCCGAGCCAGGAGCTGCTCGAGGCGATGATGGCCTATAACGAAGAGCTGGTGAAAGCCGGCATCATGAAGGGCGGCGACGGCCTGCAGCCCAGCTCGAAGGGCGCGCGCGTCCAGTTCGACGGCGCCAAGCGCGCCGTCGTCGACGGGCCCTTCGCCGAGACCAAGGAGCTGGTCGCCGGCTATTGGCTGTGGGAATGCGCCTCGCTCGACGAGGCGATCGCCTGGGTCAAGCGCTGCCCCAACCCGATGCCCGGCCCGTCCGAGATCGAGATCCGGCCGCTGTTCGAGCTGGCCGATTTCGGCGAGATCGTCACGCCGGAGACGGCGGCGCAATGGGACCGGCTCAAGGCCGAGTCCGAAGGGCAGGGCTGATCGCCGGCGCCTTGCCTGCGCCCCTTGCCAGCCGACGGGCTGATGGTGTGTATCGCTTTCCATGTCGGGCAGCGATGCACACCGCACCATCGAGACGGTCTGGCGCATTGAGGCGCCCCGGCTGATCGCCGGGCTCGCGCGGCTGACCCGCGATGTCGGCCGGGCCGAGGAACTGGCGCAGGACGCGCTGGTCGCGGCGCTCAGGCAATGGCCCGAAGAGGGCGTGCCGCGCAATCCGGCGGCCTGGCTGATGCAGGTCGCCAAGCATCGCGCCGCCGATGCGGCCCGCCATGAGATCATGGCCCGGCGCAAGCGGGACGAGATCGGCCGCGATATCGACAGTGAAGGGCCGGCGATGCCGGATATCGACGAGGCGCTCGACGACGAGGTCGGCGACGACCTGCTGCGTCTGATCTTCACCGCCTGTCATCCCGTCCTGCCCAAGGAGGCGCGGATCGCGCTGACGCTGCGCCTCCTGGGCGGCCTGACGACGGAGGAGATCGCGCGCGCCTTCCTGGTGCCGGAACCGACCATGGCGCAGCGCATCGTGCGGGCGAAGAAGACGCTGAGCGAGGCCAGGGTGCCTTACGAAGTGCCGGCTGGCGCCGAGCTCGGCGAGCGCCTCGCCTCGGTGCTGGAGGTCGTCTACCTGATCTTCAACGAGGGCTATTCGGCCACGGCCGGCGAGGACTGGGTCCGGCCGGGCCTGTGCGAGGAGGCGCTGCGGCTCGGACGCATCCTGGCGGCACGGGCGCCTGACGAGCCCGAGGTCCATGGCCTCGTGGCGCTGATGGAATTGCAGGCTTCGCGGCTCAGGGCTCGCGTCGGCCCAGACGGCGAGCCGATCCTGCTGCTCGACCAGAACCGCGCCCGATGGGACCGGTTGCTGATCGGGCGTGGGCTTGCCGGGCTGGAGCGGGCACAACGGCTCGCGGGGGCGGCGCCGGGGCCTTACCTGTTGCAAGCCGCGCTCGCCGCCTGTCACGCCCGCGCCCGAACCGCCGAGGAGACCGACTGGAAGCGGATCGTCGCGCTCTACACCGTGCTTGGACAGGTGACCCCGTCGCCCATCGTGGAGCTCAACCGCGCCGTGGCTGTCAGTATGGCGGATGGGCCGGAGGCCGGGCTAGCCGTGGTCGAGGCGCTGACCGGCGAGCCGGCGCTGAAGCGCTATCACCTGCTGCCGGGCGTGCGCGGCGACCTGCTCGCCAAGCTCGGCCGCCATCGCGAGGCTGCGGAGGCGTTCGATGCCGCGGTCGCGCTCACGCAGAACGCGCGGGAGCGGGCGCTGATGCAGGAAAGAGCGGCGAAGGAGCGTGCGGCCGGTTAGGCGCTGCGGGCAGCTTGTGTCCGGGCGTTGTCGCGGTCTCGCTGTCATTCCGGGGCTTCGCGGCAGCGAAGAGCCCGGAATCCAGAACCGATGCCACTCCCACGAAAGGCGCGGTCAGGCCGTCGGTCCATTCTGGAACGGCATCGGTTCTGGGTTCCGGGCTCAGGCCTGCGGCCTGCCCCGGAATGACAGGGAGTTCCTAGCGTAATCGCGCGCTCGGGAGGCTAGGTCCGAAGCCCTTATCAAGCCGCGCTTTCGGCTTCCTTGCCTTCGGGCGCGTCGATGCCGCGCCCGACATCGGCATAGGTGAAGCCCTTGGCGCGGACCTGCTCGGCCCGGTAGACATTGCGCAGATCGACCAGGACCGGCGCCGCCATCGCCGCCTTGACCCGGTCGAGATCGAGCGCGCGGAAGATGTTCCACTCGGTCACGATCACCGCGGCATCCGCACCGGCGACGCATTCATAGGCGTCCTTGCAATAGGTCACGCCAGCCGGCAGGACGGCCTTGGCCTGCTCCATGCCCTCCGGATCATAGGCGCGGATCGTAGCACCGCCATCCATCAGGGCGGTGACCACCGCGATCGAGGGCGCGTCGCGCATGTCGTCGGTGTTCGGCTTGAAGGTCAGGCCCAGCACCGCGATCGTCTTGCCCCGCACCGCGCCGCCGCAGGCCGCGATCACCTTGCGCCCCATCGCCCGCTTGCGCTGGTCGTTCACCGCCGCCACCGTCTCGACGATGCGCGACGGCGTGCCGTAATCCTGCGCCGTCTTGATCAGGGCGAGCGTGTCCTTCGGGAAGCAGGAGCCGCCATAGCCCGGCCCGGCATGCAGGAACTTGGAGCCGATGCGGTTGTCGAGGCCCATGCCGCGGGCGACGTCCTGGACGTTGGCGCCGACCTGCTCGCACAGGTCCGCGATCTCGTTGATGAAGGTGATCTTCGTCGCCAGGAAGGCGTTGGCGGCGTATTTCGTCAGCTCGGCCGTGCGCCGGCCGGTGTTCAGGATCGGCGCGTTGTTGAGATAGAGCGGCCGGTAGATATCGGCCATCACGGTGCGCGCGCGCTCGTCGTCGGTCCCGACGACGATGCGGTCCGGGCGCTTGAAATCCTCGATCGCCGCGCCCTCGCGCAGGAATTCCGGGTTGGAGACCACGGCGAAATCGGCATCGGGCCTGAGCTCGCGAATGATGCGCTCGACCTCGTCGCCGGTGCCGACCGGGACCGTCGACTTGGTCACGATCACGGTGTGGCCCTTGAGCGCCCCTGCGATCTCGCGGGTGGCGGCATAGACATAGGACAGATCGGCGAAGCCGTCGCCGCGGCGCGACGGCGTGCCGACCGCGATGAAGACGGCGTCGGCCTCGGCCACAGGCCCGGCGAGATCGGTGGTGAAGGACAGACGCCCCGCCGCCGCATTCGTCCGCACCAGATCCGACAGGCCCGGCTCGAAGATCGGGATCTCGCCGCGCTTCAGTGCCGCGACCTTGCCCTCGACCTTGTCGACGCACACCACCTCATGCCCGAAATCGGCAAAGCAGGCGCCCGACACAAGCCCGACATAGCCAGACCCAACCATCACGATCTTCATCGATAAACCCTGTCAGCGAGATGATGTGCAGGGCGCGTACTAGCCCGCCTTTGCGACATAGGCGAGAAAAAAGCAGATCTGCAGAGGCGGCGAGCGTCGCGAGAATGAGATCATTGCGGTTGCAACCTGCCGCGAGCCTGTCGCATTCCGTTGCAACTCTGTTCATGCCGGCGTCTATAAGGGATGTCGCATCCTGACTTGCCTAGAACGAGAGCCTACATGAGCGATACCGTGAGTCCCCTGGCCGGCAAGCGGCTCGAGCCCGGCCAACTCGTCGATGTGGCGGCCCTCACCAAGGCCTATTACGAGCAGCCCGACCCCTCACAGCGTTCGCAGCAGGTCGCCTTCGGCACCTCGGGCCATCGCGGCTCGGCGCTGCTGCGCTCCTTCAACGAGGCACATATCCTGGCGATCGCGCAGGCGCTCTGCCTCTATCGCCGCGAGCAGGGGATCGACGGGCCACTCTTCCTCGGCATCGATACGCATGCGCTTTCGCGCAACGCCTTCGAGACGGTGCTGGAGGTCTTCGCGGCCAATGGCGTCGCCACGATCGTCGACGAGAAGCTCGGCTTCACGCCGACGCCGGTGATCTCGCATGCCATCATCGCGCATAATCGCGGCCGAACCGCAGGCCTCGCCGACGGTGTGGTGATCTCGCCCTCGCACAACCCGCCCGCCGATGGCGGCCTGAAATACAATCCCCCGCATGGCGGGCCGGCCGATACCGACGCGACCGGCTGGATCGAGAAGCGCGCCAACGCCTTCCTCGCCGAGAAGCTCGCCGGGGTCCTGCGCATGCCCTACGACAAGGCGCTGAAGAGCGAGCATGTCCACCGGCACGACTACATCACCGGCTATGTCTCCGACCTCGCCAGCGTGGTGGACATGGAGGCGATCCGGCAGGCCGGCGTCGTGATCGGCATCGATCCGCTCGGCGGGGCCGGGCTCGACTACTACCAGCCGATCATCGACCGCTACGGGCTGAACGCGACGATCGTCAATAAGGAGGTCGATCCGACCTTCGGCTTCATGACCGCCGACTGGGACGGCAAGATCCGGATGGACTGCTCCTCGCCCTATGCGATGGCGAGCCTGATCGGCATGCGCGACCGCTTCGACGTCGCCTTCGCCAACGATACCGATGCCGACCGGCACGGCATCGTGACCCGCAGCAGCGGATTGATGAACCCGAACCATTATCTCGCTGCGGCCAGCGCCTATCTCTTCGCCAACCGGCCGGGCTGGCGCGCGGATGCGGCGATCGGCAAGACGGCGGTGTCGAGCGCGATCATCGACCGCGTCGCGGCGAAGCTCGGGCGCAAGCTCGTCGAGGTTCCCGTCGGCTTCAAATGGTTCGTCGACGGGCTGATCTCGGGCAGCTTCGGCTTCGCCGGCGAGGAGAGCGCCGGGGCCTCCTTCCTGCGCATGGATGGGACGGCCTGGACGACCGACAAGGACGGCATCATCCTCGGCCTGCTGGCGGCCGAGATCACCGCGAAGACCGGCAGCGACCCCGGCGTGCTCTACGGCAAACTGACGGCGGAACTGGGCGAGCCCCGCTATGCGCGCGTCGATGCGCCGGCGAGCGCGAGCCAGAAGGCCGTTCTCAAGAATCTGTCGGCGGAACAGATCGCGACGAAGGAGCTGGCAGGGCAGCCGATCACGGCGATCCTGAGCAAGGCTCCGGGCAATGGCGCGCCGATCGGCGGCGTCAAGGTCACGGCGGCGGATGGCTGGTTCGCGGCGCGCCCGTCCGGCACCGAGGAGGTCTACAAGATCTATGCCGAGAGCTTCCGGGACGAGGCGCATCTCGCCGCGATCCAGGAAGACGCGCGCCGGATCGTCGGACAGGCTTTCGCGGCGGCCGGGGCCGCCTGACATCAAGGGAGGCCGGCGCCTGCTGTGACCGGTGCCGGCTTTCGATCAATTGTCGATCGAGGGCGCGCGCTCGACCAGTTCAAGGAAGATCGCGGCGCAGGCCAGCCAGGCAATCATCGACCAGATCAGCATCGTTTCCCCCGAATTTATGTGTTTTTTTCAGCATAACGCAGGATTCGGGCTCGGCAAGCGCTCGTTGATTTCGGTGAAGTGCCAGTGGCTTACGTGCTGTGGACGCCGGAAGGGTGCGGCGCTTTTGCCGCAGGTAACGGCCATCTGATTCGACTTGCCGAAGCGTTGCGCATGGCCTGGCGATCCCCGTGACGGAGCGCCGAGGCGACGGCCGCCATGGGCCGTCGCGTTCTTTTCGGTCCGCTTGAGCAGGCTGTTGTCATCGATCGCAGCGGCGATGCCGGCCTCAGGCTGCGTTCTGCCTGTGCCAGTCCTCGAGATAGGCCAGCACGGTCTTGAGGTCGGACACGTCGACATAGCGGCGGCCGAGATCGCGGAGATTGTCGCGATGCGGCTGCTCCTCGATATCGCCGACGCAATCCTCCGGCACGATCGTCCGGTAGCGGTAGCTGAAGCTGTCGATCGAGGTGGCGCGGATGCAGCCCGAGGTGTTGCAGCCGGTCACGATCACCGTGTCGACGCGCTCCTTGTTGAAATAGTCGCTGACGCCGGTGTTGAAGAAGATCGACGGCGCCTTCTTGCAGATCGTGAGGTCGTAATCGGGGTCGTAGATGCGCGGGTCGAAGGCGGCGCTCGGGTGATCGTGCCGGAAGGTCTCGCGCACGGCGGTGATCTTCCAGTAGGGCATCTCGCGTTCGCTCATATAGGCCGTGTTGCAGTTCGCGACCGGCACGTTGTAGCGGCGGGCGACCTCCAGCAGCTTCGCCGTGTTCTCCACCGCGCGCATGACGAGCGGCGCCCCGCCGAGCGGATACTGGGCGTCGGTGAAGCCGGTCTGGAAATCGACGACGACGATGCCGGGCTTCTTGCCGAAGCCGACCGGAATCTCGCCGTAGCTCCTGTTCCTGTAGTCGTCATCCGTCATCGCTTCCTCCTCTGCGCGAGCGATCATCGTCGCTGTGAGAGGACGGTATCTCCTTGAAAAAATCAGGCAAGATTGTTTTTATTGTGCCGGATTTGCCAGTCGGGCGCTGGAACAGGGGAGCGATGAGATGGAAGCGGTTAGGGCGAAGGCTTCGCGCTCCGAGCGCCAGCAGCAGGCGCGCAGTGTCGCGACCTATGAGCGGCTGATCGGGGCCACGCTCGATGTCATCCATGACGTCGGCTATCACGCGGCCACGACCCAGGAGATCGCGGAGCGGGCGCAAGTGTCCCGCGGCGCGTTGCTTTATCATTTCCCGGCCCGGGCCGACATCATCCTGGCCGCAATGGAGCGGTTGCTCGACGATGGCACGGCAGAGATCCGCGCCGTCGCCTTGCGCGTCCAGGAGGGCGAACTCTCGCTGGAGGGCTTCGTCGGCTTCCTCTGGGAGCTGTTCTCCGACCGCTTCTTCTATCTGTCCCTGGAAATGATCACCGAGGCCCGCAACGATCCCGGCCTGCGCGAGCGGATGATCCCGGTCGTCAAGCGCTTCCACGAGGCGCTCGACGCGACCTGGGTGGAATTCTGCAATCCGCAGACGCGCACCCCCCGCCAGGCCCGCATCATTCTCAACCTGACGGTCTGCCTGGTGCGCGGCATGGGCGTGCAGACCGTGCTGCGCCAGGATTCCGGCTATTTCGCCGATATGATCGAGGCCTGGAAGGCGCTGCTCCCGCAACTGGTCGAGGGCAGGGCCGGCGACGCGATGTTCGGCGCCGCCCGATTCCGCGAGCCGGGCGGCGCGATGCCGAACGCGTGAGAAAGCGTCGGCGAGCGCGGCGCTGCCTTATGCGGTTCGCTCGAAGGTGATGGTGTGCTGCAACGGATCGGCGGCGGTCAGCTTGACCCGGATCTGATCGCCAGGCTTGCCGCCGGGTCCCCGAAGGCGTGCGACCACGGGCAGATCGCAG
>NZ_JAELTI010000124.1 GCF_016428755.1 Allobosea sp. ASV33
GAGTAGAGGTGCACGAGGCTGGAGACCGTGTTGACCACGACCAGCATCACCACTGTCAGCGTATCGACGCGGAAGGCCCAGTCGACCTGCAACTGGCCGGACGAGATCCAGCTCGCGATCTGCACCCGGGTCGTGCCGGAGCCGAAGCCGACATTGATGAAGGCGACCCAGGACAGGACGGCGGAGACGATGAGCAGCGAGGTCGTGACGATCTCGGAGCCGCGCGCGCCGATCAGCCGGCCGAACAGGCCGGCGATCAGGAAGCCGATGAGAGGGAGGAAGACGATCGCGTGATACATGGCAGTGAGGTCCAGGCGCAGGGGCGCGCTCAGCCTTTCATCATGTTGATGTCTTCCACCGCGATCGTGCCGCGGTTGCGGAAGTAAACGACGAGAATGGCGAGGCCGATCGCGGCCTCAGCCGCCGCCACCGTGAGCACGAGCAGCGCGAAGACCTGCCCGACGATGTCGTTCAGGAAGCTCGAGAAGGCGACGAAGTTGATGTTGACCGAGAGCAGGATGAGCTCGACCGACATCAGGATGACGATGACGTTCTTGCGGTTGATGAAGATGCCGAGCACACCCAGCGTGAACAGGATGGCGCTGACGGCGAGATAATGGCCCAGTCCGATCGTCATCACGCCATCTCCTCGGGAACGCCAGTGCGCGAGGGCACCTGCTTGACCGCCATCGCCGCGTCCTTGGTCCGGGCGTTCTGGGTCGGGACGTGCTGGCGCTTGATGCCGGGACGGTCGCGCAGCGTCAGCACGATCGCGCCGATCATGGCGACGAGCAGCACGAGGCCGGCCGCCTGGAAGTAGTAGACATACTGGGTGTAGAGCACGCGGCCGAGCGCCTCGGTGTTCGAGATGCCCGCCGGAATCGCCGCGACCGGCGCCTTGACGATCTGCGGATCGATGACCCAGGCGCCGACGACGAGCAGCAGCTCGACGGCGAAGATGAAGCCGATCAGCGCGCCGATCGGCAGATAGTTCAGGAAGCCCTGGCGGAACTCGGCGAAATCGACGTCGAGCATCATCACCACGAAGAGGAAGAGCACCGCGACCGCGCCGACATAGACGACGACCAGCAGCATCGCGAGGAACTCGGCGCCCAGCAGCATGAACAGCCCGGCCGCGTTGACGAAGGCCAGGATCAGATAGAGCACCGAATGCACGGGATTGCGCGAGGTCACCACCATGAAGGCGGATGCCACGGTCACCCCTGCGAAGAGATAGAAGAAAGCCGCTGCGGCATTCATCTCGGCCAGCCCTTCCCGCCCCTTTTCGGCGCGGTCCTCGTTTGGTTCGTGCTCCGGGACTCAAAGGACCCCGAGCAATTTGGAGCGTCTATAATCAGGCCCGCCGGGCGGGACAACCGCACGGCGGGTCTGTGAACTCAATCGCACCCTGCAACGTCATCCCGGGCAAGCGAAGCGCAGACCCGGGATCCATCGTAAAGTGCAGTTCCCTCCGATGGATCCCGGATCGGCGCCGCTTCGCGGCTTGTCCGGGATGACGCCGGAGGGGCAAATCATCTCACCGATAGGGCGCGTCCATCGCGATGTTGCGCGCGATCTCGCGTTCCCAGCGCGCGCCGTTCGCGAGCAGCTTGTCCTTGTCATAGAACAGCTCCTCGCGGGTCTCGGTCGCGAACTCGAAATTCGGCCCTTCGACGATGGCATCGACCGGGCAGGCTTCCTGGCAGAAGCCGCAGTAGATGCACTTGGTCATGTCGATGTCGTAACGGGTGGTGCGGCGCGTGCCGTCGTTGCGGCGCGGACCGGCCTCGATGGTGATGGCCTGCGCCGGGCAGATCGCCTCGCAGAGCTTGCACGCGATGCAGCGCTCCTCGCCGTTCGGATAGCGGCGCAGCGCATGCTCGCCACGGAAGCGCGGCGAGAGCTGGCCCTTCTCGAACGGGTAGTTCAGCGTCGCCTTCGGCTTGAAGAAATAGCGCATCGAGAGCCCGATCGCCCCGACGAACTCCTTCAGCAGCAGGCCCCTTGCGGCTTGCGCGAGTGACATCGCCTTCGTCCTTTACATCCTCAGCCGAACAGCGCCCGGCCGATCACGAAACCCAGGACCGGCATCAAGCCGATCGTCATCACAACCAGCACCGCCCGCAGGATGCGGATACGGCGCTCGTAATCATCCTTCTCGGCCTGCGTCTCCGAGCGATCCGTGCGCCGGAGCGCCCCGATCACCACGGCCGAGATCAGCCGGTATTCCAACAGGCCCAGCCCGAAGCCGATCAGGGCGCCGATCAGACCCGCATTGTTCATGGCGCCACCAGCCCGAGCCAGGCGACGCTCTTGTATCCGAGGAACCCGCCGCAAAAAGCGCCGACAGCGAGTCCTTCATATCCATCCGTGGGAATGTAGCCCCATCGCCAGAACGAGAAGCCGACAAACGCCACGTAACATATTCCACCGACGACCATGCCCGCTGCCGGGCCCATGATCGCCGGATTGATCATCCAGCCACCGGGCCCCAGCCCGTCAGCTGCAGCACCAGCGCCACGATCACCACGCAGGCGAGCGAGAGCGGCAGGAAGACCTTCCAGCCCAGGCGCATCAACTGGTCGTAGCGGTAGCGCGGCACGAAGGCCTTCACCAGCGCGAACATGAAGAACACCAGGCAGACCTTGAGCGCGAACCAGAACACGCCGGGCAGCCAGGTGAAGGGCGGCAGCGCGACCGGGGGCGCCCAGCCGCCGAGGAAGAGGATCGTGGTCAGCGAGCACATGGTCATGATCGCCACGTATTCGCCGAGCATGAACAGCAGGTACGGCGTCGAGGAATACTCGACCATGAAGCCCGCCACGAGCTCGGATTCCGCCTCGGCCAGATCGAAGGGCGGCCGGTTCGTCTCGGCCAGCGCCGAGATGAAGAAGACCACGAACATCGGGAAGAGCGGGATGAAATACCAGTTCAGGATCGAGAGCCACGGCACGCCGAGCGCATGCGCCAGGCCGCGGTTCGCTTGAGCCTCGACCACGGCCGAGAGGTTCAGCGAGCCGACGCAGAGCAGGACGGTGATGATGACGAAGCCGATCGAGACCTCGTAGGACACCATCTGCGCCGCCGAGCGCAGCGCGCTCATAAACGGGTATTTCGAGTTCGAGGCCCAGCCGGCCATGATGATGCCGTAGACGCCGAGCGAGGAGATCGCGAGGATGTAGAGCACGCCGACATTGATGTCGGCGATCGCCCAGCCTTCCGCCACCGGAATCACTGCCCAGGCGCCGAGCGCCAAGAGGCAGGAGATGAAGGGCGCCAGCAGGAAGATACCCTTGTTGGCGCCGGACGGGATGATCGGCTCCTTGAGCGCGAACTTGATCAGGTCCGCGAAGCTCTGGAACAGGCCCCAGGGTCCGACCACGTTCGGGCCGCGGCGAAGCTGCACCGCCGCCCAGACCTTGCGGTCGGCCAGCAGGATATAGGCGATGAAGACCAGCAGGCAGACCAGCAGCAGCAGGCTCTTGCCGAGGATGATCGCGATATCGAGGACGAGGTCCCAGTTCATGGCCGCTTACTCCGCCGCCTGCTGATGCCGGCCGGAGGCCAGCGCCGAGCATTCCGCCATGATGGCGGAGGCACGTGCGATCGGGTTGGTCTGATAGAAATCCGCAACGACAGGCGCGAAGCCCGCTTTGTCGGTCTTGCCGCCGAGGGCGGCGAGCTTGCCGATCTCCGCAGCGTCGTTGGCCGGCAGGCTGTCCAGCGCCGCGAAATGCGGATGCACCTCGTAGAGCGCCTTGCGCAGGCCGGCGAGCGAGTCGAAGGGCAGCGTCTTGCCGAGCGTCGCGGAGAGCGCACGCAGGATCGCCCAATCCTCGCGGGCATCGCCCGGCGGGAAGGTGGCGCGGTCGCCCATCTGCACACGGCCTTCGGTGTTCACATAGGTGCCGGACTTCTCGGTATAGGCCGCGCCCGGCAGGATGACATCCGCGCGATGCGCGCCCTTGTCGCCATGCGTACCCTGGTAGATCACGAAGGCGCCTTCCGGCACCTCGATCTCGTCGGCACCGAGCAGGAAGAGCACGTCGAGCGCGCCCGGCTGGACCATCGCAGCGGCGTCCAACCCGCCCGATCCATTAGCGTTTTCTTGCGGCACGAAGCCGAGATCGAGCGCACCGACGCGGGCGGCGGCGGTGTGGATCACCCCAAAGCCGTTCCAGCCTTCGGTGACGGCGCCGAGCGCCTGCGCCGCCTTCGCGGCGAGCGAGAGGATGGCCTCGCCGTCAGTGCGGGCGAGAGCGCCCTGCCCGACCAACACCATCGGCTTGCCGCCAGCGGCCTGGGCCGACTTCACGACCTCCGCCAGCGTCTCCGGGCCGGCGCCGAGATAATCGTAGGTATAGGTCAGGTCGGCCTTCTCGCCGATGACCGAAACCTTGAGATCGCCGCGCAGCCAGCGCTTGCGGATGCGGGCGTTCAGGATCGGTGCTTCGCGGCGCGGGTTCGAGCCGATGATCAGGAGCGAGGTCGCATCCTCGATGCCGGCGATGCCGGCGTTGAGGACGTAGGAGGCGCGGCCGAATTTCGGATGCAGCTTGGTGCCGTCCTGGCGGGCGTCGAGATTGGTGGAGCCGAGCGAGGCGATCAGGCTCTTCAGCGCGAACATCTCCTCGACCGCGACGAGATCGCCGGCGATGGCGCCGATCTTCTCAGGGCTCGTCGCCTTCACCTTGGCGGCGATGGCGGCGAAGGCCTCGTTCCAGCTCGCCGGACGCAGGCGGCCATTCTCGCGGATATAGGGCCGGTCGAGACGCTGGGTCTTGAGGCCGTCGGCGACATGGCGGGTCTTGTCGGAGATCCACTCCTCGTTCACCGCCTCGTTGAGACGGGGCAGGATGCGCATCACTTCCTTGCCGCGCGAGTCGACGCGGATGGCCGAGCCGACCGCGTCCATCACGTCGATGCTCTCGGTCTTGGAGAGCTCCCACGGGCGGGCCTTGTTCTGGTAGGGCTTCGAGGTCAGCGCGCCAACCGGGCAGAGATCGACGACGTTGCTCTGGAGCTCGGACGACATCGCCTGCTCGAGATAGGTCGTGATCTCCATGTCCTCGCCGCGGCCGATGGCGCCGAGATCGGAGGCGCCGGCAACCTCGGTGGTGAAGCGGACGCAACGCGTGCACTGGATGCAGCGCGTCATCGTCGTCTTGACCAGCGGGCCGATATACTTGTCCTCGACCGCGCGCTTGTTCTCGGCATAGCGCGAGGTATCCGCGCCATAGGCCATGGCCTGGTCCTGCAGGTCGCATTCGCCGCCCTGGTCGCAGATCGGGCAGTCGAGCGGATGGTTGATGAGCAGGAACTCCATCACCCCTTCGCGGGCCTTCTTGACCATCGGCGACTTGGTCAGGACGACCGGCGGCTCGCCGTTCGGGCCGGGGCGCAGGTCGCGCACGCCGATGGCGCAGGAGGCCTGCGGCTTCGGCGGGCCGCCCTTCACCTCGACAAGGCACATGCGGCAGTTGCCGGCGATCGAGAGGCGCTCGTGGAAGCAGAAGCGCGGCACCTCGACGCCTGCCGCCTCGCAGGCCTGCAGCACGGTGTACTCGGCGGGAACGTCGACCTCGATGCCGTCGATGAGGAGTTTCGTCATGGTCTCACTCCGCCGCCATCAGGCGCACAGGCTCGCTGTGCGGGTTGGCGGCATAGTCGTCGATGCGCTGCTCGATCTCGTGACGGAAATGCGCGATCAGGCCCTGGATCGGCCAGGCCGCGGCGTCCCCGAGCGCACAGATCGTGTGGCCTTCGATCTGCTTGGTGACGTCGAGCAGCATGTCGATCTCGCGCTTCTGGGCGCGGCCCTCTGCCATGCGCTCCATGACGCGCCACATCCAGCCCGTGCCCTCGCGGCAGGGCGTGCACTGGCCGCAGCTCTCATGCTTGTAGAAATGGCTGATGCGGGCGATGGCCCGGACGATGTCGGTCGACTTGTCCATCACGATCACAGCCGCCGTGCCGAGGCCGGAGCGCAGCTTCGAGAGCGAGTCGAAATCCATCGGCGTGTCGATGATCTGCTCGGCCGGGACCATGCGCACCGACGAACCGCCGGGGATGACCGCCTTAAGATTGTCCCAGCCGCCGCGGATGCCGCCGCAATGCTTGTCGATCAGCTCGCGGAAGGGGATGCCCATCGCCTCTTCGACGTTGCAGGGCTTGTTCACATGGCCCGAGACGCAGAAGAGCTTGGTCCCGACATTGTTCGGCGTGCCGAGCGAGGAGAACCAGCTCGCGCCGCGGCGCAGGATGGTCGGCGCGACCGCGATCGACTCGACGTTGTTGACCGTGGTCGGGCAGCCATAGAGACCCATATTGGCGGGGAATGGCGGCTTCAGCCGCGGCATGCCCTTCTTGCCCTCGAGGCTCTCCAGCAGCGCCGTCTCTTCGCCGCAGATATAGGCGCCGGCGCCGTGATGCACATAGAGATCAAAGGGATAGCCGTGGACGTTGTCCTTGCCGATCAGCTTGGCCTCATAGGCCTCGTCGACGGCGCGCTGCAGCGCCTCGCGCTCGCGGATGTATTCGCCGCGGATGTAGATATAGGCCGCATGCGCGCCCATGGCGAAGGAGGCGATCAGGCAGCCCTCGACCAGCGTATGCGGGTCGTTGCGCATGATCTCGCGATCCTTGCAGGTGCCCGGCTCCGACTCGTCGGCATTCACGACGAGGTAATGCGGGCGCCCATCGCTCTGCTTGGGCATGAACGACCATTTCAGCCCGGTCGGGAAGCCGGCGCCGCCACGGCCGCGCAGGCCGGACTTCTTCATCTCGTCGATGATCCAGTCCCGGCCCTGCTCCAGCAGGAATTTCGTGCCATCCCAGGCGCCGCGCTGGATCGCACCCTTCAGGGTACGGTCATGCAGGCCGTAGAGATTGGTGAAGATGCGATCGCGATCTGCGAGCATGTCCTAGTGCCTCACTCTGCCGGCTTGTCGCCAAGCTTCGACTCCGGGCGCCAACCCGTCGCGAGCTTCTTCGACTGAGCAATCCAGTCGTCACGCAGCGCCCGGCCCTTGAAGCCGGTCAGCCGCGCATCGACCCAGGCGAGCTCCGCCGGTGTCCATTTGGCGATCTGGTCGTAATGCCAGACGCCCATCTCGTTGAGCATCCTAGCCAGCTTCGGCCCGACGCCCCAGATCAGTTCGAGATCGTCGCCCTTGCCGCCGCGGGCAGCGTTGAGCAGCTCGGGCTTGCTCTCGGCAGCGGCCGCCGGTGCCGACGCCGCGGCGGGTTTGTTGTCCGCTGCCGCGGGCTTGGCAGCCTCGGTGACATCCTTGTTCTCGACCTTGCCCTTGGCAGCCGGCGTGTCGTTCGCGGCGCTGGAGGGCTGGGCCGGCGACGAGGGCTGCGGGCGTGCGGCAGCGGCGGTCTCGGTCGCAGGCTTCTCGGCAACGGCGGCAGGCGTCGCTTCGGCTTTCTTGGCCTCGGCTTCTGCCGCCTTCTTGGCTTCCGCCTCGGCGGCTGCCTTGGCGGCGGCGGCTTCGGCCGCGGCCTTGCGCTGCTCGGCGATGCGCTTCTGCCAGTCGCCGGCGCCGATCATCGAGCCGTCATAGAGGGCCTTGTCGGTCAGCGTCTGCGGGCCACCCTCCGGCTCGGAGCCGGTGCGGCCGTTCTGCGGGCCGGGCTTGGTGGCGCGGCCATTGCGGAGATCGTCGAGGAGCTGGCGGAAATTCGCCGGCGTCAGGTCCTCGTAATAGTCGACATTGATCTGCGCCATCGGCGCGTTGCAGCAGGCGCCCAGGCATTCGACTTCGAGCCAGGAGAGCTTGCCGTCGGCGGTCACGGTCGATTGCGGGCCGATGACGTCCTCGCAGACCTTCTTCAGCGCTTCCGCGCCGCGCAGCGCGCAGGGCGTCGTGCCGCAGAGCTGGACGAAGAACTCGCCGACCGGCTGCAGGTTGAACATGGTGTAGAAGGTCGCGACCTCCAGCACCCGCATCGGCGCCATGCCGAGGCGGCGCGCGACGGTCTCGATCACGGCGCGCGAGACCCAGCCCTCCTGCTCCTGCGCCTTCCACAGCAGCGGGATAACGGCGGAAGCCTGGCGGCCTTCCGGATACTTGGCGATCTGCTGGTCGATCCAGTTCTCGTTCGCCGCGGTGAAGGCGAATGAGGCGGGCTGGACCGGATCAGGTGCGAGACGACGGACGGACATTAGCGGTCCACCTCACCAAAGACGATATCGAGGGAGCCGAGGATCGCGGAGACGTCGGCGAGCATGTGCTTGCGGCACATGAAATCCATGGCCTGGAGATGGGCGAAGCCCGGGGCCTTGATCTTGCAGCGATAGGGCTTGTTGGTGCCGTCGGAGACCAGATAGACGCCGAATTCGCCCTTTGGTGCCTCGACGGCGGCATAGACCTCGCCGGCCGGCACCTTGTAGCCCTCGGTATAGAGCTTGAAATGGTGGATCAGCGCTTCCATCGAGCGCTTCATCTCGCCACGCTTGGGCGGCACCATCTTGCCGTCGAGCGAGGAGACCGGGCCGCCGCCATCGGGCGCCAGCAGCTTGTCGCAGCACTGCTTCATGATGCGCACCGACTGGCGCATCTCTTCCATGCGGATGTGGTAGCGGTCGAAGCAGTCGCCGTTCTTGCCGACGGGGATGTCGAATTCCATCTCCTCGTAGCACTCGTAAGGCTGCGACTTGCGCAGGTCCCAGGGTGCGCCGGAGCCGCGCACCATCACGCCCGAGAAGCCCCATTTCCAGCAGGTCTCGAGATCGACCACGCCGATATCGACGTTGCGCTGCTTGAAGATGCGGTTGTCACTGAGCAAGCCTTCGAGGTCGTCGCAGACCTTGAGGAACGGATCGCACCATTCGGCGATGTCGTGGATCAGCGAGACCGGGATGTCCTGGTGCACGCCGCCGGGGCGGACATAGGCCGCGTGCATGCGCGCGCCGCAGGCCCGCTCGTAGAAGATCATCAGCTTCTCGCGCTCCTCGAAGCCCCATAGTGGAGGCGTCAGCGCACCGACGTCCATCGCCTGCGTGGTGACGTTGAGCAGATGCGAGAGGATGCGGCCGATCTCGGAATAGAGCACGCGGATGAGCTGGCCACGGCGCGGCACGGTCACGCCGACGAGGCGCTCGACCGCCAGCGCATAGGCATGCTCCTGGTTCATCGGCGCGACATAGTCGAGCCGGTCGAAATAGGGCACGGCCTGGAGATAGGTCTTGGCCTCGATCAGCTTCTCGGTGCCGCGATGCAGCAGGCCGATATGCGGATCGACACGCTCGACGATCTCGCCGTCGAGCTCCAGCACCAGGCGCAGCACGCCGTGGGCAGCCGGGTGCTGCGGACCGAAATTGATCGAGAAATTGCGGATATTGTGCTCGGTCATGCCGTGCCGCCCTGCTTTGCCGCGACGCGGGCCAGGAACTCGTCCCCGGTCAGCCGTGGCCGATCGCCGGCAAACGCATAGAGCGCCGGCTTGTCATCGATGAAGATCTCCGCGACGAAGTCGAAGGGCGATTGGTCGTCGAAGGCCTGGAAGGCGACCGCGACATGGCCGTCCCCGCCTTGGCGCAGGCGCCAGAACAGGCTCGACCCACAGGTCTTGCAGAAGACCCGCTCACCCCAGTCGGACGACGGATAGACACTGAGCGCCTGCTCGTCCGCCACGGACACGCCGGAGCACGGCACCGCCATGAAGACGCCGCCGCTCCATTTCCGGCACATGCCGCAATGGCAGACATCCATCTCCTGCTTCTCGGGCGTCGCGGTAAAGCGCACCGCGCCGCAGAGACAGCCGCCGGACAGGGTTTGGTGGCCGGATGCCATCACGCCCCCTTCGCCTTCTCGTCGCCCGGCAGCACGTAATCCGTGCCTTCCCAGGGCGAGAGGAAATCGAAGTTGCGGAATTCCTGGTTGAGCTTCACCGGCTCGTAGACGACGCGCTTCTGCTCGTCGTCGTAGCGAACCTCGACGAAGCCTGTCAGCGGGAAGTCCTTGCGCAGCGGATAGCCCTCGAAGCCGTAATCGGTGAGGATGCGGCGCAGGTCCGGGTGGCCGGAGAACAGGATGCCGTAGAAGTCGTAGGCCTCGCGCTCGAACCAGTTCGCCGCCGGGAAGACGTCGACGACGGAGGGAACGGGCGTCGCCTCGTCGGTCTGGACCTTCACGCGGATGCGGCGGTTATGGTGCGGCGCCAGCAGGTGGTAGACGACGTCGAAGCGCTTCTCGCGGCCGGGATAGTCGGCGCCGGCGATATCGGTGAAATTCACGAAGCGGAAGCGCGGATCGCTGTAGAGCGTGCGCAGCACCTCGACGATCGAGGCCGCCTCGGCATGAACAGTGAGCTCCTCGAAGGCGACGACGGCCTCCGTCACCGCGCCGGGCAGCGCGGCCTTGATCTCTTCGCCGAGTTGTACGAGCGCTTCGCTCATCGTCTCACCTTCATCGCCTGCAGCATCGACCGACAGAGCGCTCAGCGCTCGATCGTGCCGGTGCGGCGGATCTTCTTCTGCAGCAGCAGGACGCCATAAAGCAGCGCCTCGGCCGTCGGCGGGCAGCCCGGGACATAGATGTCGATCGGGACGATGCGGTCGCAGCCGCGCACCACCGAGTAGCTGTAGTGGTAGTAGCCGCCGCCGTTGGCGCAGGAGCCCATCGAGATGACGTAGCGCGGCTCCGGCATCTGGTCGTAGACCTTGCGCAGAGCGGGAGCCATCTTGTTGGTCAGCGTGCCCGCGACGATCATCACGTCCGACTGGCGCGGTGAGGCGCGCGGCGCGAAGCCGAAGCGCTCGACATCGTAGCGCGGCATCGAGAGCTGCATCATTTCGACGGCGCAGCAGGCGAGACCGAAGGTCATCCACATCAGCGAGCCGGTGCGGGCCCAGTTGATCAGGTCGTCGGTCGCGGTGACGAGGAAGCCCTTGTCGGCGAGCTCGTTGTTGATCTCGACGAAGAACGGATCACGCGCCCCCAGCGGCTTGCCGTCGGGACCGAGCAAACCCCTCGGCGCCTGCGCGACGAGCGGATCACCACGATCGATCGCTGTGACTGCCATAAGCTAATCCTCGTGAACTTTCAGACCGTTAGGTAGCAACCGGAAAACCGTTTCCCTACCCGACGCTCAGTCCCACTCCAGCGCGCCCTTGCGCCACTCGTAGATGAAACCCACGGTGAGCACGCCGAGAAAGATCATCATCGACCAGAAACCATACCAGCCGAGCCCGCCGAAGGCGACGGCCCAGGGGAACAGGAACGCGACCTCGAGATCGAAGATGATGAAGAGAATCGCGACCAGGTAGAACCGAACGTCGAACTTCATGCGCGCATCGTCGAAGGCGTTGAAGCCGCATTCATAGGCCGAGAGCTTTTCCGCATCCGGCTTGGAATAGGCGATCGCGAAAGGCGCGATCAGCAGGGCCAGGCCGATGACCGCCGAGACGCCGATGAACAGCACCAGCGGCAGGTAGTCGCTCAGGATGGAAGGCACCGAGGCAGCTTGCATGGTCGAACTCATTTCAGGCGGCCGTGGCGCGGCTCGCTGTCCCAGTCGCTTAGACCCTCGATTAGAATGAAGCAAGACTCCGCCGCGCCGCACAATCGCCGTATCCGGGTTGAACCCAGCGCAGAATGCGGCAAAATCCGGCCCTGTCTTGTCGTCGCCCCGGAGAGCCGCGGCGAAAATCCGGCAAAACCGCCTGCTTTCCGCCTGCGTGAGCGGCAATCATCCGTTCACCCTGCCGAATCGTTGCCGGCTGTGCGAGCGCTTTTCCCGAAAGGCCTGCGATGTTTCGTGATCTCCGCCCCGCCCGTCCGCCCTTTTTCTGCGGACGCCCGACGGCGTGATGAGCCGGGCCTGCCTCCCGCGCACGCTGGCCATGTCTGCGCTCACCGTGCTGCTCTCGACAGCCTCGGTCTCCGCCCAGGAAGGCGAGCCGATGCGCGCGCCCCTGCCGCCGCAGCGCCCGTTCGATCTCGATATCGAAGGCACGCCGAAATTGCCGCCGATCGTGGTGCCGCCGCCGACGCCGCGCGCCTCTGCGCCCGATACGCCCGTGCCGGCCTCCTCCCAGGAGACGCCGCCCGCGACGCCGGCACCGGAAACGCCGCCCGCCGCAGCCACGCCGCCCAATCCCGGCGAGCCCGACGACGACGAGGGTGTCGAATGGCCGAAACTGACACCCGGCCAGAAGGCCGGCGCGGAGCCGGATTTCGATCCGAACGAGAAGGCGGAACGGCCGGGCATCTCGACCGACCCGGGCACGTCGATTGCCTGCCTGCCCGAGCAGCTCAAGCAGATCCTCGGCCGGATTGCCGACAAGTATGGGGCGGTGAAGGTGACCTCGACCTGGCGGCCGCCCTGGCGCGCCCGGCGCGGCTCCTATCACAAGGGCTGCCAAGCGATGGATTTCCGCGTCCCCGGCGTCAGGCCGCGCGTCGTCCTCGAATGGGTGCGCGCCATGCCCGATGTCGGCGGCCACCATGTCTACTGGAACGGGCTGATCCATATCGATACCGGGCCGCGCCGGCCCTGGTAGGTTGCTCGGCGCAGAACCACGCCGTCATTCCGGGGCAGGCCGCAGGCCTGAGCCCGGAATCCAGAACCGATGCCGTCGCGAATTGAAGCCGCGACTTGACCGCGACTTTTCTTGAAAAGGCATCGGTTCTGGGTTCCGGGCTCTTCGCTGACGCGAAGCCCCGGAATGACGGCGTGGTTCCGTCCAGGCCGCTAGTTCCATTCCAACCTCAAGCGCCCTCCCTCCCACTCAAAAAACAGGCTTGACTGTTTGTAAGTTGAGTCGCAGCCTTTCCCCATCGTCAGGGGAGCGAGCCACGTATGAGAGTTGCCGGCAAGCGACGATCGCAGAAGGAGCGCAGCGCCGAGACATCCGCGCGGCTGATGAACGCGACCATCGACCTGCTGCACGACCAGGGGCTCGCCCGCACCACGACCCCCGAGATTGCCCGCATGGCCGGTGTCTCCCGCGGGGCGCTGACCCATCATTTCGCCGGCCGGGAGGCGATTATCAGCGCCTCCGTCGCCGATATGCTGGGCAAGGCGGCGCGCGACCTGCACCGCTTCGCCGAGGATTTCATGGCGCGCGGCGGCTCAAGCGACGAGATCGTCGACTACGCCTGGCGGATGATGGACGACCGGCTGTTCTACGTGACGATGGAGTACCTGCCGGAAGCGCGCCACAACCCGGCTTTCCGGGCCGATCTCATCCCGACGGTCAAGGAATTCCATGCCGGGCTCGATGCGGTCTGGACCGCACTCGCGGCTCGCGCCGGCACCGACCCCGACCATACCCGCACCGTGATGAACGCCACGATGTGCCTGGTCCGCGGCATGATCAGCCAGACCGTGCTGCGCCCGAACGACCCGGCCTATTACGAGGGCCTGCTCGGCTTCTGGAAGCAGCAGGTCAGGCAGC
>NZ_JAELTI010000125.1 GCF_016428755.1 Allobosea sp. ASV33
GTGCTGAACGTGCAGGGCCACGACCTCGTCCTGCCGCAGGCGGCCGGCAGCGTGGCGCGGGCGAGCTTCGCCGATCTCTGCGCCCAGGCCTATGGCGCGTCTGACTATATCGCCCTGGCGCAGCGCTTCCACACGCTGGTGCTCGATGACATCCCGATCCTCGACTACGACCGGCGCAATGAGGCCAAGCGCTTCATCATCCTCATCGACACGCTCTACGAGCATCATGTGAAGCTCGTCGCCTCGGCAGCGGCCGAGCCGCATGAGCTCTACCAGGCGAAGCAGGGGCGCGAGGCCTTCGAATTCGACCGCACGGTCTCGCGCCTGATCGAGATGCGCTCGGAGGAGTATCTGGCGATGCCGCATGGCCGGCCCGACTCGGCGGCGAGCGGCAACACCACCGGCCTGGTCGAGACTTGACGATGGCGCAGCGCGAGCCGAGCGAGACCCGCATCCTCACGGTCGCCGGCGAGCATCTGCGCAAGTTCGGGCTGAAGCGCTTCACCGTCGTCGCCGTGGCGGAAGAGGCGGGCATGACCCATGCCAATGTCTACCGCTACTTCCCGTCCAAGGGCGCGCTGATCGACGCCGTCGTCGATGTCTGGCTGAAGGCGACCGAGCGGCGGCTCGCCGATGTCGCGGACGGGCCCGATCCGGCCGACGACAAGCTCGAGCGCCTGATCCTGGCGCTGGCCAAGGCCAATCGCGATCTCCTGACCGAGGAGCCGCATCTCTTCGCGGCCTTGTCGCTGGCGGTGGCGAAGCGGCATGCGATCAGCCGGCGCAACCGCACCCGCGTGCGGGCGCTGTTCGAGCGTGTGGTCGACGAGGGCATGGCCACCGGCGTGTTCGAGCCGCGCGACCGCGACAGGGCGATCGCCTTCGTCATCGACGCCACCAACCGCTTCATCCATCCGGCCTCGCTGGCGCTGGAGGCGGACGTGCCGCAGGCCTCGGTCGATACCCGGCTCTCGACCCTGATCCGGGTGATCCTGCGGGTGCTCGGCAGCGGGATCGTGTGAATAATCTGGTGACCAATTACAATATCTGTAAATTGTAATTGCCGGATTTCGTTCCTGATGGAACCGAGTGCGAGCGAAGGATTTCACTAAGTCCTTGAAAAATCAGGACCGGCCTCGCGCGATGTCGCGCGAGGGGCTCCCGTGCCCGAGAAAAGCCGCTTTTGCGGCGAGGGTTGCGGCAAAAGGCCGGTTTGGGCCAAAGGAACGCACGGTTTGGCTGGCTTCCATCGGAGGCCGGCCTGTCGCAGCGCCAAGGCATTTTGAAGGTCGAAGCCGGCAGCAGCCGGATCGATGGTAGCGCCAGGAACAAAAGGACTAGGCAATGGCCCGTAAGAAGATCGCCCTCATCGGCTCCGGCCAGATCGGCGGCACGCTCGCCCACCTCGCCGGCCTCAAGGAACTGGGCGACGTCGTCCTGTTCGACATCGCCGAGGGCATTCCGCAGGGCAAGGGCCTGGATATCGCCGAGTCCTCGCCGGTCGACGGTTTCGACGCCGGCTACAAGGGCACGAACTCCTACGAGGACATCAAGGGCGCGGACGTGATCATCGTCACCGCCGGCGTGCCGCGCAAGCCCGGCATGAGCCGCGACGACCTGATCGGCATCAACCTCAAGGTGATGAAGGCGGTCGGCGAGGGCATCAAGCAGTACGCCCCCAAGGCGTTCGTGATCTGCATTACCAACCCGCTCGACGCGATGGTCTGGGCGCTCCAGAAGTTCTCGGGCCTGAAGCCCAACATGATCTGCGGCATGGCCGGCGTGCTCGACTCCGCCCGCTTCCGCTATTTCCTCGCCGAAGAGTTCAACGTCTCGGTCAAGGACGTCTCGGCCTTCGTGCTCGGCGGCCATGGCGACGACATGGTGCCGCTGGTCCGCTACTCGGGCGTCGCCGGCATCCCGCTGCCGGACCTCGTCAAGATGAAGTGGACCACGCAGGAGAAGCTGGACGCCATCGTCGAGCGCACCCGCAAGGGCGGCGGCGAGATCGTCAACCTGCTCAAGACCGGCTCGGCCTTCTATGCCCCGGCTGCCTCGGCGATCGCGATGGCCGAGAGCTATCTCAAGGACCAGAAGCGCGTGCTGCCGGCGGCGGCTGCGCTCAAGGGCCAGTACGGCGTCAAGGACATGTTCGTCGGCGTTCCCGTCGTGATCGGCGCCAAGGGCGTCGAGCGCGTCGTCAAGATCCGCCTCAACGGCGCCGAGAAGGAGATGCTGGCGAAGTCGGTGGCTTCGGTCCAGGGCCTGATCGACGCCTGCAAGACCGTCGATCCGTCACTCGCGTGATCTAGAGCGGGGGCGGCGGCGCGGAGACGCGCGGCCGCCCTTTCGTCAATTTTTGTCGCTGCCAGGGAAACCGAGCACATGAACATCCACGAATACCAGGGCAAAGCCATCCTCAAGGAATTCGGCGCGCCCGTTTCGGCCGGTTTCCCGGCACTGACGGTGGCTGAGGCGGTCGAGGCCGCCAAGAAGCTGCCGGGGCCGCTTTACGTCGTGAAGTCGCAGATCCACGCCGGCGGGCGCGGCAAGGGCAAGTTCAAGGAGCTCGGCCCCGACGCGAAGGGCGGCGTTCGCCTGGCCAAGTCGGTCGCAGAGGTCGAGGCCCACGCCAAGGAGATGCTCGGCAACACGCTGGTCACGATCCAGACCGGCGAGACCGGCAAGCAGGTCAACCGCCTCTATATCGAGGACGGCTCGGACATCGAGAAGGAGTTCTACCTCTCGGCGCTGGTCGACCGCGAGACCTCGCGCATCGCCTTCGTCATCTCGACCGAGGGCGGCATGGACATCGAGGCCGTCGCCCATGACACGCCCGAGAAGATCGAGACCTTCTCGGTCGATCCGGCGACCGGCATCATGCCGCATCACGGCCGCGCCATGGCGCGCATCCTCGGCCTCACCGGCGATCTCGCCAAGCAGGCCGGCACGGTGCTCGGCCAGATCTACAGCGCGTTCGTGGCCAAGGACATGGACATGCTCGAGATCAACCCGCTGATCGTGACCACCCAGGGCCAGCTCAAGTGCCTGGACGCCAAGGTCTCGTTCGACTCGAACTCGCTCTACCGTCACCCCGACGTGGTTGCGCTGCGCGACACCACGGAAGAGGACGAGAAGGAGATCGAGGCGTCCAAGTACGACCTCGCCTATATCGCGCTCGACGGCACGATCGGCTGCATGGTCAACGGCGCCGGCCTGGCCATGGCGACGCTCGACATCATCCAGCTCTATGGTGAAAGCCCGGCGAATTTCCTCGACGTCGGCGGCGGCGCCAGCGAAGAGAAGGTGACGGCGGCGTTCAAGATCATCACCGCCGACCCGAAGGTGAAGGGCATCCTCGTCAACATCTTCGGCGGCATCATGAAGTGCGACGTCATCGCCCGCGGCGTGATTGCGGCGGTGAAGGCGGTCGGCCTCAAGGTTCCGCTGGTCGTGCGCCTCGAAGGCACGAATGTCGAGGAAGGCAAGCAGATCATCCGCGACTCCGGCCTCAACGTCATTCCCGCCGATGACCTCGACGACGCCGCGCAGAAGATCGTCGCCGCGGTCAAGAAGGCCTGAGGAGCAGACATGTCCATCCTGATCGACAAGAACACCAAGGTCATCTGCCAGGGCTTCACCGGCAAGAACGGCACCTTCCACTCCGAGCAGGCGATCGCCTATGGCACGCAGATGGTCGGCGGCACCTCGCCGGGGAAGGGCGGCTCGCTCCATCTCGGCCTGCCGGTCTTCGACAGCGTGCACGAGGCCAAGGCCAAGACCGGCGCCGACGCTTCGGTCGTCTACGTGCCGCCTCCGGGCGCCGCCGACGCGATCTGCGAGGCGATCGACGCCGAGATCCCGCTGATCATCTGCATCACCGAGGGCATCCCGGTGCTCGACATGGTGCGCGTCAAGCGTTCGCTCTCCGGCTCGAAGTCGCGCCTGATTGGCCCGAACTGCCCCGGCGTCGTCACCGCCGGCCAGTCGAAGATCGGCATCATGCCGGCCAACATCTTCAAGCCGGGTTCGGTCGGCATCGTCTCGCGCTCGGGCACGCTGACCTATGAAGCGGTGTTCCAGACCACCCGCGAGGGCCTCGGCCAGACCACGGCCGTCGGCATCGGCGGCGACCCGGTCAAGGGCACGGAGTTCATCGACATGCTCGAGATGTTCCTGGCCGACGACAAGACCGAGTCGATCGTCATGATCGGCGAGATCGGCGGCTCTGCCGAAGAGGACGCGGCGCAGTTCATCAAGGACGAAGCCAAGCGCGGCCGCAAGAAGCCGATGGTCGGTTTCATCGCCGGCCGCACGGCTCCTCCCGGCCGCCGCATGGGCCATGCCGGCGCGATCATCTCGGGCGGCAAGGGCGGCGCCGAGGACAAGATCGCCGCGATGGAAGCCGCCGGCATCCGGGTCTCGCCCTCGCCGGCGCGCCTTGGAAAGACCTTGGTCGAAGTGTTGAAGGGCTGAGGTCCTAACGCCTCTCCGGGGCGCGTCATGGTCGGACTTGACCCGACCATCTCGTCCCGGAAGAGGCGACGGCAAAACGGCAAGATGCTCAGGGCGCAAGCCCGAGCATGACGGCAAGTTGAAAGGATGTCCGGGCAGGGGTTCGGACATGGCTTAAGCGGCGAAGGAAGGCAGGAGCATCATGGCTCGCCAGGACATCAACGAGGCTCTCGCGCAGACCGGTTTCCTCTATGGCGGCAACGCTGCCTATATCGAGGATCTCTATGCCCGCTACGAGGCCGATCCCAAGTCGGTCGACGAGCAGTGGCAGAGCTTCTTCGGCGCGCTGAAGGACGACAAGCAAGCTGTCCTGCAGAACGCCAAGGGCGCGTCCTGGAAGAAGCCGAACTGGCCGATCGCCGCCAGCGGCGAGCTGGTCTCGGCGCTGGACGGCAACTGGGCCGTCGTCGAGAAGGTGATCTCCGACAAGCTCGGCGCCAAGGCCAAGGCCGCCGGCACCGCGCTCTCCGCCGCCGACGTGCAGCAGGCGACCCGCGATTCCGTGCGCGCGATCATGCTGATCCGCGCCTACCGGATGCGCGGCCATCTCCATGCCAATCTCGACCCGCTCGGCATCGAGAGCAGCACCGACCATGAGGAGCTGTCGCCAGCCGCCTTCGGCTTCACCGAGGCCGATCTCGACCGCAAGATCTTCATCGACAACGTGCTCGGCATGGAGTTCGCCACCATCCGCGAGATGGTCGCGGTGCTGCAGCGGACCTATTGCGGCACGGTCGGCATCGAGTTCATGCATATCTCCGACCCCGAGCAGAAGGCCTGGCTGCAGGAGCGCATCGAGGGGCCGGACAAGGAGATCGCCTTCACCAAGGAAGGCAAGAAGGCGATCCTGAACAAGCTCGTCGAGGCCGAAGGCTTCGAGAAGTTCCTCGACCTCAAGTTCACCGGCACCAAGCGCTTCGGCCTGGATGGCGGCGAGGCGCTGGTCCCGGCGCTGGAGCAGATCATCAAGCGCGGCGGCGCGCTCGGCGTGCGCGACATCGTCTTCGGCATGGCCCATCGCGGCCGCCTCAACGTGCTGACCCAGGTGCTGGGCAAGCCGCATCGCGCGCTGTTCCACGAGTTCAAGGGCGGCTCCTTCGCGCCCGACGACGTCGAGGGCTCGGGCGACGTGAAGTACCATCTCGGTGCGTCCGCCGATCGCGAGTTCGACGGCAACAACGTCCACGTCTCGCTGACCGCCAACCCGTCGCATCTCGAGATCGTCGATCCCGTCGTGCTCGGCAAGGTGCGCGCCAAGCAGGACCAGTTCGGCGACATCGTCGAGCGCTCCAAGGTTCTGCCGTTGCTGATCCATGGCGACGCGGCCTTCGCCGGCCAGGGCGTCGTGGCGGAATGCCTCGGCCTCTCCGGCCTGAAGGGCCACCGCACCGGCGGCTCGCTGCATTTCATCATCAACAACCAGATCGGCTTCACCACCTATCCGCGCTATTCGCGCTCCTCGCCCTACCCGTCCGACGTGGCGAAGATGGTCGAGGCTCCGGTGTTCCATGTGAACGGCGACGATCCGGAGGCGGTGGTCTTCGCCGCCAAGGTCGCGATCGAGTTCCGGCAGAAGTTCCACAAGCCGGTCGTGATCGACATGTTCTGCTATCGCCGCTTCGGCCATAACGAGGGCGACGAGCCGGGCTTCACCCAGCCGCTGATGTACCGCAAGATTCGCGGCCACAAGTCGACGCTGGAGCTGTACGGCGCCAAGCTCGCGGCGGAAGGCGTCATCAGTGCCGACGAGCTCGACGCGATGCGCGCCGCCTGGAAGGCGAAGCTGGAGGTCGAGTTCGACGCTGGCCAGGCCTTCAAGCCGAACAAGGCCGACTGGCTCGACGGCCGCTGGGCCGGCATGAAGGCGATCCGCGCCGACGAGGACGATCCGCGCCGCGGCGCCACCGGCGTGCCGGCGGAGACGCTGAAGGAGATCACCGAGAAGATCACCGCCGTTCCGGCCGGCTTCAACGTCCACAAGACGATCCAGCGCTTCCTCGACAATCGCAAGAAGGCGGTCGAGAGCGGCGAGGGCATCGACTGGGCGACGGCCGAATCGCTGGCCTTCGGCTCGCTGCTGCTCGACGGCAACCCGGTCCGTCTCTCGGGCCAGGATTGCGAGCGCGGCACCTTCTCGCAGCGCCATTCGGTGCTGATCGACCAGGAAACCGAGGCCCGCCACACCTCGCTGAACCATATCCGCGAGGACCAGGCCCGCTACGAGGTCATCAACTCGATGCTCTCGGAAGAGGCCGTGCTCGGCTTCGAATACGGCTACACCCTGTCGGAGCCGAACGCGCTGACGATGTGGGAGGCGCAGTTCGGCGACTTCGCCAACGGCGCGCAGGTCGTGTTCGACCAGTTCATCTCGTCGGGCGAGCGCAAGTGGCTGCGCATGTCCGGCCTCGTCTGCCTGCTGCCGCACGGCTATGAGGGCCAGGGGCCGGAGCACTCCTCCGCCCGCCTCGAGCGCTTCCTGCAGATGTGCGCGGAGGACAACATGCAGGTGGCGAACTGCTCGACGCCGGCGAGCTATTTCCACATCCTGCGCCGCCAGCTCAAGCGCGACTTCCGCAAGCCGCTGATCCTGATGACGCCGAAGTCGCTGCTGCGCCACAAGCGCTGCATCTCCGACCTCGCGGACCTCGCCGAGGGCTCGACCTTCCACCGCGTGCTGGCCGACGATGCCGAGCGCGGCAAGTCGACCACCAAGCTGGTCAAGGACTCGAAGATCCGCCGCGTCGTGCTCTGCTCGGGCAAGGTCTATTTCGACCTGCTGGAGGAGCGCGAGAAGCGCGGCGTCGACGATGTCTACCTGATGCGCGTCGAGCAGCTCTATCCGTTCCCGCTGAAGACGCTGGCGCAGGAGCTGGCGCGCTTCAAGGGCGCCGACGTGGTCTGGTGCCAGGAGGAGCCGAAGAACATGGGCTCCTGGACCTTCGTCGAGCCCTATCTGGAATGGGTGCTGGGCCATGCCGGCTCGAAGTCGAAGCGTCCGCGCTATGTCGGCCGCCCGGCCTCTGCCGCGACCGCGACCGGCCTGATGTCCAAGCATCTCGCCCAGCTCAACGCCTTCCTCGACGAGGCCTTCGCGGCCTGACATCCTTCTCCGGCGGCGCCTTGAGCGCGCTGCCGGATTTCATTGCTGCATCGGCGCCCTAGCCGGTGCCGAACCTGCCGCCAGAGAACGAGACAACAGAGGCCTGACATGGCGACCGAAATCCGCGTACCCACCCTCGGCGAATCCGTTTCCGAGGCCACCATCGGCAAGTGGTTCAAGAAGCCAGGCGAGGCGGTGAAGGCCGACGAGCCCCTGGTCGAGCTCGAGACCGACAAGGTGACGCTGGAAGTCAACGCGCCGGCCGCCGGCGTGCTCGGCGAGATCGTCGCCAAGGAAGGCGACACGGTCGGTGTCAGCGCGCTGCTCGGCACGATCAGCGAAGGCGGCGCCGCTGCCGCTGCGGCCCCTGCTGCCAAGGCCGAGGCCAAGCCTGCTGCCGCTGCGGCTCCTGCCACTGAGGCTCCCAAGGCTGCCGCGACCAAGGCCGCCGATTCCGGCCCGGCCGTCTCGCGCCTCGCCGCCGAGAGCGGCGTCGACCCGTCCAAGGTCGCTGCTTCCGGCAAGGATGGCCGGGTGACCAAGGGCGACATGCTCGCCGCGATCGCGACCGGCGGGGCTGCAGCTCCGGCTGCCGCGCCTGCGCCGATCGCCGTCCGCGCCCCCTCGGCGCCGGATGACGGCGCCCGCGAAGAGCGCGTCAAGATGACCAAGCTGCGCCAGACCATCGCGCGCCGCCTCAAGGAAGCCCAGTCCAACGCGGCGATGCTGACGACCTTCAACGAGGTCGACATGTCCGGCGTGATGGCGCTGCGCAACCAGTACAAGGACGTGTTCGAGAAGAAGCACGGCGTGAAGCTGGGCTTCATGGGCTTCTTCGTGAAGGCTTGCGTGCAGGCGCTGAAGGAGATCCCGGCGGTCAATGCCGAGATCGACGGCACCGACATCATCTACAAGAACTACTACCATATCGGCGTCGCGGTCGGCACCGAGAAGGGCCTGGTGGTTCCGGTCGTGCGCGATGCGGACGAGCTCTCCATTGCCGGCGTCGAGAAGAAGATCGGCGAGTTCGGCCGCAAGGCCCGCGACGGCAAGCTCTCGATCGAGGAGATGCAGGGCGGCACCTTCACCATCTCGAACGGTGGCGTCTACGGCTCGCTGATGTCGACCCCGATCCTGAACGCGCCGCAATCGGCGATCCTGGGCATGCACAAGATCCAGGAGCGTCCGGTCGTCGTGAACGGCAAGATCGAGATCCGCCCGATGATGTATCTCGCGGTCAGCTACGATCACCGCATCATCGACGGCAAGGAAGCCGTGACCTTCCTCGTCCGCATCAAGGAAGGCCTGGAGGATCCGGCGCGCCTCGTGCTCGATCTCTGAGATGCGAAGCGGCGGCCGGGAGACCGGCCGCCGGCTCTGCATCCCGCGGTCCGGTAGCTGGCGTCGGCGTTCGAAGAACACCACTGTTTTCTGACGGCAACGATGGGGGCTGACATGGCTACGATCGCAGCGACGACGGAAATCACGGTGCTGGGCTGGAGCGTGGCGCTCCTGCTCCTGCAGATCGTGCTCCAGGCCGCCTCTTCGGCCGATCTCGGGCCGAAATACCTGTTCAGCCCGCGCGACGAGGGGCGCGAAAGCAGCAGCATCCTGTCGCGGCGCCTGAAGCGGGCGCTCGGCAACCTGCTCGAAAGCTATCCCGCCTTCGTCGCGCTGGCGCTGGCCTTGACGATCACAGGCAAAGCCGGCGGCATCGCCGCCACCGGCGCCTGGCTCTACCTGGCGGCGCGCGTCGTCTATGTCCTGCTCTATGCGGCCGGCATTCCGGTCCTCCGGACCTTCGTCTGGCTCGCCTCGATCGTCGGCCTGGTGATGATGCTGATCCGGCTGATGAGCTGACGCGCTTCGCCTCGACCTTCCTAACGCATGGCTGGGGCTGCCATGCGTTCCTTTTGGGCCTTATGGGGCGTTCACCGCGCCGCTGGCCAAAGCCTGAGCCCGCCCGAATTCACCTGATCCTGCCAAGAGAGAGACCATGTCCTACGATCTCGTCGTCATCGGAACCGGCCCCGGCGGCTATGTCTGCGCCATCCGCGCCGCCCAGCTCGGCCTCAAGGTCGCGGTGGTCGAGAAGCGCAAGACCCATGGCGGCACCTGCCTGAATGTCGGCTGCATCCCCTCCAAGGCGCTGCTGCATGCGTCGGAGATGTTCGAGGAAGCTGGCCACACCTTCGAGAAGCTCGGCATCGTCGTCGGCAAGCCCAAGCTCGATCTCAAGGCGATGATGGCCCACAAGCAGGAGACGATCGATGCCAACGTCACCGGTGTCGGCTTCCTGCTGAAGAAGAACAAGATCGACGCCTTCCACGGAACGGCCTCGATCCCGTCCGCCGGCAAGGTCGTCGTCACCTCCGAAGACGGCAAGGCGCAGGAGATCGAGACCAGGAACATCGTCATCGCGACGGGTTCGGAATCGGCGCCGCTGCCGGGCGTGACCATCGACGAGAAGACGGTGGTGACCTCGACCGGCGCGCTCGAGATCGGCTCCGTGCCGAAGGAGCTCGTCGTGGTCGGCGCCGGCGTGATCGGCCTCGAGATCGGCTCGGTCTGGGCCCGCCTCGGCGCCAAGGTCACCGTCGTCGAGTTCCTCGACCGCATCCTGCCCGGCATGGACGGCGAGGTCGCCAAGCAGTTCCAGCGCATCCTGGAGAAGCAGGGCTTCACCTTCCAGTTGGGATCCAAGGTCACGAAGGTCGAGACCGGAAAGAAGGGCGGCGCGACCGTCACCGTCGAGCCCGCGGCCGGCGGCACGGCGACCACGCTCAATGCCGATATCGTCCTGGTCGCGATCGGCCGTCGTCCGAACACGGATGGCCTCGGCCTCGACAAGGCCGGCGTCGCCACCGAGCGCGGCCGCGTCGTCATCGACGACCATTTCAAGACCAATGTCGCCGGCATCTACGCCATCGGCGACGTGGTGCGCGGGCCGATGCTGGCGCACAAGGCCGAGGACGAGGGCGTCGCGGTTGCCGAGATCATCGCCGGCAAGGCCGGCCATGTGAACTACGACGCCATTCCCGGTATCGTCTACACCGCGCCGGAAGTCGCCGCGATCGGCAAGACCGAGGAAGAGCTGAAGGCGGCCGGCGTCGCCTACAAGATCGGCAAGTTCCCGTTCACGGCCAATGGCCGCGCCCGCGCCATCCGCCATACCGAGGGCTTCGTGAAGGTGCTGGCGGATGCGGAGACCGACCGCGTGCTCGGCTGCCACATCATCGGCCCGCATGCCGGCGACCTGATCGCCGAGGTGACCGTGCTGATGGAGTTCGGCGGTTCCTCGGAAGACCTCGCCCGCACCTGCCACGCGCATCCGACGCTGGCCGAGGCGGTGAAGGAAGCCGCGATGGCGGTGGAGAAGCGCCAGATCCATATGTGATCAGATTTCCGGGCCGCGCCTTTGGCGCGGCCCGGCTGCAAGAACGAAAAAGGAGCCGCAGGACTGCAGCTCCTTTTTTGTTTGAGTGCTAACTGACGAAGAGCCCGGGCCGCTCGCGGCGGCCTCGTCGGCTGCTGACTTCACTCCCGCCGCGCGTGAAACGCCGTCAGCGTGTTCTTGAGCAGGCAGGCGATGGTCATCGGGCCGACGCCGCCGGGGACCGGGGTGATCGCGCCCGCGACCTTCACGGCCTCCGCGAAATCGACGTCGCCGGTCAGCTTGCCGTCGGGCAGGCGGTTGATGCCGACATCGATCACGGTCGCGCCGGGCTTGATCCAGTCGCCCTTGACCATGCGGGGCCGGCCGACCGCGGCGATGACGATATCGGCGCGCTTGACCACGGCGGGCAGGTCACGCGTGCGCGAATGGGCGATGGTGACGGTGCAATCGGCCTGGAGCAGGAGCTGGGCGACCGGGCGACCGACCAGCTCGGAGCGGCCGATCACCACGGCGTCGAGGCCCGACAGGGAGGGCAGGGCCTGCTTCAGCAGGAGCATCGAGCCGAGCGGCGTGCAGGGCACGAGCCCGTTCTTGCCGCCGGCGAGCAGGCCGGCATTGATCGGGTGCAGGCCGTCGACATCCTTGGCCGGATCGATCGCGTCGATGATGCGGCCGGTGTCGATATGCTTCGGCAGCGGGAGCTGAACGAGGATGCCATCGACAGCGTCGTCGGCATTGAGTTCGGCGAGCTTGGCGAGGAGTTGCGCTTCGGTCGTGTCGGCCGGCAACCGGTGGGCGACCGAGTTCATGCCCACCTCGACGGCGAGCTTCTCCTTGGAGGCGACATAGACCTTGCTCGCCGGATCCTCACCGACGAGGACGACATGGAGGCCGGGCACGATGCCGCGCGCCGCCTTGATCGCCGCGACCTCGCGGCCGATCTCGGCCCGGAGCGCAGCGGCCGTGGCCTTGCCGTCGATGATGCGGGCTTCGCCGGTCATGGGTCCGACCTCGTATTGGCTGATGACGCCGCCCTCATGCGCGATCCCGCTCGCATGAACAAGCCCGAATGCGCGGCTTTTCCGGCTGCGACGTCATCGGCGGGGGAGGAGGGACCGGCGCGGCTTGCGAGTGGGCCATCCGCCCGGTATCTCCGAACCCGACCGTGATAGGCAGGAGAGGCGAGACAACGTGACGACCGGTTTCGCGCGCCTGCCCGATGCGCCTGCCTTCCGCCTGACCGACCTGCGCGTCCCCGCCTGCCTGATCGATGGCATCGATATCCTGGCTGACCGCAATGGGTTGGCGCGTGTCGATCTCGCGATTGCGGATGGCCGTATTGCTGCGATCGAGCCCGCCGGAGCGGCCGTTGGGGCCGGGCCGGCTTTTAACCTCGACGGCGGCATCGCCTTGCCGCGCCTCGTCGATGTGCATGTCCATCTCGACAAGGGCCATATCTGGCCGCGCAGCCCTAATCCGGACGGCACCTTCCCTGGCGCGCTGAATACGGTCGGGGCGGATCGCGAGGCGAACTGGTCGGCGCAGGATGTGCAGGCGCGGATGGATTTCTCACTGCGGACCGCCTTCGCACACGGCACCGCGGCGATGCGGACGCATCTCGATTCGCTGGCGAAGCAGATCGGGATCTCCTGGCCGGTCTATGCGGAATTGCGGGCGGAGTGGGCCGGGCGGATCGCGCTGCAGGCCTCGCCGCTTTTCGGGGCCGATGCCGCGCTGGACCCTGTCCATATGCAGGCGATCATCGCCGCGGTGAAGGCGCATGGCGATGGCCTGCTCGGCTGCGTCACCTACATGATCCCGGAGCTCGACCGGGCGCTCGATATCCTGTTCCGGGCAGCGATCGAGAACGGCTTCGATCTCGATTTCCATGTCGACGAGACCAATGATCCGGCGGCGCGCTCGCTGGAGCACATTGCCGATGCCGCCCTGCGCCATCGTTTCACGGGCAAAATCCTCTGCGGGCATTGCTGCTCCCTGGCGCTTCAGGCGCCCGAGGACGAGGCGCGGATCATCGCCAAGGTTCGCGAGGCCGGCATCGCCGTGGTCTCACTGCCGCTCTGCAACATGTATCTCCAGGATCGGCGGCCAGGCCGTACGCCGCGCTGGCGCGGCGTCACGGCGCTGCATGAATTGAAGGCTGCCGGCGTGCCGGTGATGATCGCCTCCGACAACACGCGCGACCCGTTCTATGCCTATGGC